>JAIQGD010000140.1 GCA_020072765.1 Terriglobia bacterium
GTGCGGTCCATGGTGGTCGCGGCAGAAAAGACCGGACAGCTGGGTCGCGGCGGCTATATCGATTGCCTGCTGGCCGAATCGAACCGGGCGCGGGCGCAGAACACGCCGATTTCGCTGATCGCCCTGCAGATCGACCGCGGCGGAGAACTTCTGCGGCAGCATGGCGACGCGGCCGTGGATCAATACGTCGAGCAGTTGGCGCGCGCGCTCTCCACCTCGGTGCGCCAGACCGACATCGCCGTGAAATACACGGCGTGGTCGCTGGTCTTCATCCTGCCGGATACGCCGCTGGCCAACGCGCGCACGCTGGCGGAAAAACTCCGCCAGTTGGCGGCGACCATCGCGCCGCCGTGGGGAGCCCAAGACACCACCGTGAGCGCCGTGGTGGCCCAGGCCTCCACGCGCCCCGGGGATGAAACCGAAGACCGCGTCACGGAATGGATTAACCGCGCCGAATCCGGAATGGATGAGGCGCGCCAGCGCGGCGGCAATCTTCTCGTGCCGCTGGCGACTCCCTAGCTTCCCAGGTGCTGACGAATGGCAGGACAAAGTAAATCCAGCGCAATACGAGGTGAGCTGAATGCAACCGGGCTGCGCTTCGGCGTGGTAGTGAGCCAGTTCAACAGCTTCATCACCGACCGTTTGCTGGCCGGCGCTCTCGACGCGCTCCGGCGCTCCGGCGCTGCCGACCGCCAGATCGAGATCGTCCGCGTTCCCGGCGCGTTTGAACTTCCGCTGGCGGCCAAGAAACTCGCGGCCACGGGCCGCTTCGATTCGCTGATCTGCATCGGCTGCATCCTGCGCGGCGAGACGTCGCATTACGATTACGTCGCCTCGGAAACCGCGCGCGGCATCCAGCTCGCGCAGCTCGATACGGGCGTGCCCATGGCGTTCTGCGTGCTCACCTGCGACACGCTGGAACAGGCCATCGACCGCGCCGGCCTCAAGAGCGGCAACAAAGGCTACGACGCCGCGCTCGGCGCGATCGAAATGGCCCGGCTCTCGCAGAAACTTGCAAACAATTCCTCGGGCGCCCGCGCGCGCCGCCGCCGATGACCCTCCGCCATAAATCGCGCGAGTTCGCCCTGCAGATGCTGTTCGAGTGGGATATGGCGCGACAAGCACCCGCGCGCGTCGAGCAGTTCTTCTGGAAATCGGCGCGCGCCACCGACGAGACGCGCCGTTTTGCCAATCAGTTGTTCGAGGGCGCGGTCGCGCAGGCCGAAGCGATCGACGCGCTGATCGGAAAACTGGCGGAAAACTGGCGGATCGAACGGCTGGCCACGGTGGACCGCAACATCCTGCGCCTGGCCATTCACGAACTCCGCGCCGGCGCCGTGCCGCCCAAGGCCGTCATCGACGAGGCGCTCGAACTCGCCAAGACGTTTTCTTCCGCCGAAGCTCCGAGCTTCCTGAACGGCATTCTCGACGCCGCCCGAAAACACCTCGAAGCCGAAAAATCCGCCTAGAGTTTCTGGACGAGCGCGGTGACTTCCGCGAGCACGCGGCGCGTGGTTTCCGGCCGCGTCGTTTCCGCGTAGACGCGCAGCATGCGTTCGGTGCCCGACGCGCGCACCATCACCCAACCGATCTCGCCGAGGTAAACTTTCACGCCGTCGAGATCCTCGCGGCGCACGACGGGCCACTCGAGGAGCCGGTTGAACTTCGCGCCGGCGAAATGCGCCAGGGCCCGCTCCTTCTGGCCGTCGCGGAGCGTGAGGTCGACGCGGCCGTAGTGATGCTCGCCGAATTCGCGGTGGAGCATGGCGACGAGTTCGCCCAGACGCTTGCCGTGCCAGGCCATCACTTCGGCCAGCAGCAGCGCGTTCACCGTGGCATCGCGCTCCGGCAGATGCAATTTCGTCCCGATGCCGCCGCTTTCCTCGCCGCCCAGCAAAATGTCGCACTCCAGCATGCGATCGCAGATGTACTTGAAGCCGACGGGCGTCTCCCAGACGTTGCGGCCGAAGTGCGCGGCAATCTTGTCGATCATTTTGGTGGTCGAGAAGGTCTTGGCCACGTCGCCGGTCAGTTTGCGCGTGCCCGCCAGATGCCACAGCAGAATCGAAAAAATCTGGTGGGGCGTGATGAACGTGCCGTCGCGATCCATGGCCCCGATGCGGTCGGCGTCCCCGTCAAAGGCCAAGCCCGCGTCGTAGCCGCCCTCGCGCACGGCGCGGCGCAGGGCCTCGACGTGCGGCTCGATGGGCTCCGGGTTGACGCCGCCAAACAGAGGATCGCGCGTGCCGCGGATTTCACCCGCCTCGATCCCGTGGCGGCGGAACAGCTCGCGCAAAAAGCCGCGGCCCGCCCCGTGCATCGGATCGATCACGAATCGGAATTTCGAGGCGCGCAGGCGGTCCCAGTCCACCAGGCCGCCGAGAGTTTGCAGATAGGGCGTGCGGACGTCGAGCGGCTGGATCAGGCCGCCGCGCGGCGGAAGCGGCGGGACGCCATCGCGCAGCACCTTTTCCAGTTCCGCCTCGATCTGCGCAACGATGGCGGGCGAAGCCGAGCTGCCGTAACTCGCCTTGAACTTCACGCCGTTCCAGCGATAGGGATTGTGGCTCGCCGTGATCTGGATTCCGCCGGCGGCGCCTCGCTGGCGCACCAGCAGCGAAATCGCGGGCGTGGGACAGGCCTCGGCCGCCAGCCACACGGGCGTGCCGGTGGCGGCCACGGCTTCGGCGGCCACGCGCGCGAAACGTTCGGAGCCGAAGCGCGTGTCGTAGCCCACGAGGATGCCGCTGCCCGGCTTCTCGGCGCGCACGACGTACCGCGCAATGGCATGCACCACCTTGCGCAGATTCTCGTCGGTAAAATCCTCGGCGATGATGCCGCGCCAGCCGTCGGTGCCGAAGGCAATGCGGTGCGGGGCGGGTTGGGCAGCCTGTGAAGTGTTGCGATTAGACAAGGGCGCTCACCTTTATTTTCAATGACTTACAGGCATTTCTGTTTCCGGGAGTGTTGCGATTAGAACGGGCGCAAATGTCCCCGTGCCGGCTGCCTAAATCTGCATGGCGCGTTCTGGACACAGGAACCTCCTGCAGTGAACGTGCCATGTTTCGAGGCGAATTTCAAACGGTAGTTGGTGTAAACATTTTCGGGGGAGATCCGCAGCTACATGGGGCGAATTACATCCTTGCGGTGAGCTGTTTGGCACGGTGCCAAGGAGGAGGCGCGTTTGCCGCTGCATACGGGAGTTGATCTTCGCGCTTACAACCAGAATTCCATTCCCGAAATGTTTCTATGCTAGACTGGCGCCAAGATCAGGGAGGCTGTCATGCAGCTGGGAGATTACAAGACCGTTCTCTACCGGCAGGAAGACGGCTCGTGGGTGGCCGAAATACCGGCGATTCCGGGATGTTATGCGCTGATGTCCACTCGGGACGAGGCCCTTGCGGAACTCTCCCGCGTTTTTCAAATGATCGAAGAGGAGTATTCGGAAAAAGGAACTCCTCTGCCCGCCGACACCACCGAAATCCTTCATGCCTAGCGCGACGGCGCGGCAATTTCAGAGCGTGGCCCGCCGCTTGGGATTTTCCAAAACCAGACAGACGGGGAGTCACGAGCGCTGGAATCATTCCGACGGGCGAGCCGTCACCATCCCTCTTCACGGCGGCCGCGAAATCGGCCCTCCCCTGTTTTTCAAAATACTCCGCCAGCTCGGCGTCACGCTGGAAGAGTTCCA
>JAIQGD010000051.1 GCA_020072765.1 Terriglobia bacterium
GAGACTCGTATTAAACCGGTTGTGCTGCAGGATCAGGGCGGGCCTGCGGCCCCAGGGCTCGGAGCCGCGTCCACCGGTGAAAGCGACCCAGAACAGATCGCCTTGGCGGATTACCACTTCTCGGCGCGCCATGGTGACATCCGTAAAAAGTCCTTAGATGTGGCCTTCTGCTCAGCCGTGATCTTCTCGTCAGTAAACAGCGCGTCGATCTGCGCCGTGATGTCATGGTCGTGTTTGGCTCGCGCGACGCGGTCAAGCACGGTCGCGATCAGGTGACTGCGTGACTCGCCTCGGCTCGCAGCTAGTTTGTCGACCCGTTCCAGCACGGGTTCGGGCAAGGAAATAGCAATCTTTTTCATGGCCATCGTTCTATTTGTCTCCGTTTTAAGAATCGGTATTCCTTACTCTTCATACCATAACGGCTTTCTCGTTCAAACCAGGGGTGCGATCGAGGAGTGATCGGTTCTTTGACGCTAGACCCGAGTTGTCGTGATTCTTTGTCGGTTGTTACCTGCAAACACACCGAAAGGTCAGATTGACCCGCGGGCCGCAAGGACGCTTCTCTTTTTCAATTCCATGCTGCCAGCAGTGTTGGGTTTCACCTTTCATCAAAAGCAGGCTGCCGGAAATTGGCCAATTTCGCAGACGCCGTCAGCGAAATCCAAATTACAGACTTCGGAAGCGTCCTCAACTATTGAACCTTGACACCATAGTTGCGGATTTGGGTCCTGCCTGAACATTGACTTATTCCTGTAACTCGCCGTGCTCAGCGTAGTGCTTGCTGGTCGTGATGAGCGCCGTTGCTCCTCCATGCCGCCCTTTGACGATGATCCGAAGTAAGCCGTTCTAGAGAGTCTCGCCGAAGCACCGGCTCTCGGAGTCGATCGAAATCTGCATTACTCTTCAATTGCGTTTTGCGGCAGCTGAATCCTAAGAGCTTTCGCCTTGCAATTTTCGCCAGGGAAGGAGTACACGGTATCGGCCGTGCCGATGCGCGCGAATTCCACGCCGAGGCCTTCGCCTTCCACGATGTGGCGCACGACGCCCTGCGCGCGCATCTCCCCCTCGGGCAGTGAAAACAGCATCTGCATGGGCGTGCCGATGGAAATCGGTGTGGCGGTGCAAATGAATACCCCGCCAGCGCTCAGGTCGCGCACGCGGGAAACGTTGCGCGAGCCGTCGGTGTGCCAGGACACCCACATGCCCTTGGGCAGCCCCGTGCGCCCACTGCGGCGCCTCTCGGGAGATCGATTCCCCTTCATAGCCATGGATCCGCCTTCATGATCGATGTACCAGAACCTTTCCAGGTCCACCTCAATTTCGGATATCGTACCTTTCCCCGGCGCCGAAGACAACGAGTCTCCCTGCCGACGGGCACGTCCTAGGCAATAGGCAGGGGGCTGTAATGCCGACCAGATGTTCGCATGCAAGGGATGGCGGTCAGGTTCCCGCGTGGATGCACGGGAACCGGCGGCAACCAAAGCGCGGGTGTGTGTTCTAGCGGCGGGGCGTGGAACGCGGCGGCGTGGGAGAGGGCCGCTTGCGCTCGGACGGGTCCCAGTCGTCCGGCGGGAAGACAATGCGCCAGAACAGGGGCGACGGCTCGGTAAATTCCACGCCGACCTCCCGTTTTTTGCCGTCCCTCTGTCCGAGAGAGATGACCGTGCAGGGCAGCTCTTCGGCGGTCTTGGGATTGACGACGGATACTTTCTGGCCGTGCGCGATCTCGGTTGCCAGGCGCACGGTGCAACCGTGAGCGCTGACCACGACGGTCTGCGTCTGTTCCTCGAAGGGCTGCGGTCCTATTTTTCCGCGAACAATCACGGGCATGGCAATGCGCACGCGCATGGAGCGCCGCTGTTCCTTGGAACGGTCGCTGGTCGAGCCAGCACTGGATTTCGTCGAGTCGGCCACGATGCTTACACTCTGCTGACTGGGGACTGCATTCCTGGCGAACCCGGACGTTCGACACCCGGAAGGGGACCACCCCGAGCCCGTAGGCAGATTATCACAAGAAGCTGCCGCCAGCGCTGCTGGCAATGTGCGCGGCGTTGCCCATACAGTACTGGCGCGGAAGGGGCGGCGCCGCGCGGGCTCAGCGACTGATGCGGCGCAATAGTTCCCGCAGGCGCGCGCCTTCGGCCGTGTCTACGCGCGTGAATTCCACGCCGACGCCCTTGTCGGCCTCCGCATACCGCACGACACCTTGCAGACGCATCTCCCCCTCCGGGAGCGCGAACAACATGTGCAGCACCGTGCCCACCGGAACCTGCGCGGTGGTGAGAATGAAGACTCCGCCCAGACTCAGGTCGCGCACGCGCGAGACACTGCTGGGTCCCTCCACCCGCCAGGACACCCAGATCCCCTTGGAGACGGCAATGCGCGAGCTGCGACGCGCGTCTTTCGACGGAGCTGGAGTCATGGCAAGAGGTTCACCTTCATAACTGCTACACTCGAATTTCCGATACGCGTTCCCTGATGGATATATCCTACCCTTACTCGTGTAAGGGATACAACGAATCCCCCGCCTAAGTGGTCCGGCGATTCCCTGATAGACAAGGCTCGGGGGGCCGACTCTGGGCCAGCGCCGTCCTGTCGGAAGCGTCGAAAACGGCTTGTGTTCGGCGGGCAATCGGAGTACAAGACAGCAACCAGAACGACGCCGCGTGGGAGCGTTCCCCGCCGAACAGGAGCCTGGCATGTCCACGGATACAGCAGCAGCTGCGACCATTGGGTTGAAGCTGCACACCTACACCTGGGAAGACGCGATCGTCGTGGTGTGCGCCGGGAGGCTGACGGCGGAGTATGCCGATGCCCTGAAATCTCACGTGAAGGGGATGATCCCGACCACCCAGCGAATCATCCTGGATCTCAACGGAATCACGCGCATGGACAGTTCGGGACTGGGCGCGCTGGTCGGCCTGTACACCTCGGCAAAAAAGGCGGGCTGCAACCTGCAGTTGATCAATTACAACAAGTCCATCAAGGATCTGCTGGGGATCACCAACCTGCTGTCGGTGTTCGAAGCCTGCGCGCAAGCCGGCACGCGGTTCCCGTGAGCCACGGCGTTCCACTCTTCCATTCATAGTTCCCACCAGGCGCTGCGCCACCGCTTGCAGTCCCGACGGCCGGTGCGGGAATGTTTTTTGATAGCGCGGCGCCGATTGAGATCCATGGCTCCGCCCGGCGGTCCCTGCCCTGCTCGGCCTGATGCGGCGGCCCGTGCGGCGCAGGCAGTGCCGCCGGCCAAGCAAAGTCGGCCAGCCACCCGCATGGTATAATTTCTATTTTGGCGGGCCAGCCGGTCTTCCTAGCCTCCATGCAACTCCGCTCGTGGGCCGCACCCGATTGCTGCGGGCGCGTGCTGGCGGGGGCGCGATTCCGGCAACCCGTCCCGCAAGATCCATGCGGGAAAGGCGCAAGCGTGAAGATACGAACAGACTCGGTTGGCTTCATCGTGCTGCTGGGCGCGTGCGCGGCCATGCCGCCGCTCTCGGTGGACATGGGGCAGCCGGCGATTTCGCCCATCGCCCGCGCACTGCTGTCCACGCCGGCGGCGGTGGCCTACGCGCTCAGCCTGTTCATGCTGGGCTTCGCCACCACACCGGTTGTGTTCGGCCCGATCTCGGATCGTTACGGGCGGCGGCCGGTTCTGTTGGCCGGGTGCATACTGTTCGGCGGCGCCAGTTGGGGCTGCGCGCTGGCGCACTCCATGACCGCGTTTATGATCTGCCGGCTGATCCAGGGCGCGGGAGCAGGCGTGGGCACCATGCTGGCGCTCGCGATCATCCGCGATGTGTTTGAGGGAGCGATGGCGCGGGCGCGCCTTTCCTACATGAGCGTGCTGTCGAGCCTGGCGCCGATGATCGCGCCGACGCTGGGCGTGTGGATTCTGACGGTGAGCGGCTGGCGAAGCATTTACGGCGCGCTGGGAACGCTCGGGGTGATCCTGATCGTGGCGGTGACGCTGGGCCTGGACGAATCGGCGCCCCCAGCGCGGCGGCAGAGCCTGGCGCCCCGGCAATTGCTGGCCAACTATGCCACCGTGCTCGGCAGCGGAACGTTCCGGAATTACGCGCTGGTATCCGCGCTGATGACCGGCTGCCTGTTCGCGTACATCGCGGCGTCCCCGCTGCTGCTGATCAATGCGCTGGGGGCCTCGCTGCGTCTGTATGGCCTGCTGTTCGCGTGCACGTCGTTTGGCATCATGGCGGGAGCGATGGTCAACGCGCGTCTGAATGCGCGGGGCGTGCCGGCATCCCGTCTGCTGGCAACCGGCTTGACCAGCGTCACAACCGTCTGCATGGTGCTGGTGATTCTCTCGCTGAAAGGCGCGGCCACGCTGGCGACGGTGACACCGCTGCTGCTGCTGGCGACGTTCGCCAGCGCGCTGGTCGGTCCCAACGCGACGGTGGCGGCTCTGCACCCGCACCCGGAGATTGCCGGGACGGCGTCGTCCATTATTGTTTGCGTGCAGTGGACGCTGGGCGCGGGTGCCGGAGCGCTGGCGGGATTCCTATTCGATGGACATACGCCTCGGGGCATCACCGAAGTAATGGCGGGCTGCGCCCTGGCGGCGACCGCGGTGTATTGGACGTTCGTGCGCCCGCACGAGCGGCGCCTGCACGCGGCTACCTCCGTCCCCGCCGAAGCCACCGAGAGGCCGTAGCGCCCCCCCCAGCGCGCATCTCCGGCCCGGGCCTGGGAGCGGGCGGGTGGCGTTGACACCGCCCCGGGCAACCGTATAATTGCGAGGTTGGCTGGTGTCGCGCTAACCCCAAGCACTTTGATACGAAGGCAGGCACATTTTGGTATCCCCCTATCTTCTGGCAGCGTGGGTTGTGCAGGGCAGCAGCCCGCTCACGAAGTATTGGCATCAACTGTCCAATCCCACGTTCCGCGGGCTGTATCAAGCCAACGCGTTCGACATGGCCATCATGGCGCCCTATTTTCTGGTGATGGCCATCCTGGCGATGTACGGAATCCACCGCTACGTGCTGGTCTACAATTTTTTCAAGCACCGGGCGAACGTTCCCGGCCCGCCGCCGGAAGTCACCGCCTGGCCCAAAGTGACGGTGCAGCTTCCGATCTACAACGAGCGCTACGTGATCGAGCGGCTGATCGAGACGGTGGCGCAATTTGATTACCCGCGCGAACTGCTGGACATTCAGGTGCTGGACGATTCGACCGACGAGACGCAAGCCGTGGCCCGGAACTGCGTCGAGCGCCATTGCGCCCTGGGCGTCCCGATCAGTTACCTCCACCGGGACAACCGCGAGGGATTCAAAGCCGGGGCGCTGCAGGAAGGGTTGAAATCGGCGACGGGAGAATTCGTCGCCATATTCGACGCCGATTTTATTCCGCCCGCGGATTTTTTGCGGCGCACGGTGCCGTATTTCACCGAGCCGCGCCTGGCGATGGTGCAGACGCGCTGGAGCTACGTCAACCGAAATTACTCGACGCTGACGGAAGTGGAAGCGATTCTGCTCGACGGCCATTTCGCCATCGAGCATTCGTCGCGTTACCGCAGCGGCGTGTTCTTCAACTTCAATGGCACCGCGGGCATCTGGAGGCGCACGGCGATCGAGGACGCGGGCGGCTGGCAGCACGACACGCTCACCGAGGACACCGACCTCTCCTATCGCGCGCAAATGCGCGGCTGGCGCTTCCTGTACTTGCCGGAGATTGATTGCCCGTCGGAATTGCCGGTGGAAATGAACGCCTTCAAATCGCAGCAGGCGCGCTGGGCCAAGGGGCTGATGCAGACGGCGAAGAAAATCCTGCCGCGGATGTGGCGCGCCGATGTCCCGCTGGCAGCCAAGGTCGAGGGGTTCTTTCATCTCACGGCCAACATCAGCTACCCGCTGATGATCTTCCTATCGATGATTCTGCTGCCGGCCATGATCGTGCGCTTCTATCAGGGATGGTTTCAGGTGCTGATCATCGATCTGCCGCTGTTCGCCGCCTCGACGTGCTCGATC
The DNA here is from genome assembly GCA_020072765.1 of Terriglobia bacterium. Lineage (GTDB taxonomy): Bacteria > Acidobacteriota > Terriglobia > Acidiferrales > UBA7541 > Palsa-295. The sequence continues at coordinate 5,982 of JAIQGD010000051.1, forward strand.
TCGTCGTTTTATCTGGCCGCCGAGCGCGCGCTCTATCCCAAGACGTGGAAGCGGACGTTTCTGTATCTGCCGTTCGTGATGGCCGTGGGGATCGGCCTTTCGGTGCGCAATGCCGTGGCGGTCCTGCAGGCGATCTTCGGCATGAAATCGGAATTCGTGCGCACGCCGAAATACCGCGTGGAAAGCGCGGTGCAGGGCCAGGGCACGTGGGCCAAGAAGAGCTATCGCAAGAGCGCCGGAATCATGCCGTTCGCCGAAGTGGCCCTGGGCGTCTACTTCGCCGCGGCCGTCGTCTACGCCATCCAGAACGAGAACTACGCCACGGTTCCCTTCTTTCTGCTGTTCGTCTGGGGCTACCTCTACACCGGGCTGATGTCGCTGGGGCAAACCTACGTCGAACGGCTGCGTTTCAACTCCGGCGCCACCGAAGCCGCCGAAGCGCGCGCCGCCGCCACCGGCGCCCCGGGCTTCTGACGAGTTGCATAACGCCCCGCCGTCATTCTGAGCGGAGCGAAGAATCCCTCTTCGGTTTTCCACGACGTCGCCGAACTCTTTTTCCTTTCGTCGCCGAGGGGATCGCGCTTCTCGGCACGAAGCGGGAACCGGCCATCACCCGGGCGGAGACGGCGGCCGGCGGATCCTACTGGCGGCGCGGAATGCGGTCGAATTCCTGATGAGTAATAGGATATCCCCCTCTTCAATTCCCTCTTAAAGCATTAGTTTGGGCGAAATGCCTGTGCTAGAGTCTCGCTGCTTTCGGGCTCCTTGCAGAACGAGCGAGCCTCTCCTGGCAGACCGACGGGGAGCCACCCGACCGGCAGGAAGTTCGAGCACGTATGAGTCTGGAAAAACCCGCCATTCGAATTCTGTTTGCCTCCGACGACCATGGCTGCGCGCAACAGATCCGGAACATGATCTCCGAATATGGCGCCGACGGGTGTTCGCTGGAGCAGGTCGCGCAGTTGCCCGCCATCCTGGCCCGCCTTGCCGAAGGGACCTGCGACGTTCTCCTTCTGGATCTTTCCTGCTCCTGCTATGCGGGGCCCGAGACGATCGCGCAGGTGCGCGCGCAACACGCTGCAGTTCCCATCGTCGCACTGATACCGCACGGCCAGGAGGAACTGGCCCGCGCCTCCCTGCGGGCCGGGACCCAGGAATATCTCAACAAGGAAGCGCTGCAGGCCCCCGATCTGTGCCGCGCGCTGCAATTTGCCATCGAGCGCAAGAGCACCGAACGCATGCTGGGGGACCGTGAGCAGAGCTTCCGCGTTCTTTTCTTGGGTAATCCCCTGCCCATGTGGATCCATGACGCCGAGACGCTGCGGTTTCTGGAAGTGAACGACGCCGCCATCGCGCACTACGGCTACAGCCGTGAAGAATTTCTCCGCATGCGCATCACCGATATCCGCCCCGAGGAAGATGTGCCGGTACTCCTGCGATACCTGGCTACCAAGCGAGCGGACTTTCGGCGTGCCGGGACATGGCGGCACCGCCTCAAGAACGGCCAGGTCATTCACGTGGACGTCACGTCGCATGCCCTGGAAATTGCGGGGCGAGCCGCGGTCCACGTCGTGGTCCGGGACGTCACCCAGGAACATCGCGCGCTGGACGCGCTGCGCGCCGCGGAAGAAAAATACCGGGAGATCTTCGACCACGCGGTGGTGGGAATCTTTCAGACCACGCCGGAGGGGCGCTGCCTGAGCGCCAATCAGGCTCTGGCGGAGATCTATGGGTACGACTCTCCGGAAGAATTGATGGCCCGGGCGACGGACATCGAGAACCAAACCTATGTCGTCCCTTCGCGCCGCCGCGAACTGCAACGCCTGCTGCACGAGCAGGGCGTCGTCCGGAACTTCATCACGCAGGTGAAGCGCAAGGATGGCAGTCTGGGATGGATCATGCAGAATGCCCGGGCGGTGCGCGATGACGCGGGCCGGATCCTCTACTACGAAGGCACGCAGCAGGACATAACCGAATTAAAGCGCGCCGAAGCCGCCCTGCGCGCCAGCGAATCCCGGCATCGCGAATTCATCGAGAATGCGGTCTATGGAATGCTCATAACGAAAATGGGCGGGCCGTTTGAGGATGTCAATCCGGCGCTCGTGGCCATGCTGGGCTATGGCTCGAAAGAGGAACTTCTGGCTTTGGACCCAGCCACGGACATCTATTGCAGCCCGGAAGACCGCCCCCAGATCCTGGCGCAACTTCGGAAGCTAAAGATCTTGCGGGGCGCGGAAGTGGAATGGAAGAGGAAAGATGGCACACCCATTGTCGTCCGGCTGAGCGGACGGATCGTGGAGCACGGTCGCGGCGAAGGCGATCGCGGCGAAGTCATCGTCGAGAATGTGACCGAGGAGAAGAAACTCGAACAGCAGCTTCGCCAGGCCCAGAAGATGGAGGCGATCGGCCGGCTGGCCGGCGGCGTGGCCCACGATTTCAACAATCTCCTGGCGGTCATGATGGGGCATTGTGAAGTGCTGGCCAGTCAGTTGGGCTCCGGGAATCCCCTGCGCAAACAAGTCGAAGCGATTACCGTGAGCGGAAACCGCGCCGCTGAACTCACCCGGCAGCTTTTGGCGTTCAGCCGGCAGCAAGTGCTGCAGCCGCGGATTCTGAATTTGAATGAAGTCGTCGAGGAGACGTTAAAGCTGCTCCTGCGGGTTCTCGGGGCTCATATTCAGCTGGCCACGCAGCTGGAGAAGTCGCTCGGGCTGGTGAAGGCCGACCCGGGCCAGATAGAGCTGGCCATCCTCAACCTGGCGATGAATGCCCGGGATGCCATGCCCCGAGGGGGCCGGCTGACGCTCTCCACCCGCAATGTAGACCTCGCCCGCGATCAGGCCGCGCCTTGCCCCGCCATGCAACCGGGGCCTTATGTACTTCTGGAAGTGAGTGACACGGGTTCGGGCATGGACCCCGCGACGCGAGCCCGCATCTTCGAGCCGTTTTATACCACCAAGGAAGTGGGCAAAGGCACCGGCCTGGGTCTGGCCACCGTGGAAGGAATTGTCAGCCAGAGCGGGGGCTTTATCACCGTGGAGAGCGAGATCAATCGCGGCAGCTCCTTCCAGATCTATTTGCGCCGCGTTGCCGAAGCACCCCGCCAGACGGCGCTTGCAACGGCGCCTGCTGCTGCGGCGGATGCGGCAACGGCTGCGCGTGGGACGGAAACCCTGCTGCTGGTCGAGGATTCCGAGCCGCTGCGCGTGCTCACGCGCGATTATCTCGTCCTGCAGGGCTACACCGTGCTGGAAGCCGACGGTCCTCCTCAGGCTCTGAAGCTGGCCACCGACCATCCCGGGCCGATTGCCGTGCTGGTCACCGATGTGGTCATGCCGAACATGAGCGGTCCCGCCCTGGCCAAAATTCTGACCAGCACGCGCAAAAACATGAAGGTGATCTTCGTTTCCGGCTACAGCAACGACGCCCTGGCCCCCAGCGGCCCGATGGAATCCGGCCACGCCTTCCTGCAAAAACCCTTCCCCTTGACCGCCCTGGGCAGCAAAATCCGCGAACTGCTGGATACCCCCGCGCACTGACCCCATTCCGCCACCAGCGAAAAACACCCCACGCGGTTCAGTTTTCGATACTATCGGAACAACATGAGAGCCCGAGCCTGTTCTCCATCGCGGCGATACATTCTAGGATTCTTGGCGCTGGCACTGGCCTGCGGCCTGGCGCAGGCGCGGTTTCGCCAGCCGAGTGAGGAATACCAGGCGCGGCGGGCGAAGCTGCGTGCCACCGTTGACGGGCCGGTGGTGCTGTTTGGCTACACGGGCCACGAGGACGCTTCCGAGGTCGCCATCTTTTTTCAGGAGCCGTACTTCTATTACCTCACCGGCCACGATGAACCCGGCGCGGCGCTGCTGCTGATCCCGGAGGCACGGGGAACCAAATCTCCGGAAGGCCCGCGCGAGATTCTCTATCTTCCGGCGCGCGATCTCAAGCAGGAGCAATGGGAAGGACCGAAAGTTGGCGCGGACACCCCTGGTATCGCGGCGAAGACCGGTTTTCGGGCCGTCGAGCCATTCGCCAGCCTGCGCGGCGATCTGACGCAACTCGCCAAGACGTATCCGAATTTCTACACCCTGCTCCCGCCGGACCAGGAAGAGGGCTATCCGCACCTCACCAACTGGAGCCAATGGCTGCGCGGCGTGCTCACGCAATCGAGTCTGCGCGACGTCACGCCCGTGCTGGACGCGATGCGCCAGGTGAAATCCGCGGGCGAACTCGCGCTGCTCCAGAAGGCCGTCGATCTGTCGGTGGACGCGCATCTGGACGCCATGAAGCGCGTGCGCCCGGGATTGTTCGAGTATCAGGTGGCCGCGCGCATGAAGGAAATTCACGAGATGGGCGGCTGCGAGCGGGAGGCCTACGCGCCGGTGGTCGGGACGGGGTTTAATTCGACCGTCCTGCACTACAGCGCCTTGAACGAAGAGATCAAGGATGGCGACGTGGTCCTGATCGACGTGGGCGGCGAATACGGCGGGTACACCGCGGATATCACGCGCACGATTCCGGCCAACGGCAAATTCACGCCGCGGCAGCGCGAGATTTACGACATCGTCCTGGGCGCGCAGAACGCGGCGCTGGCGGCGGTCAAGCCCGGCGCGGTGCTGTTTGGAGGGAGCGGCAGCTTGCAGCAAATCGCCGCCGACTACATCGATACGCACGGCCACGACAAGCAAGGCCGTACGCTGGGCCGCTATTACATTCACGGCCTGGGCCACCACGTGGGGCTCGACGTGCACGATCCCGGCGACCGCACGCGCCCGCTCGAGCCCGGCATGGTTATCACCATCGAGCCCGGCATCTACATTCCCGAGGAAAATCTCGGCGTGCGCATCGAGGACGAAGTGCTCATCACCAAGGACGGCTACCAGCTCCTGACCGCGCGCCTGACCCGCTCCGTTGATGAGATCGAGCACATCATGGCCGCCGCCCGCGCCACGCCGCAGCCGTAGCGCGCCCCCAGCGTTGCCGGTCGAAGCTGGCGCTGGAAACGACGCCTTAGGGAGCTTCAGGGGCTAAAGCCCTGTGGATTTCAAGGGCGCTTATGTCGCGGTCCCGACGGCTGTCCGGGACGCAAACAGCGCGCTGAAGCCGCGACCCACAAAGCTCGTAGTAGTTTTTCAGCATCCTGTTGAGCGCTCCGTCTGCGGAGACAACTTCACCCGCTCTTTTTTCTTCTGCTTGGGGTATGATCGGGCGCGGGGGAAGCACGATCGCTGGGCACACGGCGCGGATGCCGCTTCTTGACACCTCACGGAGCGAACCCTTAGCATCAAAGATTGTGTACGGGCCGGCGTAGCTCAGTGGTAGAGCGAGGGTCTCATAATCCCTAGGCCGTGGGTTCGATTCCCCCCGCCGGCACCATTCATTTTTCTTGCAGGAGTCATGCCCGCTTACAGACGCCCAAATCCCGCGTAGGAGGCCACATGATCGCGATTCGCTCGTTGTGGATTGCCGCACTTATTTCGATGCTCTGGGGCTTGGGGGCCAGCCGCTTGCCCGCCGCTCAGAGCACACCCCAGGATTCCCTCACCGCCAAGCTGACGCCCGCCGACATCGAGGAAGGCAAAGCGCTGTTCGCCGCGCAATGCTCCTCGTGCCACGGCGTGGACGGCAGCGGCGGCATGGGTCCGAACATTCGCGGGTCGGCGCAACGTCGCGGCGATCAGGGACTCTTCTCGGTGATCCGCAACGGCATTCCCGGCACGGGAATGCCAGGCATATCGTCGCTCAACGACAAGCGAGCCACGCAGGTGGTGGCCTTCGTGCGGACATTCGGAGCATCGGGTGCGGAAGAGGCCGTGAAGGGCGATGCGGCCAAGGGGAAGGCCGTGTACGCCGCGAGTGGCTGCGCCGGATGCCACAGCATCGCCGGAGAGGGTGGCGTCTCAGGTCCTGAGCTGACACGCCTCGGCAACGCGCGCGCGCCCCGCTATTTGCACGACATGCTCATGAATCCCGGCGCGAAACCGCCGGCCGATCCCGCGCTGGCGGAGCGTGCCGGTTTTACCGGATATCTGATCACCAACGTGGTCACCAAGGACGGCCAGAAGGTTACCGGCGTGCGCGTGAACGAAGACTCGTTCACGCTGCAATTGCGTGACGCGGCCGGCAAGTACTACTCGTTCGACAAGTCCGATCTGAAGAAGGTGGAAACGGAGCCTGGGAAAAGCCTGATGCCCAGTTACACCAACCTTTCGGCGACGGAACTCGATGATCTGATCGCCTACCTCACCAGCTTGAAGGGGGCCCAATGAGAGCTATCCGTCACTTCGCTGCAGCCGTCGCTCTGCTGATTCCGTTCTCTGTTTTCGCGCAGGTGCCCTACGAACGCCTCAAGCGTTCCGACCGCGAGCCGCAGAACTGGCTCACCTACGGCGGCAACTACCAATCGCAGCGCTTCTCGGGGCTCAAGCAAATCACGCCCCAGAACGTGAACACGCTGAAGGTGGCGTGGGTTTACCAGATTCGCGGCAACGGCGTCGTCGAGACTTCGCCCGTCGTCGTGGACGGGATCATGTACGTCACCGAGCCGCCCAGCTCGGTCACCGCGCTGGATGCCCGCACGGGCAAGGCGCTGTGGCACTGGTCTGCGGTGATCCCGCGTGACCTTTTCACGGTTGGCTTCTTCCCCACCAATCGCGGTGTGGCGGTGCTGGGAGATATGGTCTACGTCGCGACGGTTGATAACTACCTCGTCGCGCTCGATGCCAAGAGCGGCGTGGTTCGATGGCGCACCCACTATGCCGATTACAAGCAGGGCTACGGGACCACCGAGGCCCCGCTGGCGGTGAAGCCGGTGCGCATGGCTTCCTCGCCCCTTTCGACGCCCAAACGGGAAAGGAATTGTGGCGGCTCTATACCGTGGCGCGGAGTCCCAGCGATCCCGGCGCGGACACCTGGGCGAACGGCAGCTGGTTCAACGGCGGAGGCACGATGTGGAACGCCGGCTCGTACGACCCCGAAACGAACACCCTCTATTGGGGCACGGGCAATCCGGCGCCCGACTGGAATGGCGACGGCCGCCTGGGAGATAACCTTTTCACCTGCTCCCTGATCGCCGTGGATGCGAACACCGGAAAAATGAAATGGTACTTCCAGTTCTCGCCGCACGAAACCCACGACTGGGATTCCGCCCAGCCGCCGATCCTGTTTGATGCCGCGGTCAAAGGGAAACCGCGAAAGCTCGTGAGCCTCGCCAATCGCAACGGGTTCTACTACGTCCTGGACCGCACGACAGGTGAGTTCCTCACCGGCATCCCCTTCGTCAAGCAGACTTGGGCGCAGGGCTTGGATGCCAAGGGGCGGCCCATCACATTGCCCAATATCGAGCCGACGGTCGAGGGAACGCTCGTCTACCCGGCCATCACCGGAGGGATCAATTGGAATAGTCCGTCCTACAGCCCGCTCACCGGCCTGTTCTACGTGCCGGCCCGCGAAGCCGGTTCGTATTACATCAAGGGCGAAGAAAAGATGGCGCCGGGCAACTCCGTGGGGATGGTAGGCGGGGGAGGCGGTGGCGCGAAATTCATGACTGGAGACGATGTCTACACGACCGTTCGCGGCCTCGAAGCCACCACGGGAAGAAAGACGTGGGAATTCAAAATGACGGGGGATGCGTGGACCGGCACGCTGGCGACAGCGGGTGGCCTCGTTTTCTCCGCCGATGCGGGCTCCAATCTCTTTGCGCTCGACGCGCTGACCGGCAAACCGCTGTGGCACCTGCAAGTGGGCACGGCGGTTCGCGCCAATCCCATAACCTATGCGGTGGACGGAGAGCAGTACGTCGTGGCGGTGGCGGGCAATAGCGTCTTCGCGTTCACCTTGCCGCAGGTGGCGCAAGCGCCTCAAGCGCCTGCGCAAGGGCACTAACCGGCGAGCAGCAGGGGGGCTCAAATGATAAGGATTCGATCCAGCCGTGTTGCGGCTCTAGTCTTCATCCTATGCGGATTCGGCCTCTGCGTTCCTTTCGTGGCGTTCGCCGCCGGACGCGCCCCGCAAGCCACGAAACCCGCAGCCGCCCCTCCCGGCAAGCCTCTGTTTGAAGGAGCCTGTGCGGTCTGTCACGGGATGGACGGAAGCGGCGGCAACGGACCCAACATCCGACACGCGGCCGCCCGACTCGGACCGAACGGCATAGAGGACCTGGTCAAGGTAGGATTCATCGGCTCGGGAATGCCTACGTTCCCGCAGTTGGGCGACGAAAAGATTCGTCAAATCGTGGATTACGTCGTCTCATTCGACCAGGAAGCCTCCGGAACGCAGCCCGGTGACGCCCAAAAGGGAAAAGAGATTTATCGCTCGAAAAACTGCTCGCAGTGCCACATCGTGAACGGCCAGGGCGGAAACCTGGGACCTGATCTCACTCGCGTCGGCACGCGCCTCAGTCCCGGCTCGCTGAGCGATGCGATCACGAGCCCCGGCTTGAAGCTCCCCCTCGACGCAAACCTCGCGGAGCGCGCGGCGTTCAGGGCGTATCTCATGCAGCGTGCCGTCACCAAAGACGGCCGCGAAATCACGGGGCTGCGCGTCAACGACGACACGTTCTCCGTTCAACTCCGGGATGCCGGCGGGCAGATTCACTCGCTCCGCAAGCTCGACCTCCAAAAGCTCGAAGATCTGCCCGGGAAGAGTTGGATGCCGAGTTATAAAGACGGGCTGTCCGAGACACAGCTCAACGATCTGGTTAGTTACCTGGCGGGTCTGAGAGGCGCACGATGAAATCGCTCCAATACGTCGCATACGCGGGCGTTCTGGCCGCCCTGCTGCTGGCAGGCTGGTCGAGCGCTCTCGCTCAGAACGTCACCTATGATGACATCCTTCATTCCTCGGCCCAGCCCCAGAACTGGATTACATACGGCGGCAATTACAGCTCTCACCGCTTCTCCGAACTGAAGCAGATCGACACGCAGAACGCGGCCTCGCTAAAAATGGAATGGGTCTACCAGCTCCGGCGGACAGGCATCTTCGAGACGTCTCCGATTGTCGTGGACGGCTACCTGTACATGACCGAGCCGCCCAGCACGGTCACGGCTCTCGACGTGCGCACCGGCAAAGCCATCTGGAGATGGACGCCCGAGTTGCCCAAGAACCTGCTGACCATCGGGCTGTTTCCGACCAACCGCGGAGTCGCGGTGCTGGGCGACACCGTCTACGTCACGACCATCGACTCCTATCTGGTGGCGCTGGACGGAAAAACCGGCGCGGTCCGCTGGCGCGTGCACGTCGCCGAGAATAAAGAGGGCTATGCCATCACCTCGGCGCCCCTGGCCATCAATGGAAAGATCATCACCGGGACCGGCGGAGGCGAGGCGGGCCTGCGGGGGCTTCTCGATGCCTACGACGCCAAGACGGGCAAGCGTCTGTGGCGGCTGTGGACCGTTCCCACGCAAGGCGAGCCCGGCGTGGAAACCTGGGGGGGCGACAGCTGGAAATGGGGCGGGGCCACCACGTGGAACACCGGGTCGTACGATCCGGAGCTGAATCTGTTGTATTGGGGCACCGGCAATCCGGCTCCGGACTGGAACGGAGATGCCCGCCAGGGAGACAACCTCTATTCGTGTTCCCTGCTCGCCGTGGATGCGGACACCGGAAAAATGAAATGGTACTTCCAGTTCTCGCCGCATGACACGCACGATTGGGATGCCGCCGAGCCACCCATCCTGCTCGATGCCGCCATCAACGGCCAGCCGCGCAAGCTCGTGGTAATGGCCAATCGCAACGGCTTCTACTATGTGCTGGATCGCACCACCGGCGAGTTTCTGTCGGGCGTGCCCTTCATCAAGCAGACCTGGGCCAAGGGACTCGATGCCAAAGGCCGGCCCATTCTGATGCCGGATATCGACCCCAGCCCGCAAGGAACGCTCATCTACCCCAGCATCACCGGAGCGATCAACTTTTCCAGCCCGTCTTACAGCCCGTTGACGGGCCTCGTCTACGTCACCGCACGGGAACAGGGCGCCTACTATTTCAAGGGCCGCCCCAAGATGGAACCGGCCAACCCGGAGCTCGCCGGAGGCGGAGGCGGACAGCGCGTGCTCACCGGCGATCCGGCCTATACCGCCGTGCGCGCCCTCGATGCCACCACCGGAAAGATGAAGTGGCAGTTCAAGCTGGTTGGTGATTCCTGGACCGGCACGCTGGCCACGGCCGGCGGCTTGGTCTTCTCCGCCGACGTGGCGGGCAATTTCTTTGCCCTGGACGCCGCCACGGGAAAGCCGCTCTGGAACGTCCACGTCGGAGCCGCGGCCCGCGCCAATCCGGTGACCTTCGCGGTGGACGGCAAGCAATATGTGGCCGTGGCCGCCACCAATTCGCTGTTCGTTTTCGGCTTGCCGTAAACGAGCAAGCTCATCGCCCGCTGTTTCGCGGCAACACGGCAGCACGACGGGGTCTTCCCCCGCGCGTGAGTCCTTGTCTGATATAAGAACTCTTCGGAAGACGGTGCCATGAAAAACGCCACGAGGGTCGCGGTCATTGCCGGCCTGTGTGTTGTCTTGAGCGGAGCCGTCCACGCGCAGTCCCGGCCCGCCGAAGGCGCGCAACAGTTCGCCGAGTACGGCGATTTCAAGCTGCAGAGCGGAGCCGTCATTCACGGCTTCCGCCTGGGCTACCGCACGCTGGGCAAGCTCAATGCCTCCCGGTCGAACGCCGTGATCTGGCCGACGTGGCTGGGCGCGCGATCGGAAACCCTGCTGCCCTACATGGGGCCCGGAAACGTCGTGGACAGCACGAAATACTTCGTGATTCTGGTGGATTCGATCGGCAACGGAGTCTCCAGCTCGCCGTCCAACAGCGAAACCCAGCCGCGGATGCAGTTCCCGGAGTATACGATCCGCGACATGGTGGAAGCCGAGCACCGGCTGGCAACCGAGACCTTGCACCTGTCGCACGTGCGCGCGGTGATGGGCATTTCCATGGGCGGCATGCAGACGTTCGAATGGATCGTCGCTTATCCCTACTTCATGGATGTCGCCGTCCCCATGGAAGGCTCACCGCAGTCCACATCCTACGACAAGCTGCTGTGGACCGCGCAGATCGAGGCGCTGGAGCTCGACCCGGAGTGGCAGGGCGGCAACGGCACGCGTCCGATGACACGCGGCCTGGCCATTTACAGCGAAATCGGATCGATGAACATCACCTCGCCCGCCTATCGCGTGGCGCACACGCCGCCGAATCAGTTTCGTGCGTTCCTCGAGGAAACCAAGAAGGCCGACGCCACCAATGCCGCGTCGGCCAGCGACGCGATTCGCCAGCGCCAGGCCATCAATGCGCTGGACATCCCCGCGGAGTACGGCGTGACGCTGGAGCAGGCCGCCCGGCGCACGCGCGCGCGCGTTCTGGTCATGGTCTCGTCGGCGGACCACATCGTGAATCCCACACCGGCGCTGGTCTTCGCCAAAGCCATTGGCGCGCCCGTGGTGACACTCGATTCGCCGTGCGGCCACCTGAGCTTCAGTTGTATCTCCCTGGGACCCACGGTGGCGCAATTCCTTGCCGACCCGGCCTCGGTCCAGAGCACCACCCTGCGTGAAGCCAACAAGTAGAGGCGGCTCGCGCGGAGCCCAGCAAATCGGCTACGGCCCGAGCCTTCGCCCGGCGAAGCACGCTTCGCCGGGGAATTGGCGGCCAGTCGCCGCACTCCATAGCGGGCTTCGATTTACTTGGGTTTTCTGACTCAGGACACTAGCGGGCGGATTTCGGGTGCGACAGCTTGAGGACCACGCCGATATCCCGGCGGGAATCGAAGCTCGACACGGTGCGCGTGGAGGATATCAGGTCGCCGTGTTCGGCGTGCACTTCGTAATCGACGTTGGGATCGAGTCCGCTGAAGCGGAAACTTCCGGCATCGTCGGCGATGTAGGTCTTCACCGCCTGCGTTTTGACATTCAGAAGATAGACCACGCTGGTGGGGACGGGGTTTTCGTTCTTGTCGATTACGCTGCCGTGAACGGTGCGCAGTTCGGGCTCACCCTTGCTCTTTTGCGCGACGGCAGGCCGGGCCACCAGCAGGCACAGCGCAACCACAACGGCCATCCCGATCCATCTGCGAGCGTTCACGTTGCCTCCCGGCGTTCGAGCCGCATCACGCGGCCGGATTGCGCATGGCTGGCAGGTCGCAAAAGCGCCGGCGCGCTCGGCGCGTTCCCTGCTGGGATGGCCGGCAACAGGGAAAAGATGCCCCAGCAAGCCGCGGCGGCCATTACTCGACTTCCTCTTCCTCGTCCTCTTCTTCCAGGTCCTCGTCCTCGGACTCTTCGTCGTCGTCGTCCTCTTCTTCCTCTTCTTCCTCTTCGTCCTCGTCGTCTTCGGAGAACACCGCGAGATGCACCGGATGAGTCTGCGTCACTTCGAACTCGACCTCACACTCGGGACAGCTCACGATCTCGCCTTCCTCGACTTCGTCTTCGTCCAGATCGATCTCCGCGTCGCATTCCGGGCATTTGGTCACGGGAATCACCCCTCCTCGCACGAACCTGCTTCCCAAGGCATATTATATAACGCTCCTGTCAAGGATTCCCGTGGAGGATGCTAACCCGGTGCCTGACCATCGCGAATATCCCGACCGCCCCCTGGTCGGAGTCGGCGGCGTGGTGATTGCCCAGGGCCGCGCCCTGCTGATCCGGCGCGGGAGTCCGCCGCTGGTGGGGCAATGGTCGATTCCCGGCGGGATGCTGGAGTTGGGCGAAACGCTCGTCGAAGGCGTGCGGCGTGAACTGGCGGAAGAAACCGGGATTGAGGTGCGCGTGCTGGAGTTGATCGAGGTCTTCGAGCGCATTGACCGGGACGCCCAGGGCCAGCCCCAATACCACTTCGTGATTCTCGACTACTTGTGCGAGATGACCGGCGGCGAATTGCGCGCCGGCAGCGACGTCACCGACGCGGCCTGGGCCGCGCCCTCGGAACTCGCGCAATACTCCCTCACGCCGGCGGCCACGCGCGTCATTCGCAAGGCGTTTGAGATGGCGCGCATGCGGAACCATTCGCCCGGCCAACCGGACTGAGTCGAAGAAAACCGCTCAGCGGACGTAGGGATAGATTTCGTCCGCGATCCAGTAGTTGGCTAGAAGCGTGGCGAGCGCCATTCCCGCAAGCCACAGTCCCCATCGCCCGCGCCGCCACGCGGCTTGGAATGCGCTGTACTGCATCGGAAGATCCACGATATACGCCGCGCAATAGCAAAGATTCGCGAGGGCCGCGAAGACCACAAGATAGACGAGCGCCCCCGGCGCCATAGCCGCGCGGAAGTGCGGCCACGAAATGGCCACCCAGGCCACAACGACTGCCGTCAGCACGGCGTTGTACCAGATTCTCCGCAGTTCCCAATACCGAATCGCATCTCGCAGCGCTTCGCGCGGAGAACGCTCCGATGCATTTCCGGACTGTTGCAATGGCCTTTGGTTCTCTCCGCCCACGAGTCACCTCCTGACGCAACGGGATCAGCTTGCGGCGGCCGTTTCGGGCACGCGGCCGAAGCGCCGCTCGCGGCCCAGATAATCCTCGACGGCGGCGGCCAGATCGGCGGCGTCGAATTCCGGCCACATCCGCGGCGTGAACAGCAATTCGGCCCACGCACATTCCCACAGCATGAAATCGCTCAGCCGGCGTTCGCCGCCGGTGCGAATCAGAAGATCGACATCGGGCGCGGCGCCGCCCCCATGGGTCACCTGCCCGAGACGCCGGGCGAATTCCCGCTCGGACACCTCCAGGCTGGAAAGCATCCAGCACGAAGCCCGCAGGATGGCGTCGCGCGAGGAGTAGTCCAGCGCGATGCGCAGGTCCAGCGCGCGGCCCCCGGCCGTGAGGCGCTCGGCCGATTCAATCGCGCCGGCCAGCGACCGCGGAATGCGGTCGCGCCGCCCAATCACCCGCAGCCGCACGCCCCGGGCCGCGTATTCCGCGGCATCGCCGCGTAGGTAATCTTCCAGCAGGCCGAGCAACGAGGCGACTTCGCCCGTCGGGCGCGCCCAATTGTGCGAGGAGAAGGCGTACAGCGTCAGCGTGTCGATGCCCAACGAGGGCGCGGCTTCGACCACTCGCCGGACCGCGTCCACTCCGGCGCGATGTCCTTCCGAACGCGGCAGGCCTTGCCCGGCGGCCCAGCGGCCGTTGCCGTCCAGCAGAATGGCGACGTGAAGTTTCGGATCGAATGTCACGTTCAGCGACTCCTGTTCCGGAAAGTGCACCGACAACAATTGAGATGCCTGCTCGAAAGCCGTTGCAAAGGCGCTAGCCCTCGCGCGTCGCGCGAATCAGCGCCTCCATGTGGTCCAGATACTTTTCCAGCGCGCGCCGCCCCGCCGGCGCTCCAGCTGTAAGCATTGTTCACATCATCCGGGTCGTAGCACGGTAGCGCTTCGCACGTGCCCAGAGTGCACACCGTCGAGCAGTCCAAAAGGTTCGCGCCGGTGTGAAGCGTACCGGTCTTCTTTTCCCACGTCAGGCCCGTGCTATTGTCCGTCACCGTCCCATCGCGGTTGTCGACGAACCGACTCGGCGGCGCGCTTGCCTGTTGGTGACTGTCGCCACCGCAGCTGGTGAGAGATCCCACGGCAAGGAGAACAATGGCTGCAACACTGTGCCGCATATGCGTACCTCTGCGGCGGATCTAGCACATGCGGCGCCTTTAGTTGCGCGAAAAACCCAGCGCCGCCACTGTTTCCGGTCATGCGGCAGGTGGAATGCAGCGAGGCAGGGACGTTGCCCGCCCCTGCCTCGCCATCAAGCGACCGTGCGTGTTGCTGGTCAGTTCGCGAACTGCCCCTTGCGATACATGGTCACCACGGCGGCACCGCCCAGGCCG
>JAIQGD010000052.1 GCA_020072765.1 Terriglobia bacterium
CGAGCACCGAGGCCAGCAGCATCAGCAGGCCCTCGAACCCGTCTTGGCTGATGGCCCAGCGCTCCAGCAGCAGGGCCGCCCCCAGGCTGGCGGCGCAGGCCGCCAACACGCCTGCCCACACGAAGCTCTTCAGGGCGGAGCGTCCGGTGCGATTCAGATACACCAGTACGATGCCCACGACGAGCGCGGCTTCGACGCCTTCCCGGAGAGCGACTAGCAGGGCAGAGAGCATAATTTCCAGTGGCAAACCAGTTGCAACTGACTTTCCCAGTCTAGCCCCCGGCCTCCTCATAAATCAAGAAGTTTTACGCCCTCGGGAACGATGCTTTCCTCCGGATGGCCGCATCTTAGTCCCGGGGGCCTGCCGGAGTAGCGCTCTAGCCTGGACGCGCCGGGCATGGGCATTCCCTGTACAATAGCCATCCGGCTGATGCCATGACAAGGCGACACCCATCACTAATCCGTGCCGGGGCCGCTGCCCTGGTACTGCTGCTTCCGGTCACGTCGATCTGTCCGTTGCTCGCGGGGGCCCAGGCAGCGGCCGCGCCCAACGCGCCTGCACAATCGCGGCCGGCCGGTCCCACGATCAAGCCGGATGCCAGGAAGGCCCGGGAAGCCTACCAGCAGGGCCTCCGCGCCGAACAGAAGCAGGATTGGCAATCGGCTCATGCCGCCTACTCCGATGCGGTGAACTGGGCGCCCGAGAACCGCGAGTATCAGCTGCGGCGCGAGATTGCCAAAAGCCGCCTGGTGCAGGAGAAAATGGACGCCGCGGAGCGCGACGCCGTTTCCGGCCGCCTGGACGCTGCGCGCAAGGAACTGGTGTCCGCCAGTTACCTCGACCCGTCGAACGCCGTGGTGCGCGAGCGCCTCGCGGAACTGGCTGCCGCTGAGCCGGGCACCGTCCGCGAGGCGCACGAGCCGGATCTGGCGGGACAATTGCACCTCGCCTACCAGCCAGGGACGCGCAGCTTCGACTACCGGGGGGATACCCAGGGGGCCTATCGGGAGATCGCGCGCCAGTTCGGTGTGGAGGCTGCGTTCGACGTGGACCTGCTGGCCCGGCCGGTCCGCTTCCGCATGGACAACATCGATTTCCTGACGGCCGCGCGGCTATTGGGCGAGATGACGAGGACGTTCTGGCGGCCTCTGACGCGCCGCCTTTTTTTCATCACCGAAGACTCCCCGCAGAAGCGCCGCGAATATGAGCCCTCCATCGTGCGCACCGTGGTGCTTCCCGCCTCGCAGACGCCGGAGCAGATGACCGAGCTTTTGCGCCTGGTCCGCGAGGTCACCGGGATCACGCGCGCGGACCTGGACGCGCACGACCGCACGCTTACGCTGCGCGCTTCGCCCCGCGCCATCGCCCTGGCCGCCGATCTGATCGACGACCTGGAAAAGCCGGCGGGAGAACTGATTCTCGAGATCGAAATTCTCGAAGTGGATCGCAACTACGCGCGCCAGCTGGGCATTACGCCGCCCCAAGGGGCTCAGGTGTTCACGTTCAGCGCCCAGCAGATTCAGGAGGCGGCATCGTCCTACGCCGGGCTCCTCAACGTCATCGAGCAGGTCTTCGGGGCGTCGGCGAGCTCCGCGTTTCCGCCGCTGCTCGCTTTCGGAGGCGGGCGGACTACTTTTCTGGCCACCCTGCCGGGCGCCGCGGCGAACTTCTCGCGGATGCTGTCGCTGGTGCGCCATGGCCGGCGGATTCTGCTGCGCGCGCAGGATGGCCGCGCGGCCACGTTCTTCGTCGGCGACCGCATTCCCGTGACGCTGTCCCAATATGCGGCGAGCCTGCTGACGGGATCGATCGGCGGCGCCAGCGGTTTGGTGAAGCCGATCACGAATTATGCGGCCGGAACTGCGCCGTCCTTCATGGCCACCGCCAGCCTGCGCGGCGACGGTATCAACGACCTGATCGTGGCGAACGCGGCCGACAGCACCATCTCGGTCCTGCTCGGAGACGGCCAGGGCGCTTTCGCGTCCCAGGTAACCTACCCGTCCGGCACGCAGCCGGTTTCCATCGCCACCGGACAGTTCAACAACAGCACGGCCCTCAGAAACAGCGACAGCTTCCTGGACCTGGCGGTTGCCAACCAAGGCGCCAACACGGTTTCGATCCTGCTCGGCAATGGCGATGGCACCTTCCGGCCGAAAACCGATATCCCCACGGGGACGGCGCCCGTTTCGGTGATTGCGGCGGACTTCCATGACCTGGCTGGGACGGGTTTCACCGATCTGGCGGTCGCCAACCAGGGCGACGACACGATTTCGATCTTTCAAGGCAACGGCGACGGCACCTTCAAGACGCCGACGCTGGTCCACCTTCCGGCAGGCTCTGCGCCGCGCGCGCTGGCGGCGGCCGACCTGAACAGGGACGGCCACATTGACCTGGTGGTTGCGGATCAGGGCCACAACACGGTCTCCGTTTTTCTCGGCAACGGCGATGGAACCTTTCAGGCGCCCACCGATTACCCCACGGGTAACTCTCCGGTGTCCGTGGCTCTGGGAAGCTTCACCGGGAACGGCGCCCTGGATATCGCCGTGGCCAACAGCGGAAACTCCGTGACCGTGTACTTTAACCAGTTGAGCAGCACCTCCGTGCCGCTGGGCCAATTCGTTGCGGGACCGACTCGAGATTTCGCGGCCGGCAACGGCCCCACCTCGATTGTGGTGGCCGACTTCAATGGCGACGGGAACGCCGATCTCGCGGTCTCGGACCAGGCAGACAACGCCATCACCATTCTGTTGAACGCCGGCAACAAGCTCTTCACCGCTCTGCCCCAATTGCCGGTGGGGACGGCACCGGCCTCGATCGCGGCGGCCGATTTCAACGGGGATGGCAGGCCCGACGGCGTCACGGCGGACAGCGGAGCGGCGGAAGCCACCGTCATTCTCAATTCCACGAGCTTCTTTGGCGCGGGCATCAGCTCGATTGGCACGCCCTTCCCCGGTGTCCAATATCTCGATATCGGACTGAAGGTGAAAGCCACGCCGCGCATGCATCCCGATGGCGACGTCACTCTGCAGCTGGGCTTCGATATCAGCAGCCTGACCTCGCAAAGCTTCAACACCATTCCCGTCATCCGCAGCGAGTCGCTGAATCAGACGGTGCGCTTGAAGCAGAACGAAACCGCGGCGCTGGCCGGTTTCCTGCAATCGCAGGTGAGCAATTCCATCACCGGCGCCCCCGGAATCGCCGGACGGCCGGGCATCGGCTGGCTGGGACAGAATCAGCTCGTGCAGAAGCAGGACAGCGAGTTATTGATTCTCGTCACGCCTCGTTTGGTCCGCCTGGCGCCTCACCCGGACCACGCCATTTATGTCGGCCATGGTTCTCTAGACGGCGCCAGCGCCGCTGCTCCCGGACTGTTCTCCATGCCGCAGCCGCAGCCACCCCCGGCGCAAGCTCCCCCGGTCTCGCAGCCGGTGCCGCCCTCCGAGCGTTAGTGGACGGTCTGGCCGACGCTTCTGGCCCCGTGAGGCGAGTCGCCCGCGTTGCTCCGCCGATCACATCCGCCGCACGCCGGGCCCGGAGTTGAGCGGGTGATGCGTGTACACTAGATGAGTTAGACTGCGCTGATGTCCTGGTTCGAGCAAACAATCCGCCGCTACGAGCACATGCGCTGGGCGCAGGAGCCCAACCGCCCCGTCCGGCCGTTTTCCTGGGGGCTGGAACATATCGGCGGCGATGCCGGCGAACCCGACCCCCGCGGGTTCCTGGACCGTTTTGTCGGAGAAACCTTGGCGCGCAGCAGCGACTGGTACGGTGTGACGCCCGCCGAGGATTACACGCTGCGGGACAACGTCCTCACGTTCACCAGTCAGATCGCTTCGCCCTGGCCGGAAAACAATCGCGTCTACGGCCAGCTATTTCCCGCGAGCCGCCGCGGCCCGGCCGTCGTCGTCCTCGCCCAATGGAACGCGCGCTGGGAGGAACAGCAAAACGTCTGCCGCTGGCTGAATCGCATGGGCATCACCGCCGTCAAAATCAGCCTGCCGTATCACGATAAGCGCGCCGTTCCCGGCCATCCCCGCGCGGACCATCTGGTCGGCGCCAATGTCGGCCTGACCCTGCAGGCCAATCGCCAGGCGGTCACCGACGTGCGCCGCACCCTGCGCTGGCTCGAGCAGCAGGGCTACGACCGCCTCGGAATCCTCGGCACCAGCGTCGGCTCCTGCATCGGATTCATCACCATGTGCCACGAGCCCGCCCTGCGCGCCGGAGCGTTCCTGCACGTCTCCACCTACTTCGGCGATGTGGTGGCCAACGGCCTCACCACCATCAACGTCTGGGAATCGCTGGCCACCCAACTCTCCCACGACGATGTGCGCCGTTACTGGTCGCCCATCAGTCCCTTTCCGTACGTCTCGAAACTCCAGGGCGCGCCCAAGGACATCCTCCTGATCAGCGGCCGCTACGACCCCACCTTCTGGCCGGAGTTCACCGACGCGTTCCTGGCGGAAATTCGTGACGCCGGCGTGGATTTCGAGAGCCTGTCGCTGCCGTGCGGCCACTATTCCCTCGGCGTCGCGCCCTTCAGCTATATCGTCGGCTATCGCTTCGGCACCTTCCTCCGTCGATCCCTGGCGTAGCCTACCGTGTTTCTGTGTGGCGATATCGCCCAAGGGCTCTGTGCCGATGCGGCACAGCATCGCCGGTCCGCTGCACCAATGCGCGTCATTTCACTGCTTACCGCGTGCTCTGGTGAGGAGGCCGGCTAAAGCCCGAAGCAGCGTTGCCGATGAGCCAGTGAGAGGTAATCCACCATGGCAAACCCAGTGAGCACTGTGTCGAGCAGCCAGCAGGCCGCGCACGTTGAGGCGGCTCAGGCTGCGCAGGCCAGGCAAGCTTCCCAGCAGAAACCGGCGAACCCCGCCGCCCCTCAGGACACCGTGAAGATCAGTGCCGCGGGCCGGGCCGCCAGCCAGGCCGGTTCCGTCGACAGCGATCACGACGGCGACAGCAAATAGCAGGCCGCAAGTCCCAGGACAATCACGCACAAGCCCGCTCCGCTCGTCCGGGGCGGGCTTCGGGCCGCACGCGCGGAAGAGCGTCAGCGCACCAGCGCGCTGAGCGTGCCGCCGGCGATCTCGCGCGCCAGCAGCTCAATATCCGGCGCCAGCGAGCGGTCCGCGTCCACGCGTTTGGAAATCGCGCGCACCCTATCGTAGGCCTTGCCGGTCTCCGCTCCGGTGCGCAACGGTGCGAGCAGGTCGATCCCCTGGCAGGCCGCCAGGAGCTCGATCGCCAGGATGCGGCGCACGTTGGCAAGCATCGGCTCGATCCGGCGCGCCGCTCCCATGCCCATGGACACGTAGTCTTCCTGGTTCCCGGACGTGGGAATCGAATCCACCGAATGCGGCGCGGCCAGCGCCTTCAACTCACTGGCCAGCGCGGCGGCCGTCACCTGCAGGATCATGAATCCGGAATTCAGTCCCGCCTCGCGCACCAGGAATGCCGGCAGGCCGCTGGTCTGCGGATTGGTCATCTGCTCGATGCGCCGCTCGGAAATCCCTCCCAGCGTGGCCAGCGAGACAGCCATGTGATCGGCGGCCATGGCCAGCGGCTGCCCGTGAAAGTTTCCGCCAATGATCACCTCGCCGGTGTCGGCGAAGACCAGGGGATTGTCGGTGGCGCTATTGAGCTCGATGGTGAGCGTTGCGCGCACGTGCCCCAGCGCATCGCGCACCGCTCCGTGCACCTGCGGCGCGCACCGCAGGCTGTACGGGTCCTGCACGCGGCGGTCCTGCGCGGGCGAGCGGTGCGATTCGCGGATTTCGCTGCCTCGGCTCAGCCGCTCGATGTGGCGCGCCGTCGCCGCCTGCCCCGCGTGGGGGCGCACTCGCGCGATGCGCGCATCGAACGCCGCGGGACTGCCGCGCAGCGCATCGAGCGAAAGCGATGTGGCCACGTCCGCGGTGTCCACGGCGATTTCCGCTTCGCGCAGAGCCAGCGCCAGAAGCGCCAGCATCGCCTGCGTCCCGTTGAGCAGCGCCAGGCCCTCTTTGGCTTCCAGCACCACCGGAGCGACTCCCGCCGCGCGCATGGCTTCGCCGCCCGGCATCCGGCGCCCTTCGAAGATGGCTTCGCCCTCGCCGATCACCACTTGCGCCAGATGCGCCAGCGGAGCCAGATCGCCCGACGCTCCCACCGAGCCCTGCGAGGGAATCACCGGATGCACGCCGCGGTTCAGCATGGCCGCGAGCGTCTCCGCGATCACCGGCCGCACGCCCGAAAATCCCTTGGCCAGCGCGTTGGCGCGGAGCGCCAGCATGGCGCGCGTGGCGGGCTCGCTGAGCGGCGCGCCCACTCCGCACGCGTGGCTGCGCACCAGATTCAGCTGCAGGTGCCGGATTTCGGCGGCCGAAATGCGCGTGCTGGCCATTTTCCCGAAGCCCGTGTTGACGCCGTAGACCTGCGTCCCCGATTCGACCACGCGCTCGATGACCGCGCGGGAGGCGTTCATCCGCTCGCGCGCCTGCGCCGGAATCTCGGCCGCCGCGCCGTCGAATACAATGCGGTGCAGATCCTCGAGCGTAAGGTGCTCGCCGTCGATGGGTATCGCGCTCATGGTGCTACGCCCGGCCGGGCGGAAAATACTTCCGGTACTTTTCGGGAAGCGACCGCGGCCGGCCCTGCCGGTCGCAGATGACGTGCATGGTCTCGCCCGTGGCCACCACCTCGCCCGAGGCCTGCTGGACGATTTCGTATTCGAACGAGATGATGCGCCGCTTGGATTCGCTGACGCGCGTGCGAATGGTCAGCAGGTCGTCGAAGCGCGCCGGATTCTTGTAGCGGCACGACGCTTTGGCCACCACCAGCATGCTGTCGTCGTCGATCTCCATGCGCTTGTATTCGAATCCGAGCCGGCGGCAGAACTCCACGCGGCCGATCTCGAACCACGTGAAGTAGTTGCCGTAGTACACCACGCCCATCTGGTCCGTCTCGGCGTAGCGCACGCGCACCGTTGTTTCCGCGTAATCGCTCATTGGATGTTTATTCCCCGGCCCATTTCGGCGCGCGTTTTTCGAGAAACGACGATACGCCCTCGCGAAAGTCCGCCGTCGAGCGGATCTCCGCGTTTTCCCGCACCGCCATCTCGACTTCCCGGTCGAGCGCCGCCTCATCGTAGCGCAGGAGCAGCCGCTTGGTGCGCGCGATGGCTTCCGGGCTGGCGGCGAGCAATTGGCCGGCAATCGCCCGGGCGCGAGCGGCCAGCCTCTCGGCCGGCACAATCTCCGTCACGAGTCCGAGGCGCAATGCTTCGCCCGCTTCGATGATGCGCCCGCTCAGCAGCAAGTCGCGCGCCGCCTTCTCGCCGATCTGCCGCCGCAGAAACACCGAGACGATCGCGGGAGCGAAGCCGATTTTCACCTCGGGATAGCCGAACGTCGCCTCCGGCGCGGCCAGCGTGAAATCGGCCAGCGTGGCGATGCCGCATCCTCCGGCGATGGCCGGGCCGTTGACCGCCGCGATCAGCGGCTTGGGAAAGCTGTGCAGGCGGCGAAAGAAGACCGCCGCGCGCCGCGAATCCTCCAGGTGCTCGGCGGGCGACATGGCCGCGGTCGCCCGCAGCGCATCGAGGTCCATCCCGGCGCAAAACGCCTTTCCCGCGCCGGTAACAATGGCGGCGCGAGCCGGACTCGCCTCCGCTTCCCGGAGGGCGGCGAGCAGGTCGTCCATCATCTGCATGGAGATGGCGTTGCGTTTCTCGGGACGCGCCAGCGTGATGGTGGTGATGGCGCCCTCGCGCGCGAGCGTCACGGTGAGGAAGAGAAGAAGGCAGACCGTTAGTTTCTTGAGGATGCTGTGGCCGGTTTTCCGTAGGGGCACGGCACTGCCGTGCCCGCCTTCAGCTCATCGTGCGATTCCGACGCACCCGCACACATCACTTCGCTTTTCATCCGATGTTCTTGTGAAGGTGTCCGGCTAATTCGGCCGCGGGGCTTCCGCGTCGTGCGCGTATGTCTCGCGCAACGCGCCGGTCATGGCGCAAGCGATGGCCAGCGACTTCGCATCGATGCCGGTGGCCACGCCCCGCGCTGCTAACGTCGTCAGCACCGTCTCGGTGGCGATGTTGCCCACCAGCGCATCGCCTGCGAATGGGCAGCCGCCCAGGCCCGTCAGCGCGCCGTCGAAGCGCCGGCAGCCCGCCTCGTAGGCCGCCAGAATCTTTTCGGCGGCGCCTTCCGGCCGGCTGTGCAGATGCACGCCGATCTCCACGCCCGCCACGCAGTCCTTGACGGCTCGGTAAAGGTCCGCGACATCCTCCGGCGACGCCGCTCCCACCGTATCCGCCAGCGACACGGTGCGCACGCCCGCGCCCTTGAGCCACACCAGCGTCTCCTCGACGATCTCCGGCCCCCACGGCTCGTCGTAGGGATTGCCGAAAGCCATCGAGATGTACACGACCAGCCGCCGCCGGGCGGCCTTCGTGTCGCGCTGCATCTTTTCGACCAAGGTGCGCGTCTCCGCGCGCGACATGTTCACATTCGCCCGCCGAAAATAGGCCGAGATCGAGTACGGGTAGCCGATCGTGGTCACGCCGGGAGTCGCCAGCGCGCGTTCCAGCCCTTGCTCGTTCACCACAATGCCGATGATCTCCGGCGCCTCGCCCGAAGGCAGCCGCGCCTGCGACACCTGCTGCATCACCGCCTCGCTATCGGCCATCTGCGGCACATGCTTGGGCGAAACGAAGCTCACGGCGTCAATATGCTGAAATCCGAGCGCCACTAATCCCGCCAGGTATTTGATCTTCTCTTCGGTGGGGATAATCTTCTGCAATCCCTGCCACGCATCCCGCGGCTTCACGTCTGCAAAACTCCCGTCTTGAATTCAGCGACGACAGAATTAAGCGAGGCCGATTCCAGCGCCTCGATCAGTGCCTCGCGGGTATGCGCCGGATCGATGATGGCGTCGACCCAGAGGCGGGCGGCGGCGTAACGCGGGTCGGTCTGGTGCTCGTAGGTGGCGCGGATCGATTCGCGCAACTCCTTTTTCTCAGCGGGACCGAGTTTCTTTCCTTCGCGCTCCAGCTGCTTGACCTTGATTTCGACCAGGGTCTCGGCGGCCGAATCGCCGCTCATCACGGCGTAACGCGCCGTCGGCCAGGCGAACATGAAGCGCGGATCGTAGGCCTTGCCGCACATCGCGTAGTGCCCGGCGCCAAAACTTCCGCCGCAAATCACCGCGATCTTGGGCACCACGCTGTTGGCCACCGCGTTGACCATCTTCGCGCCCGCGCGGATGATTCCGCTCCACTCGGCTTCCTTGCCGACCATGAAGCCGTTCACGTCGTGCAGGAAGATCAGCGGCACCAGGTGCTGGTTGCAGTCGAGGATGAACCGCGCCGCTTTGTCCGCCGCCTCCGTGTAGATCACCCCGCCGAACTCCAGGCGTTTTTCTCCCGTGCCGGGGGCGGGGACGGTAACGCTTTTCTTCTGGTTGGCGACGATGCCCACGGCCCAGCCGCCGATCCGCGCGTAGCCGCACACCACCGTCTGGCCGGATTCGGCGCGGTACTCGTCGAAGCGGCTGCCGTCCACGATGCGCGCCAGAATCTCGCGCACGTCGTATTGCCGCGACGCGTCGCCTGAAAAAATGCCGTAAATCTCCTCGGCCGGATGCGCCGGCGCTTCCGCGGTTTTGTGGTCGAACGGGGCGCGCGGCGGATGTCCCATCTTATCCACCAGGGCGCGAATGCGTTCCAGACAAGCGGGGTCGTCCGGCTCGCGGAAGTCGACGGTGCCGCTGGTTTGCGCGTGCATCTTCGCGCCACCCAGTTCCTCGGCGGAGGTTTTCTGCCCGATGGCCGCCTGGACCAGCGCGGGTCCGGCGAGAAACAGCCCGCTGCCCTCGGTCATCAGGATGTGGTCGCACATCACCGGCAAATAGGCGCCGCCCGCCACGCACATGCCCATGATCGCGGTAATCTGCGGGATGCCCATGGCGCTCATCACCGCGTTGTTGCGGAAGACGCGCCCGAAGTCGTCCGTGTCGGGGAACACGTCCTCCTGCAGCGGCAGAAAGACGCCGGCGGAATCGACCAGATAAATCGTCGGGATGCGGTTCTCGATGGCGATGTTTTGCGCGCGAATCACTTTCTTGGCGGTGAGTGGGAAAAACGCCCCCGCCTTCACCGTGGCGTCGTTGGCGATGATCATCATGCGCCGCCCCGCCACGCGGCCCAGGCCGGTGATCGTTCCCGCGGCGGGCGCGCCGCCCCACTCCTCGTACATCTCCCAGGCGGCGTAGAGGCCGAGCTCGAAGAATTGCGTGCGCGGGTCGATCAGCCGGGCGATGCGCTCCCGCGCGGTGAGCCGGCCCTTCTTGTGCTGCGATTCAATGGCTTTGGCGCCGCCGCCCTGGCGGATGGTTTCTTCCTGATTCTTGATCTCCGTCAGGCGGTCGATCATGTCGCGGCTGTTCTTGAGGAAGGCCGGGGATTGCGGATCGGCGGTCGTCCCGATCGGCGAGCCGGCCGCGCGCGAAGTTTCGCTGTTGGATTTGCTTGGCATGGCCGCGTCAGTTTCCCGGCCGCGCGGGAGCGTGGCGCTGGAGGATGAAGTCCACGATCGACTGCGTGGTCGTTCCCGGCAGGAAAATCTCGGCGATGCCCGCCTTCTTCAGTTCCGCAATATCCGCCTCCGGGATGATGCCGCCCACCAGGACGGTGACGTCGCTCATGCCCTTGGCGCGCAGCAGGTCGAGCAGCCGCGGGCACAGCGTGTTGTGCGCCCCGGACAGGATGGATAGGCCGATGACGTCCACGTCCTCCTGCGCCGCCGCCGAGGCGATCATCTCCGGCGTCTGGCGTAGTCCCGTGTAGATCACTTCCATGCCTGCGTCGCGCAGGGCCCGCGCAATCACCTTGGCCCCGCGATCGTGCCCGTCCAGCCCCGGCTTGGCAATCAGCACGCGTATCTTCTTCTCTGGCATTTTCTCTTCTCTGCGTCCTCTGTGGCGCGACTCCTCTTTTGCTTTATCGCTGCCTTCTCTGTGCTCTCTGTGCCGCCTCTGTGTACTCTGTGTTTCAGCGGCGTAAGCTCATCGCGCCGCTCGCTACTCGCGAGGGAGTTTTTCAGCGGCGGCTTTGGCGGCGGCGCCGTTGGGGCGGCGGGGAGCGCCGGGGTGGGTGGTGCCGTATTCGTCGTAGGCCTTAATGATGCGCTGGACCAGGCTGTGGCGCACCACGTCGCGCTCATCGAAATAGATCAGCGAGATGCCTTCGATCTTGCCCACCACCTCGATGGCCTCGATCAGGCCCGAGCGGCGCGCGTCGGGGAGATCGATCTGCGTGATGTCGCCGGTGATGACCGCCTTGGAATTGAATCCCAGGCGCGTCAGGAACATTTTCATCTGCTCGCTGGTGGTGTTCTGCGCCTCGTCGAGGATGACGAACGAGTCGTTCAGCGTGCGCCCGCGCATGAAGGCCAGCGGCGCGACTTCGATGATGTCCTTTTCCACGAAGCGCTCGAGCTTGTCGGCGTCCAGAAGATCGTGCAGCGCGTCGTACAGGGGGCGCATGTACGGGTCGACCTTCTCCCGCAGCGTGCCGGGGAGAAAGCCGAGGCGCTCGCCGGCTTCGACCGCGGGCCGCGCCAGAATGATGCGGTTGACCTGCTTGGCCAGCAGCGCGGAAACGGCCATGGCCACGGCGAGATAGGTTTTTCCCGTTCCGCCCGGTCCGATGGCGAAAACCATGTCGTAGTTTTCCAGCGCCTCGATATAGCGCTTCTGGTTGGCGCTCTTGGGCGCGACGCTTTTCCGGCCAAGCACCCGCGTGTGCGCCGTCGAGAACGTGCCGTGCAGCGCCGCGGCCGGCTCTTCGGACGCCACGCGGAGCAGCGCCTTCACTTCCTGGCTGCTGGGGATCTGGCCCTGGCGCACGCGCGTGTTGTAGGAATCGAGGATGCGGGCGGCGCGCTCCACCTGCGACGGCTCGCCTTCGATCTCGATGTCGCGGTCGCGCAGATGCGTGCGGACGTGCAGGGAGGACTCGAAAAACTTGAGGTTTTCATCGAGAGGGCCGAAGAGCTCGGTGATGCCCCCGGCCATGCGTACGGTTTGTTTCATCAAATTTGGCGGCCCCAAGCCTCCGGCGTGTTCAATTCTGCCTTTCATCAGGTAGCCTAGCGCGGGCCGGAAGGACGGTCAAGACGCCGTGGAACAATTCACAGTTGAGTAACCAAGCCGGCCGGGGAACACGACGCGCGTTCCCCACAATCCAGGCGTGGGCTGGCCCGGCATCCCATCGAATGTCGCGCGCGATCCACGATCAGCGGTTGGCCGGCGCGAACTGCACCTTGGGGACCTCGCGCGCGGCCTGGGGCGCGGCAAAGTAGGCGTCGTTGCGCTGGAATCCGCCCCAGCGGGCGAAGATATTGTTGGGGAACAGGCCGATGAAGGTGTTGTAGGCCTGCAGGGCGTCATCGTAGCGCTTGCGTTCGACGGCGATGCGGTTTTCGGTGCCGGCGAGTTCGTCCTGCAAGCGCATGAAATTTTCGTTGGACTTGAGCTGCGGATAATTTTCGACGATGAGGAGCAGGCGGCCCAGAGCGCCGTCGAGCTGTCCGTTGGCGGCGATTTTGTCCGCGGGAGTGCGCGCGCCCAGCAGGGCGGCGCGGGCCTTGGCGATGTCGCCGAAGACGGTTTGCTCCTGCGCGGCGTACCCCTTGACGGTCTCGACGAGGTTGGGAATCAGGTCGGCGCGCCGCTGCAGGACCACGTCCACCTGCGCCCAGTCCGAGCGGACCGCTTCGTTGAGGGGCACTATCTGATTGCGCGCCGCGACATACATCCCGCCCACCAGCAGGCCAACTACCAGCACCGCCACGAGCACCGCCACGAGGTATTTCATGAGCATCCTCCCACTAGAAATCCAGCATACAACTTTCGTTACCGCGCTTCGAGGCGCCGGTCCACTTCGTTGGTCACCACCTCGACGAATTCCAGATACATCTGGAGCATCTCGTCGACCTCCAGCGTGCGCTCTTTGCGCTTGCCTTCCCGGAAATCGAGGAGCGCGTGAAACGCGGAGGGATTGGCGCCGCTCAGAGCGGCCATGCCGTCCACGGCTTCGCGCATGGTGTGGACCTCGGGTTGGCCGGTGGCCAGCAGGGCGTGGCGGAACAGCACGCAAAACGCCGAGACGGACGACAGCATGATGCCGAGATGGATTTTCCGCTTGCGCGGGGCCACCAGGATGGCCTGGCGCAGGCGCAGCCAGCCGGTGCGCAGTTCGCGTTCGACCTGCAGGCGGTGCATGTGCATGGGCACTTCGAACTGTTCCAGAAAGTCGGCGCCGAACAGCATGCGATGGTGGCGCTTGATGTCGAGCAACTCGATGGCAAACACGTCGGCGGAGCGGACCAGCTCATCGAGCGTGAAGATGAGGGGAATGCGATTGCCCTCGCGCGTCCACCACTCGGCGACCGGATGAAGCTGTTCGAGTTCGGCGGCGCCCGCGGCTCCCACGACGCACAGAATGTTCAGGTCGGAGTGCTTGGCGATGAACTCGCCGGTCACGGCCGAGCCGTACAGCACCGCGGCCTTCAAGTTATCGCCCGCGGCCTCGGTGAGGCGCTTTACGAGTTCGGTCAGCTTGGCTTCCATGTGTCAGAACACCTCGGCCATAGACTCACCTGCTATTGCGAAACTTTGCTTCTACAGCCCGGATCGCGCGGTCCTCACCAACTGCCGCCGGCTCCGCCCCCGCCAAACGACCCGCCGCCAAACCCGCCGAATCCTCCGCCACCACCACCGAAACCTCCGCCGCCAAAACCTCCGCCGCCAAACCCGCCGCTCATCATGGGCCCCATCCACCAGCCGCCGCCTCGCCGGCGCGACTGCGGGCCGACGCTCGTGCTCAAGGCGGCTCGGATCACATAGTACAGAAAGAAAATGCCCAAAAATATGACGATGGGCGGAATCCGCGGGAAGCCGGGTTCGAGTTCCGGAGATGGAGGAGCCGAGCCGGTCAGCGTGATGCCGCGATCCGCGGCGATGACATCTGCGACCCGCCGGGTCATCAGCAGGACAGCGGCGTCGTAGTTGTTCGTGCGCAGATACGGGACCGCTTCGCGGCCGAACCCGCCCATCGTCGACGGCCAGAAGAATCAGCACCCCGCGATTGCTGGCTTTCGGGCCGATGCCCAGCCGCGTGGCCAGGTCTAACGAATACTCCTCGATGGCCCGGCCTCCGAGCGATTTGATGGTGACGACGGCAATCTGCGCCTGGGCCTTCTGGTCCACTTCGGTGCACAGCGCCGTGAGCTGGTCGCGCACCGCGGGGCTAAGGACGCCGGCGAAGTCGCTGACGTACCCTTGCACCTTGAGCTGCTCGGGGGCCTGCGCGGCGGCCGCGTGCGCGGCGAAAAACAATCCGATGGCGAGACACGCGGCGCGAGCCAGGCGGCAGGTTGGCGCGGCAACGCCGGTCCTTCCCCGGAGGGGCGGGCGTGGGGCGCGGCGGATTGGGAGCGCGTCCGGGAACATGAGTGATCGAGGCGTGCTCGTGCATGGTAGAGCGAGCGGGTGACGAGTGTCAACGCGCCAGCGGCTGCGGCAACGGTGCCCCCGCCACGAAAGGCGACCCGGCGGCGCAATTGTTACGCGCCGGGCGCGATGCTACACTCGCGTGCCGGTGCCGGCGCGCGCGCGAATTCGCCCGGGTACAGGCATCCCAGTTCCCGCTGCTACGTCCAATGGGGGGGAGGCCGGCGCCCGCCCCGCCCAGCACACACGCAATTGTTTATGAAACAAATTGCTACCGCCACACGTTTCAATAACTTAGGCTTCTGCACGCAGGGAGCCCGCTGCATTTCGGAGAGGAAGAACATGATGAATGGAAGCTTCAGGCACGCCGCGATCGCGCTGTTGACGGCCGCTTCGCTGATGGTTTCGCCCGTCTACGCCCAATCCCAGGACGCACCCGCCCCGGCCACGCCGCCGGCCGCGCCGGCCCGGGCATCGGGCCAAGCCCGCAACCTGAAGTTTTCCGCGGGGCCCGACTATTCGAAAGGGCCGCGGTGGTTTCCCGATATCACCGCGCCCTACCGGCCACTCAAGATGGCGGAGCCGCCGCTGGCCAATTCGCCGCGCGTCGGCCAGCTTATCCAGGACGGCCAGCTGATGCTGAGCCTCGAGGACGCCATTTCGCTGGCGCTCGAGAACAACATGGATATCGCCGTGCAGGAATTTACGCCCTGGCTTGCCCAAGCCGCTCTGCTGCGGGCGAAATCGGGGATCAATAACAAGACGCAGTTCGATCCGTCCTTCACCGGCAATCTGAGCATGGAGGAACAGACCCTCCCCGTGAACAATCCGTTCTTTGCCGGGCTCGGACTGGGATCGGCAGCGACCGCGCTGATCAACCACAGCACCGTCGGAAACTTCGGCTACACGCAGGGCTTCCACACTGGAACGCAGGTCCAGGTGGCGTTCAACAACACGCGTTCGTCGACCACCTCCGCGTTCAATTCCTTCAACCCCTCGGTGCAGTCCTCGCTGCAGGTCCAGGTGACCCAGCCGCTGCTGAACGGTTTTGGGAAGCTGGCCAATACGCGCTACATCCTGGAGGCGAAAAACACCGTCAAGGTGGGCGAGTCGCAGTTCTCGCAGCAGGTGATTGCGACGGTCACCCAGGTGGCCACCGATTACTGGGAGCTGGTGTACGCGCGCGAGAGCGTCAAGGTGCAGGAAGCGGCGGTGGGGGTCTCGAAGAAGCTCTATGAGGACAACAAGAAGCAGCTGGAGATCGGGACGATGGCTCCGCTCGACGTCCTCACGGCGGAATCGCAACTCTCCACCGACCAGCAGAACCTGATCGTGGCGCAGACCACGCGGCTGCTCGATCAGACCAAAGTGCTGAACGACATCACCAAAGATCCGCTGGCCGGGCCGCTGGCCGCCATCGACATCATTCCCACCACGCCCATCGCCCTGCCGGAGGTCACCGAAACGATTTCCATGCAGGATGCCATGCGCGAAGCCTGGCAGAAGCGGCCGGAAATCCAACAGGCGGACCTGAACCTGAAGAATGCCGGGATCGAGGTCAAGGCCACGCGGAATTCGCTGTTGCCGTCGCTGAGCATTTTTGGGATGTACAACACCACCGGCCTCGACGGAAACGCCGTCGCGCGAACGCCGACGGGCGTTGTGCCGAATCTGGCCAGCCAAATTCTGGATTCGACCGGCGCGCCCGCACTGGTCGGCGGCCTGCCCATTTATGTGGAGACGCCCACGTACGCGTTCACGCCCGTGCCCGGCGGCATCGGCGAGTCGTGGGACCAACTGGCTCACAGCCGCTACCCGACGTTTCAGGGCGGCATCAATCTGACGCTGCCGGTGCGCAACCGCGCGGCGCAGGCCGATAGCGCCACGGCGCTGCTCAATCAGCGGCAGCAGGAAGCGAGGTACCGCCAGCTGCAGAACGCCATCTTCCTGAGCGTGCGCAATGCGCAGATCGCGCTGGCGCAAGGACGCGGACAGGTGGCCGCCGCGGAAAAGGCGCGGTCGCTGGCGCAGCAGACGCTCGATGACGAGCAGAAGAAATACCAGCTCGGCGCTTCGACCAGCTACCAGGTCGTCCTGCGTGAACGCGACTTGACCCAGGCGCAGGGCACGGAATTGCGCGCGCGCATCAACCTGATCGAGGCCGAGGCCAGCTTCAACCAGGCCATGGGCCGCACGCTCGACGTCAACCACATCGTCGTGGCTGGCGCTCGCCCCGCCGGCCCCGCGTACGTCCCGAACATCCCGGGCGCGCCGGACGCCGCAGCGGATACGGGAAACTGATCTCCTCGCAGCTGTTTTTAGGAGGCCGGGGCTTCAGCCCCGGCGTTCAGGCTTCTTCTTAGGGGGCTTTAGCCCCTGAAGTTCCCTGAGACCTCTTTTTCCGCACCCTGTTCAGCCTGCGTCGCAACACGTTCGCCTCTCTCCTTGTTGCGCCATTCCCCTTGCCATAGAATGGCGGCACGACGGGCGCGCGTGCCGCCATGCGCATTCCCGTCCCGAGCCCCTTCCCGATGAACGACGAAACCAACACCAAGCGGCAGAATCCTCCGCCCTCATCATCCAGCACGCCGCGCGCGCTCTCGGCCGGCGAGCGCGCGTGGGAAGAGCAAACCTTGCAACCTGCACTCGCGCATGCGGCGGAGCGCGCCCCTGGCTTTACGACCGTATCTAGCCATCCGATCCGCCGGCTGTACACCGCCGCCGATCTGGCGGGCTGGAGCGCGGAGCGCGACCTGGGCCTGCCCGGGAAACCTCCCTACACGCGGGGCATTCACCCGGCGATGTATCGCGAGCGGCTTTGGACGATGCGGCAGTTCGCGGGCTTCGGCAGCGCCGAGGAAACCAACCGCCGCTTCCGCTACTTGCTCTCCCACGGCCAGACGGGCCTGTCGGTGGCATTCGATCTGCCCACGCTGATGGGCTACGACGCCGATCATCCCCTGGCCGAGGGCGAGGTCGGCAAATGCGGCGTGGCCATCAGCTCGCTGGCGGACATGGAGGAATTGTTCGAGGGCATTCCGCTAGCCGGCGTCACCACGTCGATGACCATCAATTCTCCGGCCGCGGTGATCTGGGCGATGTACCTCGCCGTCGCCGAGAAGCAGGGCGCGGACTGGAAAACCATCTCCGGCACGATTCAGAACGACATCCTGAAGGAATACATCGCGCAGAAGGAGTACATCTATCCGCCCGAGCCGTCCCTGCGCCTGGTGACCGACACCATCGAATTCGGCGCGCGGCACACGCCCAAGTTCAACTCCATCTCCATCAGCGGCTACCATATCCGCGAGGCGGGATCGACGGCCATCCAGGAAGCGGCGTTCACGCTGCGCGACGCCATCGAGTACGTCGAGGCGTGCCTGCGGCGAGGGCTCGCCGTCGACGACTTCGCGCCGCGCCTTTCGTTCTTCTTCAACGCGCACAACGATTTCTTCGAGGAGATCGCCAAATATCGCGCCGCCCGGCGCCTCTGGGACCGCGTCATGCGCGAGCGCTTCGGCGCGCGGAGCCCGCGGTCGTGCGCCCTGCGCTTCCACGCGCAGACGGCCGGGTGTTCGCTCACCGCGCAGCAGCCCTACAACAACGTGGCGCGCACCGCGGTGCAGGCGCTGGCGGCGGTGCTCGGCGGGACGCAGTCGCTGCACACCAATTCGCTCGACGAGGCCTGGGCGCTGCCCACCGAATCGGCCGCCACCATCGCGCTGCGCACCCAGCAGATCCTGGCCTACGAAAGCGGCGTCACCAACACGGCCGACCCGTTCGGCGGATCGTATTTCGTCGAGGCGCTGACCAACGAGATCGAGAGCGGCGCGCAGGCGTACATCGAAAAGATCGACGCGCTGGGCGGCATGGTGGCCGCCATCGAGCGCGGCTATCCCCAGCGGGAAATCGCCGACGCCGCCTACCACTACCAGTTGGCGATTGACCGCCAGGAAAAGATCATCGTGGGCGTGAACGGCTACGTCACCGGAGAAAAGCCAATCGAGATCCTGCAGATTGGCGAGGGCGTCGCGCGGCGCCAGACCGAGCGGTTGCGCAAGTTGCGCGCCGGGCGATCGGACGCCGAGGTCGCCCGCTGCCTGGCCGCGTTGCGCACCGCCGCCACCGGAGCGGAGAATCTGATGCCCCTCCTGCTCCAGGCCGTGAAAGCATACGCCACGCTCGGCGAAATCTGCGACGCCCTGCGCGACGTCTTCGGCATCTACCAGGAAACCGCCGTGATGTAGCGGCGGGCCACCTTCATCGCCCCCCGGCTCCGCGCGCGCATCCCCTGTAGCTCTTGCATATCTGCGTTTATCTGTGTTCATCTGTGTTCATCTGTGGATTCCTCTCTCTTTGCCTTCTGCGTGCCGTCACTGCATCTCTGCGGTGCAAACCTTCTCTCGCTAGCTCTTGCATATCTGCGTTTATCTGTGTTCATCTGTGGATTCAATTCTTCCGCCCATGGCCACGCAGATCGAAAACTGGGCCCAGCAAATCCGCGCGGGAGACGTCCGCGCGCTCTCCCGCGCCGTCACCGCCATCGAGAACCGCGCCCCGGAAGCCGAGCAACTCCTCGAAAAACTTTTTCCCTACACCGGCCGCGCCTGCCGCATCGGCATCACCGGCGCGCCGGGAACGGGGAAGAGCACTCTGGTGGACCGCCTCGCATCCTGCTATCGCGGCCAGGGCAAAAGCGTGGGGATTATCGCCGTCGATCCCTCGAGCCCCTTCACTGGAGGCGCCATTCTCGGCGACCGCATCCGCATGCAGGGGCTCGCTACCGACGAAGGCACGTTCATCCGCTCGATGGCCACGCGCGGCTATCTGGGCGGCCTGGCGCAAGCCACCGGCGACGCCGCTCTGGTTCTCGACGCCGCCGGCAAGGACATGATTCTGGTCGAGACCGTCGGCGTGGGGCAGGGCGAAATCGAAGTCGTGCGCCTCGCCGACTGCACGCTCGTGGTCCTGGTGCCGGGGATGGGCGACGACGTGCAAAGCCTCAAGGCCGGGCTCATGGAGATCGGCGACATTTTTGTCCTCAACAAGTCCGACCGCGAGGGCGCCGACCGCTTCGAGCAGCAGTTGCGCGCCATTCTCGATATCGTCCCCGGCCGCGCCGGCTGGAAGCCCCCTATCGTGCGCACCGTCGCCACCGAAAACACCGGCGTGGACGAACTCGCCCGCCAGATCGCCCTCTACCGCGACCATTTCGAAAAAGCCCACGACCGCCCCGCAAGGGAATTGGCCTACTGGAAGGAATGGCTGCTGCGCCTGCTAGAACGCCGCCTCGTCGAGCGCGTCCTCGACAAGCGCATCAGCGACACCGAGTTCGAAGCCCTAGCCGCCCAAGTCGCCGCCCGCAAGAAGGACCCCTACGCCGCCGTAAAAGAAATCCTCTCCCGCGCCGGAATCTCCTAATGCGTCCAGGGAACAGGTTGTTATGGGATCAGCAAGATCAAAGGCGAAAGCCATGGGCACCCGCCTTCTGCCAACCGAATTTGACCGCGCCGCGAAAATCAACCCTTGTTCAGAGGTTCCTTAAGCTCTTGCGAGCTAGCTCTTCCAGATACCGTTGATGGGCGAGAGTATTCCGCCATGCATAAACAGCGCAACCGCCGAAGGCCAAGAAGGCGAGCCAAGCTCTGCTATTACCACCCAAAGCATCAATGAGTCCGGCCAGAGCCATACCCGTAAGGAACAAGCTCATGATAGTCTTACCCACTGGCGTTCTTGCTGCGATGTACGGCATGACTTTCTCCCTCGGCGGCCTGTGCGTTTGTCCAGTTCGCGGATCGGTCCTAGATACTCCGCTGGGCCATACTGAACCTCAGCCAGCGCCTACTGTTGGCACGCAGTGCGAGCGCTGCCTATTTCATTTCCGCTCTTGTCTTTTTTATTCACGACTACGATGTGAACACCTCTTTGTTGGAGATGTTGCAATTCCGGCCCCTTGTACTTCACTCTTACCTCAGAAGGCGAGAGATTGTACGAGTCCCGATATTCGTATCGCCCGCCGCTAAAAGTCGCACCGGCTGCAAGTCCGATACCGCCCGTCAACACACCCGCAACCATTGCATTCCTGAACCGGTGTCCCTCAGCGCTGGTTACAATCAGGCACTGTTTAGGTGCATTGCTGACAACCGCCGGAGTCGCAACCGCTGCGGGCGATGGCTGTGCCGCAGACGGAACAACCGGGGCTGATTTAGGGTCGCCTACCGGCGCGGAAACGAGTGCAAACGACGGTTGAACGAGTGCATACGTAACCTGTCGGCACGCTCTGCCGTTGACGACCGTTTCGTCCGGTCCTATGTAGTTGCCGCTTGAGGCCAGATCGTGACATTGCATCTGAATCGTTGTCTGCTGCTGTGCTGCTGGCTGCTGGGCTGGAAGCGCCAAGGCGAACGTCGAGGCCAACAGGAGTGCGAGGGCGAGTCTCATTTTCAGTGCTCCTTTGAGAATAGGCACGCCCACAACTCTGAGCCATAGAACCGACGAGCACGATAGTACTTTGCCTTTAGAGTAAATAGACAGCACAGTGCCGCGGGTGGCCAACTGTTTCGCGCTGCCGAAGTGAACGCCTCTCGATTTTGGGGGTGGCCCATCCCTTCAGTTTTTGATGGGGTGGGACGGTTTTCGATTTCTCGCCTCGAACTCTTACTTCGGCCGCGAATTTGGTGTGCACACGCTCTCCTCGCCATGCGGATGGAGTCGACGACTGCTCCATAACCACAATTTCGGGACCGCGCGACGACCGGGGCTGGGAAAGGGTGCTGGGCGGCGCAAAAAGTGCCAAATTGAGGCATTTTAGGGGGCGTTAAGGGGCCTTAATTGCATCCACGTGGAAGGAATTAGAAGCTTCGATGTGGAAGTAGTTTTCAGGGGCGGCGCGGCGGAATTGGGCGACTGGGTGATTTGAACTTTCCACTTTCCCCTGCTAACTTCTTACATCTGCATGTTTGTCGCTGCGTTTGTGATTTTTCTGGGAGACCGATGAAGCTCGGAGAGCTCGAATTCCACGTCGTGCGGGCCGGGCACGTGCGGCTCGATGGGGGAGCGATGTTTGGCGTGATTCCGCGGCCGCTGTGGGAGAAGAAGATTGCTCCCGACGCGCGCAACCGGATCACGCTGGCGATGAACTGCCTGCTGATCCGCGCGGGCGGCAAACGCATCCTGGTGGACACCGGCGCGGGCGATAAGCTGAACGCCAAGCTGTGCGACATCCATGGCCTCGACGGGCACTTTCTTGGCGACGGCCTGCAAAGCCGGGGCGTGCGTCCCGAGGACATCGACATCGTTGTGAACACGCATCTGCACTTCGATCATTGCGGCGGCAACACGCGCATCGAAAAGGACAAGGTCGTGCCGGCATTTCCCAACGCGCGCTACCTAATTCAGCGCGGCGAATTCGAGCACGCCGTGGAGCCGTGCGAGCGCGACCGCGCCAGCTATTTTCCGGACAATTACGCGCCGCTGGAAACCGCGGGCGTGCTGTCGTTTCTCGATGGCGATCATGCGATCGCGCCGGGCGTCGAAGCGGTGCGCGTTCCGGGCCACAACGCGGACATGCAGTGCATCAAGCTGACGGGCGGCGGCCAGACCGCGTTTTTCTTCGCCGATCTGGTGCCCACCACGGCGCATCTCCCGCTTCCGTGGATTATGGGGTACGATCTTTACCCGATGACGACGCTGGAAAACAAGAAGCGGTGGATTCCCGAGGCCGTCCGGGAAGGCTGGCTCGCGCTATTCGCGCACGACGCGCGCGTGCCCGCCGCCTACGTGCGCGAGCGCGGCAACCAGTGGGAAGCGGAACCGGCCTCGGCCGATTGAGGTTGAAAATTTCAGGAGCACTCATGCCCAAAGCGAAGAAGACGAAATCCAGGCAGGAGCCGGTGAAGATCGGCATCATCGGCGGCAGCGGCCTGTACACCATGGCGGGCCTCACCGACTCGCGCGAAGTGCGCGTGAAGACGCCGTTCGGCGATCCTTCCGACGCGATCGTCACCGGCAATCTCGAAGGGCGGCGCGTCGCTTTTCTTTCGCGCCACGGCCGCGGCCATCTGTTTTCGCCGAGCGAAATCAACTACCGCGCCAATATCTGCGCGCTGAAAATGCTGGGCGTCGAGCGGATTATTTCGGTGAGCGCGGTGGGCTCGTTGCGCGAGAATCTGCCGCCGCTGGATTTCCTGATTCCCGACCAGTTTTTCGACCGCACGCGCGGGCGCATCGCGACGTTCTTCAGCGGCGGGATCGTGGCCCATATCACCTTCGACAAGCCCACGTGCCCGGCGCTGTCCGAGCACCTGGCGGGCGCGTGCGACCGCGCGGGCGTCAAGGCGCATCGCGGCGGCACCTACGTGTGCATGGAGGGCCCGCAATTTTCCACGCTGGCCGAATCCAACACGTATCGCCAGCAGCGCTTCGACGTGATCGGCATGACCAACCTCACCGAGGCGAAGCTGGCGCGCGAGGCGGAGATTTGCTACGCCACGCTGGCGATGATCACCGATTACGATTGCTGGCATCCGCAACACGACGCCGTGACGCTGGATGAGATCATCGGCAACCTGAACAAGAACGCCGAAAACGCGCAGCGCGCCATCCGCGAGGCCGTGCGCGGGCTCGATGGCGCGCGGACGTGCAAATGCAGCTCCGCCCTGGCCCACGCGGTGCTCACCGACCGCGCACGCATTCCGGCCGCGACGAAGAAGCGCCTGGCGCCGATCATCGGCAAATACATTTCGTAGTGGCGGCAGACACCAACACAGAGCTGTGCGAAGCAGCCTGCTGAGAACACGGAGAGCTCATGTCACTTCTCGTCGTCGGATCGGTTGCCTTTGATGACATCGAAACGCCGTACGGCCGGGCGCAGCGCACGCTGGGCGGCGCGGCGAGCTATTTCGCGCTGGCCGCCAGCCACTTCACGCCGGTGCGCATGGTGGCCATTGTCGGAGACGATTTCACGGACAAGGAGAAGGCCGTCTTCCGCGGGCGCAAGATCGATCTGACGGGCCTGGAGCACGCCTCCGGCAAGACGTTTTTCTGGGCGGGGCGTTACAGCCTGAACATGAACGAGCGGACGACGCTGGCGACCGAGCTGAACGTGTTCGCCGGGTTTCGCCCCACGCTGCCGGACCCGTATCTGGACTCGTCCTACATTTTTCTCGGCAACATCGATCCGTCGCTGCAGCGGTCCGTGCTCAAGCAGGTGAAGCGCAAGCCGAAGGTCGCCGGCCTGGACACCATGAATTACTGGATCGAGGGCACGCCCGCCGAGCTGCGCGAGACGCTGAAGCACGTCGATATCCTGACCATCAATGACGACGAGACGCGCCAGCTGACCGGCGAGCACAACCTGCTGCGCGCCGCCAAACACGTGTTCAAGATGGGCCCTCGCACACTGATCATCAAGCGCGGCGAGCACGGCGCGCTCATGATCCACGACGGGTTTATTTTTTCGGTGCCCGCCTTTCCGCTGGAGGAGGTGCGCGACCCGACCGGAGCGGGCGACACGTTTGCGGGCGGCTTCATGGGGTATCTGGCGGGGGCGGGGCGCGCCAACGAACAGACGCTGCGCTCGGCGATGGTGTATGGCTCGGTGCTCGCGAGCTTCACGGTGGAGCGATTCGGCGTCGAGCGGCTGGCGAGCGTCACGCGCAAGGAGATCGTGGCTCGGGCCCGGCGCTTCGCACGCCTGACGACGTTCAAGCTGTAGCAGTGGCGGCATAGCGCTTTTCGAGAGGGCCCTGGCGTACTCCGTGTGACCCGCAAGGGGTGTAGAATCCGCGTAGGATGCGGAAGGGGGCACGATGCTGCATGGCCTGAACACCTACGAGATCACGCGGCTTCTGGTGGCGGCGGTGCTGGGCGGCGCCGTTGGCCTGGAGCGCGAACTGAGCCACAAGCCCGCCGGGATTCGCACCAACATGCTGATCTGCCTGGGCGCGGCGCTGTTCACGATTCTTTCCTACGACATGGCGAGCGCGTTCGGCGGAGATCATACGCGCATCGCCGCGCAGATCATTCCCGGAATCGGATTCATCGGCGCGGGTGTGGTGATTCGCGAGCGGGGGACGGTGATCGGCATCACCAGCGCGGCGACGATCTTTGTGGTGGCCAGCATCGGCATGGCGGTGGGTGCGGGGATGTATGGCATCGGCGTGGTGGCCGCGGCGATCCTGCTGGCGTCGCTGGTGGTGATCGGCCGGCTGGAGCAGCGGTTTGGCCTGCACCTGCGGCTGATGAATTTTCGCGTGACGGCTACGAGCGACGATATCGCCGAGCGCGTCCGCCGGATCGTGGACGAACTGGGAATCACCACGCGGAGATGGAACACGCACCGGACCGACGGATCCCTGCTGGCGGAATTTGAGGCCGAGGTCACCGTGCCCCAGGAGCGCGATCTGGTGACGCGGCTGAGCGCCCTGAACGCCCACTGCGAGGCCCGCCCCATACGCCCGGTGACCGCGCTGTAGCGCGCGGCATTTTCGGTGAAGATGCCGCCGGCAACCCTTCGGGCGCATCCCGAATCCGAAGTTGACGTGCCGCACAGCGGGATGCTATCAATCTTGTGTATTGGGCAGGGGGAGTTGCCGGCGGTCTGCTGTTTCCCTCGTTCCGCTTTCCCGGCTGCTGGTGGCGGGCGGCTTCGGGATCCGCATGAAAATTCGCAAGGAGGCAGGGCTTGAAGCGATTGCGCTGGGCCGCACTGTCGGTAGCAGGAATGATCGGGCTCTTGGGAGGGTGCGGCAGCAAGAGCGGGACGTCTGCGTTTAACCCCACGCCTATTATCACCAATCTGTTTCCGTCGAACATCACGGCGGGCAGCCAGAATTTCACGCTGTTTATCAAAGGGACGGGATTCATTTCCACCGGGCAGGGCGTGTCGTTCGGCTACTGGAACGGCGCGGCTCGTTCCAGCACGTACAACGCCGGGACGGGCGAGCTGATGGTGTTGATCCCCGCGTCGGACGTGGTGAATCCCGGGCTCGTGCAGGTGACGGTGTTTAATCCCGCGCCGGGCGGCGGGACGTCCGGGGCGATCAGCTTCAATATCGAAGCGCTGCAGCCGGGTGCGCCCGCGATTGGGTCGTTTTCTCCGCCGAGCGCGACGGCAGGCGGGCCGAACTTCACCTTGACGGTGAATGGCTCAAACTTCGCGGCGAACGACGTGGTGACGTGGAACGGCAGCGAGCGCACCACCACCTACCTGACGGCGAATCAGGTGACCGCCGCGATTACATCGCAGGACATTCTGACGGCGGGTTTCGGCAGCGTTTCGGTGAGCACTCCCGGACTGGTCGTGGCCTCGCCGTCGCTGACCTATCCGGTCAACGGGCCGAACAATCCGGCTCCGTCGATCGGGTCGCTTTCCCCGGCGAGCGTGCCGGCGGGCGGGACGGATCTTGAGGTGGCCGTGAGCGGCTCGGGATTCGTGGATGGTTCGGTGGCGGAATGGAACGGGAACCCGCTGGCGACGGCGTACGTGAGCGGCTCGCGCCTGATGGTCTTGATTCCCACCGCCAACATGGTATCCGCGGCCACGCCGAGCATCACGGTGACCAATCCCGCGCCGGGCGGCGGCACGTCGGCAGGCGTCACGTTCACGGTGCAGTGAGCGGCGCGACTCCCGGCGGCAGGGCGCGCGCCGGGAAGTGGTAACTCTTAACGCTCGCCGTGTGTCGCGGCGTCTGGACGCGGCGGCAAAAATTCCTTATTCTCGATTGCGCCAGATGCCGCCACCTCTCAAGCCTCCTGCGCTGCGCCCGGGCGACCGAATCCGCATCCTCTCGCCCGCCAGCCCCGTGAAGCCGGATCACCTGCAAAACGGCTGTGAGGAAATTGCGCGGCTGGGCTATGCGCCGGTGATGGACCGCGCCAGCGTGCTGGCGCAGGAGAGCTATTTCGCCGGCTCGGCGGAAGCGCGGCGCGGTGCGCTGGAAGCGGCGCTGGCGGAAGCTGACTCGCGCGCGATTTTTTGCTCGCGGGGTGGATACGGTTCCAATTATCTCCTCGAGGGCTTGCGGGCCGCGCCCGGCGCGCCGAAGATTCTGCTGGGATCGAGCGACATCACTTCACTGCAGATATTTTTCTGGCAGAGATTCGGCTGGGTGACGTTCTACGGCCCCATGGTGGCGCAGAATTTCGATCGCGGCGCCGGCGCATCGCACGGCTACGACCGCGCCAGTTTCACGCGCGCGGTCACGGAAACGAAGCAAGGGTGGACGCTCGCTCTGGAAGGGGAGGCGCTCGTGTCTGGGACCGCTGAAGGCGTGCTGCTCGGGGGATGCCTGACGCTGGTCGAGGCGGCGCTGGGGACTCCGTGGGAACTCGATACGCGCGGGGCGATCCTGGTGATCGAGGACCGCGGCATGAAACCGTATCAGGTGGATCGCGCGCTGGTGCATTTGCGGCAGGCGGGAAAATTGCGCGAGGCGGCCGGGTTGGTCCTTGGCGATTTTCCGGAGTGCGAGCCGCCGGCGGGGGGCGAAAGCGTCCGGGACGTCGCGCGACGGATTCTCGGGCCGCTGGGCCTGCCGATGGTTTGGGGCGCGCCGGTGGGGCACACGGCGCGGGCCGCGCTGACGCTTCCGCTGGGCGTGCGCGCGCGACTGTCCACAGTAGCGGCAGGGAGCGCGCCGCCGACGCTGGAAATTCTGGAACCCGCGTGCGCGCCATGACCTCGGGACTTTCCAAGCCGGCCATCCGGCACGTTCACCTGCTGGGCATCGGCGGGGCCGCCATGGCTCCGGTGGCGGGCATGCTGGCCGAGCGCGGCTTTCGCGTGACCGGCTCCGACGTCAACGTGTATCCGCCGGCCTCGACGCTGTTGCGCTCGCTGGGCATTTCGTGGAACGAGGGCTACCGCGCGGAAAATCTCAAGCCCGCGCCGGATCTGGCCGTGATTGGCAACGCCATTTCGCGCGGCAATCCGGAGTTGGAGCACATTCTGGACGAGCGGATTCCGTACTGCTCGATGCCGCAGTTGCTCGAGGAATACTTTTTGCCGGGGCGCAGTTCGATTGTGGTGGCGGGGACGCACGGCAAGACCACGACCACGGCGATGCTGGCGTGGATCTTTCAGACCGCCGGGCGCCGGCCGGACTTTCTGATCGGCGGGGTGGCGCCGAACTTCGGCGACCGCAGCTACAGCCTGGGCGGCGGCGAAGAGTTCATCATCGAAGGCGACGAGTACGACACGGCCTTTTTTGACAAGGCGCCAAAATTTCTGCACTATCATCCCGAGGAACTGATCCTCACTTCGCTGGAATACGACCACGCCGATATTTATCCCGATCTCGCGTCGATCGCGCTGCAGTTTCGCCGCCTGGTGAACCTGGTGCCGCGGCGGGGCCGCATTCTGATCTGGGGCGAGAGTGCCGAGCTGAAAGAGGTCACGGCCAAGGCGTTCTGCCGCGTGGAGACGTTTGGGCTGACGCCGGAGTGCGACTGGTGCGCGGGGGATATCTTGTGGCAGGACTCGGCGACGGAGTTCCGCGTCGCGCATCGCGGGAGAGAGGCGGCGCGCATTCGCATTCCGGTCGCGGGACGCCACAACGTGCTGGACGCGCTGGCGGCCGTGGCGCTGGCGCACGGCCGGGGCGTCGAGCGGGAAGCGATCGAGCGCGCGCTGGGCACGTTTGAGAGCGTGCGGCGGCGCATGGAGATCAAGGGAGAAGCCGGGGGCGTGCTGGTGGTCGAGGATTTCGCGCACCATCCCACCGCCATCCGGCTGACCATCGAGGCGGCGCGGACGCGCTGGCCGGGGCGCAAGATCTGGGCGGCGGTGGAGCCGCGCTCGAACACCATGCGGCGCAAAGTGTTTCAGGAAGCGCTGCCCGACGCGCTGGCGCTGGCCGACGGCGTGCTGTTGGGGCCCGTCAGCCGCGCGCAGTTGATCGAGGAGAAGGACCGGCTGTCGCCCGAAGCCATCGCCGCGGCGACGCGCGCCCGCGGCTGCGTAGCCCAGGCTTTTGGCGCCACGGAAGAAATTGTGGAGTATCTGCTGGAGAAGGGCGCGGCCGGGGACATGGTCCTGATCATGTCCAACGGGAGTTTCGACGGCCTCACCGGGAAGCTTCTGGAAAAGCTGGCCGGCCGTGCCGGTGGGCGCGCATGAAGCGTTGGTCCGGCAGCGCCGTTTGCGGTGATGGGATGTGGCGGGCGGTTTGTGTGGCGCTGTTTGCGTGCGTGCTGATGTTGGCCGCGGCGGGGCCGGCGGGCGCCACGATTCGGTACCAGGTATCGCTGGCGCATCCCGAACAGCACGTGTTGCACATTGCCATGACGGTCGAGGCGGAGCGGCCGGAGATCGTGGTGGCCATGCCCGCGTGGAACGCGATTTATCAGGTGCGCGACTTCGCCTACCGCGTGCGCGGCCTGCATGCGGTCGCGCACAGCACGGGATCGCTGGGGCTCTCCGTACAACCGATCGACAAACAGACCTGGCGGATCTCCATGCCACCGTCTCAGGCGCAGCCTGTGCATGACGACGTGGAGATCGACTATGCGGTGGAATGGGACGAGCCCGGGCCGTTCAACTCGCAGCTCAACGCGCATCACGCGTTTCTGAATTTTGCGGAGATCCTGCTGTACGTGCCGGAGCGCCGCGCCGAGGCGGCGGAGGTCACGTTCACGGACGTGCCCGAGGGATGGCGGGTGGCCGCGGAGCTTCCCGGCGGTGCGCGGGCGAACTCGTTCGCGGCGAGCGG
This sequence comes from Terriglobia bacterium, assembly GCA_020072765.1. Taxonomy (GTDB): domain Bacteria; phylum Acidobacteriota; class Terriglobia; order Acidiferrales; family UBA7541; genus Palsa-295. The sequence goes on from JAIQGD010000052.1 coordinate 29,212, forward strand.
GTACGACGCTCTGGTCGACGCGCCGGTGGAGGCGGGGAAATTCTCGCAGTTCGAATTCGACAACGCCGGGGCGCACTTCCGCGTGGTGGTGGACGCGGAGAAGTGGGACAAGAAATTCCTGGAAGATTGCCTGCGCGCCATCACGAAGTACGAACTGCAACTGATGGGCGGCGCGCCGTTCGATTCCGCGCGCAAGGAGTACACGTTTATTTTTCACGTTGGCCGGTACGCCGAAGTGGGCGGGGGCGGGATGGAGCACTCGAATTCGACCGCGATTGCCGACACGTCGGTGGCAAATGCCGCGGCGCTGGCCGCGCATGAATTCTTCCACGCGTGGAACGTCAAGCGCATTCGTCCGCAAGCGTTGGAGCCCGTGGATTACACGCGGGAGCAGTACACGCGCGCGCTGTGGTTCGCCGAAGGCGTCACCAGCGCGTACAGCGCCTATACGCTGGAGCGCACGGGGCTGTGGCCGAAGAGCCAGTTCTACGGCGACCTGGCGTGGCAGATCGAGCAGCTGGAAGGGCGGCCGGCGCGGAAATGGCAGAGCGCGGAAGAATCGAGCCTGGATACGTGGCTGGAAAAATATGATGCCTACAGCGCTCCCGACCGCAGCATCTCGTATTACAACAAGGGGCAGCTTCTCGGCGTGTTGCTCGACCTGACGATTCGGGAGGCCACCGAGAATCGCAAGTCGCTCGACGACGTGCTGCGGCGGCTGTACGCCGGGTACGCGCAGCAGCACACCTTCTACAAGGAGAGCGAAGGGGTTCGCGCCGCGGCCGAGGAAGTGGCCGGCACGAGCCTGGAGGATTTTTTCAGGCGGTACGTCGTGGGGACGGAGGATATTCCCTACGACTCGTTTCTCGCGCTGGCCGGTCTGGCTCTGAAGGTGGAAGCCCTGCAGACGGCCGACATCGGATTTTCGCCCGCCAGCGCGTTTGAGATGCGGCTCGGCGTGGCTTGGGTCGAGCCGGGAGGGCCGGCGGAAGCCGCCGGATTGCGGGTGGGCGATACCGTGGTCGAGTGGAACGGCAAGGCCGCCACCTGGGCCGACGTGGCGGCGCTGCAGAATCTTTCGCCGGGGGAGAAGGTGGCGCTGCGCGTGGAGCGCGACGGCGAAAAGCTGACGATTTCCTACGCGCTGGGCACGGCCACGAGGATGCGCTATTCCATCTCCGAGATTCCGCATGCCTCCAGCCGCCAGCGACGCATCCGCGAAGGCCTTCTGCGGGGCAGCACCGACTGATATGTTGCCTGCATGCACTCGCGGTTCCAACAGTTTGCGGAAGAAGTCAAAACCGGTGCCTCAGGGGTTAAAACCCCTGATGAAAGAGCGTGTCTTATGTCGGAGCTGGAAGCTCCGACCCCCTAAAATGCCCCTTCTCCCGCAGCCCGCTATGGGGTTCACGTTGAACTCGTTCTCGTCATGATCCGCACCTGCGCTGTCGTCGCGTTTATGGCTCTGGGGATTGTTCTCGTCTTCCCGTGGCTGATCGTGTGGAGTCTGCTGGTGGGCAACCCGGAGCTGCTGTACGCCACGGCGACCCGGGCGATTCGGGTGGCGTGCCGGATGGCCGGACTGCGCATCCGCGTCGAAGGCCTGGAAAAAATTCCGCCGCGCGCGTGCATCTTCGCGGCCAACCACGCCTCGAACCTCGATCCGCCCGCGCTGGTGGCCGTGATTCCGCGCCGGGTGTCCTTCCTTGCCAAAAAGGAGGTTTTCCGCATTCCGATTTTGGCCACCGCGATGCGCGTGGCGCAGTTTGTCCCCGTGGACCGCGCCAGCCGGGAAGCCGCCACGGCCAGCGTGGACATCGCCGCGCGGCGCTTGAAGGAGGGTCTGTCGTTCGCGGTGTTTCCGGAGGGCACGCGCAGCCCCGACGGCCGAATGCGGCCTTTCAAGAAGGGCACGTTTGTGATGGCGATTCAGGCCGGGGCTCCGGTGGTGCCGGTGTCGATCGTGGGGGCGCAGAACCTGATGCAGAAAGGGAAGTGGACGCTGCGTCCGGGCGAGGTGACCATCCGCTTCGGGCCGGCCGTGGACGCCTCCGAGTACACCCTCGATCGCCGGGGGGAACTGCTGGCCCGCGTCGAGTCGCTGGTCGCCGCCGGATTGCCTCCCGAGCAGCAGCCTGCCGCACCATCACCTGCCGCAAATTCCTCTCCCGCCGAGTAACCCGGGCGAGGACCGTTGCAGGGAGCTTCAGCGGCTAAAGCCGTTCTCATTTTGTGGGTCTTATGTCGCGGTCCCGACTGCTGTCCGGGACGCAAGCGGCGCGCTGAAGCCGCGACCCACAAAGAATCTCGAGTTACCAAACACACTCTACATTCCAAGCGGCTCGGATTTTGCTGTTATACTGCCGTTTAATGCCCGAACGGCTCATCCACAAAGTGATTCCCGTCGGATTGTTGCAGTGCAATTGCTCGATTCTTGGCGACGCGGAGACGCACGAGGCGATCGTGGTGGATCCCGGCGACGAGGTGGATTACATCCTCGAGATTCTCCGCCAGGACAACCTCAAGGTGATGGCCATCGTCAGCACACACACGCACATTGACCACGTCGGCGGCCTCGCGAAGCTGCATCGCGCCACGGGAGCGCCCGTCCTGATCCACAAGGACGATCTCCACCTGTATACCACGCTCGAGACTCAGGCCCAGTGGATCGGAGTGCCTACGCCGGAGATGGTGCGCATTGACGATTTTGTGAAGGAAGGCGACAAACTGCGCTGGGGCGGGTTTGCGGCGCAGATTCTGCACACGCCCGGCCATACGCAGGGGAGCATCAGCCTCGTTGTGGAACCCAATGCCGCCCCGCACCCACACGATCACGCCCACGCTCACCCGCCCGATCATGCGCCGGCGGTGCCGCGCCTGCTGGCGGGCGATACGCTGTTTCAGGGCAGTATCGGCCGCACCGATCTGCCCGGCGGGTCGTATCCGCAGATTATGAAGTCGATTCACGAAAAACTTCTCGTCCTTCCCGACGAAGTCGTGGTCATTCCCGGCCACGGCGATCCCACCACCATCGGTGAGGAGCGCGAACACAATCCCTTTCTCCGCTGAGGCGTATCCGGTTGCGATGCGAGGAAGGGGGCGGAAAAGCCCCACCCTTAGCACAGTTCGCGAAGGATGGGGCACCCGCAGAACATACTCCCGCAACATACTCCCGAGTACAGTACCGCGCTGGTATGATGTGCCGCGTGGGTTAGGATCAAACCGCGGGCCGAGAGGCGGGCAAAGCTGAGCCACCCGCCGACCAGTTGTACTGAGAGCTTGTGGGAGCAGGAATGGAAAGGCGTGTTCAAGATGTATAACCCGAACGGTCGCGGATATGCGGATGGAAGCATCATCCACGCTGGAGCCACGAGCTATGCTTCGAGCGAAGCCCAATAAATTTCTCCTCTTGGCGGCCGTGGTTCCTGTTGTGGCCTTTGCCTTGAGCGCCGGGCCGGCGGATTCAACCTTCCGCAACCTCGGGATGTCAAAGCTGGATTCGACCATCAGCTGTATTCAGAGCGTGTTTGGCAAACCCGCAATTTGGGATTCCAGTGTTAGATATTGGATGGACTTCACTCTCTCACCGTGTCCGGACTCCCAGAGCGCACTGGAGCAAGCCTTGGCTGAGCAAGGTGTCCGCGTGTTCGACGCGCAGGACTTTGCATTCATCGCTGACGCATTGCTTTGGCGACCCCGCGACCCGAACGCCGATGTCCATCCGCACGCCGTCCTCAAATGGAACTCGATTAAGATTCATTTCAATCTACAGAAGCTTTACGAGAAGGACGAACTGCCGGAAGGAGCCCCCCAGATCGCAAGCGAGATTCTGAAATCGGCGAGGATGATCCCCTTCAATATGAGCATGCTGAACAACGACGGCTTTCCCACACCTGGCGCAGTGGAAACGAGCCTCAATATCGCAATTTGGGAGGGAAGGCTGGGAGGAGAGAAAGGTGAAGCACAGTCGCTTGTCGCGCTGATTCATGCTCAGCCTCACTCCTCTACGGCAAGACTCGTTTATGGAGAAATGCGCGAGCGGCGCTACGTAATGCTCTGGGACTCTCCGTTGTTCAACATTCTGAACGGGAACATTCATTTCGAGGACGTGAACGGAGACGGACAGAAAGAAATTGTGATCGACTCCATGACATATGGAAATCGGGAGTATCCCATATTGGTTGTGTTCGACAGGTCGGGCAAAGAGCTAACGCGGCAGAAGATGTGCCTGACGGACTTCGGTTTCACTGGCGGGTATGGTGCAGAAGACGGTGTATGTGCCATCTATGGAACAGATATTTCGTTCAGCGAAAACGAGGAGGGGCCAAAAGACATTTACGTCACGAATTGGGACGACAACCAAAATCATGTCTTCAAGCTCTTGAATAGCATTTATGTCCCCGGCCCTCCCGCGCCTGGGCCATTTCCTCCTGCTCCTCCGCCACCGCCCCTTCCCCCAGATCCAGCCCAGCTAAACCAGGAAGGCCTGGAACAAATGCGGACGAGGAATTATGTGTCGGCACGAATCAAATTTGAGCAGGCATCGCTTCTGGCGGGCGACAAGAATCCGGAGTACGCCGACAACCTCGGATTCGCCTTTTACAGGGAGGGGAAGTACGATTTATCACTTTATTGGTTTCAGAAAGCCATCCAACTCGATCCGAAGCGGGTCGTTACCTACATGAATCTCGGCGATGCGCTTGTGAAAGTGAATCGCAACGCCGAAGCGCGCGACGCCTACAAGAAGTATCTGGAACTCGCCCCCAACTCCAAATCCGCTCCCGACGTGCAGAAGAAGCTCGACGCCCTGTCACACACGCCTTGAGTGTCGGTTCGAGCGCGACGCAGGCTGGAATCCCGCTGCGGCCGTTGAGGGCTCTCGGTCCTGGGATGGTTCTAGAACCATCTATTGCTGGCTATGGAACATGGGGTGGGACGCTGCTTTACTCCACTTGGGGCGCGCTAGATAATTCGCATGGTTGTTTACGGTGCGCGGTGCCAGCGGGCAATGGCGGGGCCGGCGGAATCGGCGCGGTAGCGGTGTCTACGGCCGGGTCCGGGGCTTGCCGGCTTAGCAGGCTGCTGAGGGAGTCGGTGCCAGGCTTCAGGGGTTAAAACCACTGAAGAAGGTGCAGGGTGTTCGGCGGGGTTGAAACCCCGCCCTTCCGTCCTGTGGCGGCGCACCCGTGAAGTGGGTGGCGGGCAACGGAAGTGCCATGGAGGCAGGCACGCGGCCAGCGGCCGCGGGTCAATTTTTGGGACTCATGACATTCGCGGGGTGACCTACACATGAGACGTTCCGATTTAGTGCGAGCACAAACCAAGGGGAAGATGGCGCGGACTTCGCAGATCGTGTTTGGCGAGCGGCAGCATCTGCTGCGCGTGCTCGATTCGGTGGAGCGGAGCGCGCTGCCGGCGGCCCGGCGCGAGCAGGAGGCGCGGGTGATCGAGCAGTTGATCCACGCGCGGACGCAGGAGCTGAACCGGATCAATGCCGGGTGGGACGAAAAAGTGGCGACGGTGCTGAGCGCGGGAGACGCCGAAGGAAGATTACTATTTGCTGCGGCTGATCAGCGAGCATCCGAAGGTGGCGCCGAAGACGCTGACGCGGCTATCGCACCATCCCTACGCGGCGATCCGCGAGAATATCGCGCGCCATCCGAACACGGACGGGCCGACGCTTTCGCGCCTGAGCCGCGACCGCAGCCAGCCGCTGTGGTACCTGGTGGCCTTCAATCCCAACGCGCCCGGACCGCTGCGCAAGAAGTTGCAGGAGCGCATGCGGCGTCTGGGCGAAAAGCCCGCCACCCAGTAGGGCGGCGCGGAGTGTCCAGCGAGGCATCCGCATCCGGCAAGGCCTTCGCGTGGGATGCGCGGGATTACGCGCGCAATTCGCGCATCCAGGAAGAGTTCGGGCGGAAGCACATCGAATTGCTGGAACTCTCCGGCGGCGAAGCCGTGCTGGACATCGGCTGCGGCGATGGAAGATTGACCGCCGTGCTGGCGCAAAGAGTGCCGCGCGGCCGGGTGGTCGGCATCGACAGCTCGCCGGAAATGATCGCGGCGGCCCGGGAAACGCAGCAATCCCTCCATTCCCATCTCACCTTTGAAACGATGGACGCGACGGCGCTGCCATTTCACGCCGAATTCGACCTGGTTTTTTCGACCTCCGCGCTGCACTGGGTGAAAGATCATCTGGCCGTGCTGCGGGGCATTGTTCAGGCCCTCAAGCCTCGGGGAGATCTGCATCTCACGTTTGGAGCACGGGGCACGCTGGGAGGGCTGCAGGAAGTTCTGAACGCGGTCATGCGGGCGCCGACGTGGAGGGCTCGTTTTCAGGGTTTTGAGAGCCCCTACGGCTTTTACGGGATGGAGGAGTACGGGCCGTGGCTGGAGCAGTGCGGATTCATCGTGGAGCGGCTGGGGGTGGTGGAGCGCGATGTGGCGCATGCGGGCCGGGAAGCTTTCGAGGGTTGGCTGCGCACCACGGGAATGCCGTATGCGGAGCGGATCGAGGCGGAGAAGCGTCCGGCGTTTCTGCGCGAAGTGATCGATCGCTATGTCGAGCGGAGCCCCATGGATGCTGAGGGTGCGATCCACGTTCCGATGGTCAACCTGGTGGTGAAGGCACGGCGGCGCGATTAGCGGCGTGCGGAGAAGGTTGTTTGCGTGTCATCCCGAGCGGAGCGAGGGATCTCTCTTCGGACTGGCCGTCAGCGATGCGCGCGCACGAAGAGAGATTCCTCGTCGCTTCGCTCCTCGGAATGACAGGATCGTGGCTTGTGGCGCAAGCTGTTAGGGCTTAGCGGCGTGGCGTGGCCGGAGAATCGGCGGCGACGGCGGCGAGGATCTGCTGGACGTAGTTGCGCGTTTCGCGGAACGGGGGCACACCGCCATAGCGGTCGACCATCTCCGGGCCGGCGTTATAGGCGGCCAGGGCCAGGCGGAGATCGCCGCGGTAGCGGTCGAGGAGTTCCTTCAGGTAGCGCGTGCCGGCGTCGATATTGGCGGCGGGATCGAAGGCATTGGCCACGGCGTAGTGCGCCGCGGTCTTCGGCAGCAACTGCATCAATCCGAGGGCCTGTTTGCGCGAGACGGCCTGCGGATTGAAGTTGGATTCCGCCGCAATCACCCGCCGGATGAGTTTTTCGTCCACGCCATGTTTTTGCGCGGCGGCCCGGACCAGGTCGCCGTAAGGGGCCTGGGGAGCTGCCGGCAGAGCCTGAAAAGTGTCTTCCGGTTCGATGCTGGCCAGATCGCTGGCCGCAATGTCCACCATGCCGCCGGTGACCGCGAGGAGCACGCGATCGCCCTTGCGTTCATACCCGGCGACATGCAGCCGCACGCCCGAGCGCAGCACGGCGTAATCGGCGCGCGCCCGAGGAGCCGCGAGCGCAGCTAGGACGACAACGCCGCAGATGGCGCCGCGTCTCATGGGGCTGGAGGGCGGTTGGCAGCGGGACGCGGACGGCTGGCGGGCGGAACCAGGCCGTTCATGCGCAGGTATTCGACGACCTGGCCGTAATGATCCATGACATGCACGGAGGCAAAGCCGGCGAGCGCCAGCGGCGTCTTCAGAAACGGTATGGGCGGAGTCTTCACCGTGGCCAGCGCATTCTCCGGTGTGATCGTGGCGATAGCCTTGTGCCCGAGCGCGAACGAATCGCGCAGGTATTTCACGATCTGTTCCTTCGTCTGAATCGAATCGGGGCCGTTGGAGCCTTCGCCTTCGGCCGGGCCCGTCGAGACGGCTTGCCCGAGAATCGCGCCGAAAAAGCGATTGTTGGATGCGGCGACGTGCTTCACCTGCTGGGCAAAGGTGCGCACGCCTTTGAATTCGCCGCTGGTGGGGGCGAAGGAATACTTGTCTTCGGGCATGGCCTCGGCGGCGGAGACAAATTCCATCTCGACGATGGAAAGCTGAAAATCGAGTGTCGAAGCAATCGTGGGATTCTGGGGGCCTGCCGGCATCTGCGCCGGGGCGGGTGCGCTGCTCGCCAAACTGATCACCAAAAGCGCTGCTATTCCGATCCAGACCTTCATTCAAACCCCCTTATAGGCTTATTTCGTAGATTTTTATCTGCTACGGACGAGCATGCGGTTCCACAAATGGCCTGCAAATCTTCCTGCTTGGCAGGGCGCAGCCCCGATTGACTGCATCGGGGCGCAGCAAGCAGCGCCCCTACAACAAACGACGAGCCGCGAGCTATTCGCCGAAGACATGGCGGCGAATGGCCCGGGCGACACCGCATTCGTCGTTGGACAGGGTAACGCGCCAGCCGAGCGATTTCAACTCGGGGACGGCATTGCCCATCAGAACGGGCAGGCCGGCGAATTCGAGCATTTCGCGGTCGTTCCAATTGTCTCCCAGGGCCATGATTTCTTCGCGGGCGATGCCGCGCTGACGGGCCCAGCCGGCCAGCGCCGCGCCCTTGTTCACTCCGGGACGCAAGACGTCGACGAGGGACAGGTTTCGATCTTCGTATTCGGTGACGGCGAGGGTGAAGGCTCCGGCGATGGGCAGATGTTCGAGCAGGCGCTTGGCCTCCCGCATTTTGTGGCACGCGCCGACGTACATGATCTGAATGGGGTCGTCGCCATCCAGACAGTTGGCCAGGGGAGCTACTTCGGCGATGTATTCGCGGTTGCGGCGGAAATATCCGCCGCGGACGGGATCGTCCCAGTCCACGCGTTCGAGAATGACCTGGCGGGCGCGGGGGCGGTCGAAAAAGACGGCGGCGTCGGAGCGGAACTCGGGAGTGAATTCGAGCACTTGGCGCGCGGTCTGGGCGGGAAGAAGCAGGCGCTGGTGGGTCTGGCCGGTTTTGGATTTGATGAGCGCGCCGTTGTTGACGATCAGGTGGAGGTCGCAGGGCAGGGCGTCGGCGACGGCGCGGGCAAAGTCGAAGCGGCGGCCGGTGACGAGCAGGATTTCGATGCCGCGCGCGGCGGCTTCGGCAATGGCGCGCGCGTTGTTCTCGGGCAGTTCGGTGCGGCTATCGAGCAGCGTGCCGTCGATATCCATGGCGATGAGCCGGATGGGCATAGGCCTATTGTACATGCTGGGCGGGGCGGCGGCCGGGCCGCCGAGGTGCGGGGACGGCGCGGGGCGAAAATAGAGTGCGCGAAGCTGATTGGCGGTGCTGCGCACGTTTGCTAGAATGAAAAGCGCGGTGGGCGTGTAGCTCAGTTGGGAGAGCGCCTCGTTCGCAACGAGGAGGCCGCCGGTTCGAGCCCGGCCACGTCCACCATCTCCCGCGGTTTGCGCCGGCAGGCGCCAGGCTAGACGTCCCAGGCCTCGGCGATGCGCCTTTCTCTCGTTATTTCCTTCGATTCGGATTCCTCCGTGTGAAACCGTCGGATCCGCCGGTACATGCCCGATGCGAAAGCCTGCCCGGTTGCGCTGCGCGGGAGCGGCGCGCCGCTAGAAATAGGTTGCGCGGGTGGCGGATGCTTGGATTACTATTGAAGTACGGTGGAGAATATGCGCAGCCAGCTCGGATGGTGTGTTGGCAGCGGGAGGAGCCGCCAACGGTTCCCGTATGGGCGCAACTGGCCAAAGACCCCTTCGACGGCATGCCGGGGAAGCCTGGGTCATCTGGAACACCATCGACAAAGAACCCTGCGGCGGGCGACATGGCGCCCATAGTGGGCACAGGTCCGGATTCCGGCGACGTCTATCAGCTCACGAATGCGGAAGCGTGTAATTCGTGGACGGAGTCCGGGTTGCACAGCCCGGCGGTGAGCGTGGCGCGGCTGCGCATCCCGGGCAAGGCCGCGAGCCAATATCAGAAGGCGTGTGGGGCGCTGAAGGACAAGAAGTTGTCCGTGGCCGAGGAGCACGCGCGCAAAGCCATTGAGGTGTACCCGGACTATGCGGCGGCGTGGGTGGTGCTGGGCCAGATTCTGAACGAGGAGCACAAGACCGAGGACGCGCGCGGCGCGTGCCTGCAGGCGCAGCGGGTGGATGTCGGCTATGTGGCGCCGTATCTGTGTCTGGCGGAATTTGCGGCGCAAGCGAAGGATTGGCAGGAAGTAGGAAGGCTGGCCGTGCGGGCGCTGGACCTCGACCCGGTGAACAATTTCTACGCGCTGTACTACAGCGCGAGCGCCGCGTTTTACAGCGATCGCCCCGCCGAGGCGGAAGCCAAGGCGCTCGACGCCGTCAAACTGGACAAGTGGAACCATCTGCCGCAGCTGCATATGCTGCTGGCGCGCATCTACGCGGGCAACGGGGATGCGCGCGGCCAAGCCGCTCAGTTGCGGCGGTATTTGAAACTGGCCCCCAGCGCCGAGGATTCCGCCGAGGCCAGGCAGACCCTGGCCAAGCTGGAAGCGGCGCCACCGAAGTAGACAAAGCACTCCGCAGGAAATCGATTCACACTGCCATGGCGACCTGACTGGCTCTGTCTGCCATTCCGAGGAGGGGAGCGACGAGGAACTTCTCTTCCAGCGGCCGCGTCGCCGGGAGGCAGATGAAGAGGTCCCTCGTTCCGCAAAACCATCCGGAACGCCAACAACGCGCTGCGCTCGGGATGACCCCAAGAATTTTCTTTGCATGCTCTGAAGCTGTGATCCAGCGAGTATTTTGCGGTGAGACACGTCAGAACGCAGGGCGGAGAAGCGGCTGAAGTGCAAGATGGGAGAAGCCCGGCGGAGAAGAGCGACTAGCTAGGGTTTTTCGGGGGCGACGGCCTGGCGTTCGGCCACGATCTTGCGGGCGTTGGTGTACAGGGCCTTGGCCTGGGGCATGGACTCGACGGCCTTGTCCAATTGCGGATCGTTTTCGAGGGCCACTTTGTAGCCTTCGTTGAGGCCGAAGACGGTGGTAAAGACCTCGCGCTTGATCTGCCATTTCAACCAGGGAAGATTCTGCTGGATGTCGGGCTCGGTGAAGGGAACGTGGTGGTCGGCGAGAAACTTGCGCAAGCGGGCCAGCACCGCGTCGTCGGCGACAAACTCCTTGGTGACGGCGGGCTTCTCGCCCAGATAGAAGCGCACGAAATCGCCGACGCCCTGGGCAAAGGGATAAAACACGCCGCGCCGCTCGAGTTGCTCCTGGAAATCATTGGGTTTCGGCGCCGCCACGGCGACGTCCGGCGTGATGCCGCCCCCACCGTATACTTGGCGGCCGCCGTCGGTCAGCTTGACCTCAGGGGCGCGGGGCGGCTTGGGGTTGTAATGGTAGTCGTAGAGAGTTTCGTTGGTGTAATCGCGCTGGATGAGGCGGCCGCTGGGGGTGTAATAGCGCGCGGTGGTGAGCAGCAGGGCGGTGTCCGAGCCCACCTGGAACTGGGTTTGCACCAACCCCTTGCCGAAACTGATTTCCCCGACGATCAAGCCGCGGTCGTGATCCTGGATGGCGCCGGAAACAATTTCCGAGGCGGAGGCGCTCTGCCCGTTGACGAGCACGACCAGGGGCAGGGCCAGGCCCTGATTGCCACGATCGGCGTAGTAGCGCCTTTCCGAAGAGGCCCGGCCGCGGTGCGAGACAACCAGTTCGTTCTTGTCCAGAAACATGTCGGCCATGCCCACGGCCTGCTTGAGCAACCCGCCACCGTTGTTGCGCAGGTCGATGATCAGGCCCTCAAGTTTGGCGCTGTCGAGGTGGCGGAGGGCGTCGGCGAGATCGCTATCGGTGGTCTCATTGAAGGTCGAGACGCGCACGTAGCCGATTCCCGGCCTGACCATGGTGAAGAACTCGACGCCGGGGCGGGGGATTTCATCGCGCACGACGGTGACTTCGATGGGTTTGTCCCAGCCTTCGCGCCCCAGGGAAATCCGCACGGGGGTGCCCTTGGCGCCCTTGAGCATGTCGGCGACTTCGGTGGTGGTCAGCCCGGTGCAGCTCTTGCCGTCCACCTTGAGGATGATATCGCCGGGGCGAATGCCTGCTTTATAGGCCGGGGAGTTGACGAAGGGCGACTGGACGACGGTCTGATTTTCGCGCTGGGTCACGACCATGCCCACGCCGTAGTATTTGCCTTCCTGCTCTTCGCGGAACAGGGCGTACTGCTTGGGATCGAAAAAGTTCGAATGAGGATCGAGGACGTGCAGCATGCCGGGGATGGCGCCGTCGTAGATGGCTTTATCGCTATCGACCGGGTCGGCGTAGTTCTGCTCGACGATGGAGAGGACGTGGGTGAAGCTGCGGACCGAATCCTCGAGGTCGTCCGATCCGGCGGCCGTGGCGCGGACCGCGGGGCCATAGATGCCGCCGAGCAGCGCCGACACCGCCAGCACCAGCACCAGCAGCAGCGCACCGCGCGCCGAGCCGGTTGGACTTGGGGAGGATTTCATCTGGGATCTCATCACGCGCCAGAACACAAGTATAGCACAGTCGTTTCGCGCGTTTGACACGCCCCGGGCCCTCTTCTATTATGCGACAATGGTGCGGAGGAAGCGGCCACACAGTTCCCCATGCTGAGCATCCCTCATCTCATCGTGATTTTCGTTGTCGCGCTGATTATTTTCGGGCCCGAGAAACTTCCCGAGCTGGCGCGGAACCTCGGCAAGGTGATGGCCGAGTTTCGGCGACACACGGGCGACCTGCGCTCGAATTTCGAGGGACACATGCGCGACCTGGAGCGCGAGGCGCAGGAGCGCCGCATCGCGGGAGCCGCGGCGGCGGCGAGCGCGCCGGCGCCGCGGCCAAGCGAGCCGGAGATCCTGCCGGCCGCCGGAACCGTGACCGCCGACCGCCCCAACGCCGCGGCGATCGCCGAGCCGCCGCCACCGGAGACCGATCCGGCCGATGGATGTCTCGAGCCCAGGCTCCGGCACTGCAATACGGACCGTCACCGAGGCGGATGTCACTGCGTTCGCCATGCTCTCCGGGGATTACGACGAGATCCACACAAACGAGGACTTCTGCAAGCGCGAGTCGGCCTACAAGACCCGCATCGCCCATGGCATGCTCGGCCTGAGCCTTGTCGAGGGCCTGAAGAAGCGCATCCCGGCCTTCGCCGACACCCGCTACATCGCGTCGCTGGAGTGGAACTGGAAATTTACCGGGCCGATCTACATCGGGGACAGCGTGCACGTCAAGTTCCGGATCGCCAAGATGCGGGAGAGCAAGTCGAGGCCCGACCGGGCCATCATCTGGGAGAGCAATCAGATGATCAACCAGCGGGGCGAGGTGGTCCAGGAGGGCGAGCAC
>JAIQGD010000053.1 GCA_020072765.1 Terriglobia bacterium
CCCTAAGCAGCACAGAAGGCCAAAGCCCTGCTTTAAGTCGCCACTGTCAATATGTGCCGCCGTCCGCCAGCTCTTGTTGCACGTGATTGTGGTGAATGGCGTAATACCCTTGCTTGTTTCGATGACGTAATCCTGATGAGTCTTGGAGGCCTTCTCCATCTGAATGTCGTGATGCACCCATAGGATAGACTCGCGCCACGCCTTACTAACAGTTGCAGCCAGTTCACACATCGCACTGAACTGTGAAATGCGAGCTTTTGCGGTCCACGCTGACTGGCGACAGGGGTATTTTTGCCCGGCGCGGGTGGTGTCTGCGTTGTAGCCAACCGTCCCATCCCGTGCTGGCTCCAAGCGCCAATAATCTTGGTCCTCCAGCTCAATCAGCCCTGGGACGCCCGAAATTTTGGACATCGAGCCATCGGCGCGTAGCCGCAATCCTGCACCAGCGCCAGCAGCCGCAACTCGGTTACCGCCAGCGACCTGCTGAGTCGCCGCAGCCCGGATAACAGGGCGAACCCGATCAAGCAACTCTTTAGGGATTCGGTTTTTCAACAATGTGCAGATTGGCCCTCCTTCGGGAGTGCCAACTGTCCCTGTTTCATCCAGCAGTAACGTGAAGTGTCGTTCGTCCAGTAGTTGCCCCACCAATTTGATGGCTTCCTCTTGTCCGATGTCGGCTGGCGGAAGCAACTTTTTGCTCGTGCCGTGGCGTTCTCGCATTTCTGGGCACGGTTCGCATTCGACTGCTTCATCCTCCAGCTCTATGTCTTCATCGTTTTCCACGGGCGAGGGCTTTGGCGGCATACTGCACTCCTTTCACGATGGCGTCTTGGGTGCTGGTGGATTTGAAGTGTTTCTTGAGAACCTTGACTGCCTGTTCGTGTCGCTGGTACTCGCCTAGCGGGACCCAATAGTTCATCTGAATTTGCCGCCCGTGCTTGCGCCGTTTTGCTTCTTGGAAATCGTCATCGTCATGGGCAAACAACTTTTGGTCATCATGTCTAGAAGTTGACTTCCGCTTCATCAGCCCATTCGCGAGTCCGTACTCGTCGGCCCAACGGTCAGCCGTGCGACGCGATATTTCGATGGTCTGCTCTACCCATGCTCCGAATCCTTTGTCCTGATTACGGAGGTCGTTCCTGCTACCTTGCGCCCTCAGCTTTTCTCGCAGCCAATACAAGAGCTGTCCCATTTCCTTCTTGGCAAGCCATTCACACTTTTTCCACGCGGACTTGATCGCGGCCTTGAGTTCCTCTTCATTCAGCTTTTGTAGTTCTGAGTCGGGGGGTACGGGCAGACGCTCCGCATCCTTGCCTGTCTCTACAGTCTCTTCCAGTTCCGGGGCGACTAGGGTAGTAACACTCATGGAAAACCTCCGTTCCGCCCAGAGTGCATGTCCAAAACGGAATCAGGGATAGTACCGTAGGGTGGAATTAGCAGAATTGTTCCCAAGGGTAAATAGTTGTGTAATAGGCACTGCGGCTAATAAAGCTGGAGAAAGCGCAGCTTTGGCGACAGACATCAAGTCTTGACGAAAGGCCGCTACCAGGAGCAGGTGATTGTGAGGGGTCTATCCCGCAGCGTCGGGACGATATTTCCAGAACACAGCCAAGTCAGCAGGATCAACGCGAATCTCACCGTTGGGGAGCTTTCTGCCCTCGAGGTCCCCTCGCCGGATCCACATTCGCACCGTGTATAGGGGCGCGTTAAGCCACGCCGCGACTTCTTTCGTGGTCATGGGCGTCTTGCGAGACAGGAGATGGTCTATGAGGTCCACGCTTCAAAATACTGCGTTCGGACGCCAAAGAGTGATTATGCGGTTTTCACAAGCTGAGGGCCGAGGGTGTAGCGTTCTTGACGGTTGGCTGCGGCCCGTGCTCGTTCGTCGTCATGCCGCAACGCTTCGGCGTAGAGCGCCAACGTCTCTAGGTCTTCGTGCCCTACCCATTTCCGAATAGTCGGGAGGTCAATGCCCTCGCGGACTTTGTCGGTGATGTAGGTGTCGCGGAATCGGTGACACTTCACGTTTGAAACCCCCGCGAGCTTCCCCAGTTCCTGAAACATTCGCCAAAAATGCGCTTCCACTCCGCCCATTTTCGCAGGAAAAACCAGCGGATTCGTTGACGTGGCTTGTATGGTTTTTAGGTCGGCGAGTAACGCATCAGGAAGCGGAATTGTCCGGGTTCCAGCAGCGGTTTTGGGTTTCCAGCCGTACTGAGGCTTTGCATGAATCCAAACGGTCTTCTTAATCCAGTTGATGTCGGGCCACTCCACATGCGCGACTTCTTGGTCGCGACAACCTGTTCCCACGAAGAATCTGATGACGAGCCGCTGAAATTCAGTCGCAACGACTTGCAGCGCCCGGACCTCTTCTTCAATGTAGGGTTCCGGGTCAGTGCGAGGAATTTCGGGCCAATCCTCGGCTTCAAGCAATCCAACAATTCTGTATACGCCGTTTTTCTTCAGAAACGTCGTCGTGGTCATCAAGTAGTTGTAGACCGTGCGCTCGGCATAATCTTCGGTGCGCAGATAATCACGAAACCCAAGCATGTCCGCGCTCAGGAGTTCGTCCATATAGGACTTCTTGCAGAAGCCCGTGAACCGCCCAAGTTCGTAGGTCTTGCCAGTGATAGTTTTCCTCGGCCGCCCTTTGATGCGGAGAGATTCCAGATAGGCGTCTACGGCCGCACGAATTGCAACGCGAGAACCCGAGGCCTTTTCAGCCGCATGATCTTCGGGAAGGACGAACCCCTGAGCTTGCGCTGAAAGACGTCTTTCAAGGAGGAGTCGTTCCCTCGCAACCGAGTCGTAATGGCCGACGCGCTGCCACGTTTGTTTGCCATCCTTCTCGTAGCGCAGCCAATAGCATTCAGCCAAAGCCGGGTTTTTCGGAGCCGGGTAGAAACTTCTCTTCCCGCCCCGCTCACGAACGTAGAGTCGCACTGTTGCCGTACGGACATTTGTCATTTGCTTGCTCCTGAAATTCAATACTGCTTTCTTCTCAGGAGCAGCGACTTAGGCCGCCAAATTCGTAACCGCTTCCGTAACCGGAACCCCGGAAGGAGTGGGACGGCCTCTGTTTACAATGTGATAG
Organism: Terriglobia bacterium; assembly: GCA_020072765.1. Classification (GTDB taxonomy): domain Bacteria; phylum Acidobacteriota; class Terriglobia; order Acidiferrales; family UBA7541; genus Palsa-295. Next base: position 3,095 of record JAIQGD010000053.1, read on the forward strand.
GAAAGTTCTGGCGGAGAGGGGGGGATTCGAACCCCCGACACCCTTTTGGGGTGTAACTGCTTAGCAGGCAGCCCTGTTCGGCCACTCCAGCACCTCTCCGCGGTGAACCCCAAAGGGCAGGAAAACGGCCTGCCCCGCTAGTATAGCATCAAGGTTTTCCGGGACAGTGCCGATTACCTGGGATGTCTCCTGCGTGTTGCCCCGGCCGGCCTGTGCGGGACATGCGCTTCCGGAAACACCGTGGCGCGCTCATACAACCCTTCCGCACCATTTCTGTATCATCAAGCATGGCACCCCAGCCCCCGGGAGAACCGCTCGCTTACCCCGGTTCTGCCCTCCCCGCTCGCCGGGACGCCCTGAAGCGGTGTCTAACCAGCAAGGAGGAAGCCATGTCCACACGCAGCGCACAAATTTCCGGAACGGCCGCCCTGGCGGCAATGTTTCTGCTCTTCTCGCTCGCCGCAACGGTCCCGAGCGTTCGCGCGGCCGGCGCGGCCGACGACAAACCAGCCCCGGCCAGCGTCTCCACCACCTCGCAGAAGGACCAGACCGAACTTTCCGTGACGGTCTACAACTCGAATATCGCGCTGGTGCGCGACGTCCGCCAGGTGCGCTTGCCCGCGGGCGTTTTCCCGCTGCGTTTCGAAGATGTCGCGGCGTCCATCAACCCGGCGACCGTGCACTTCCGCTCGCTCACCGAGCCCGCCAAGCTGAGCGTCGTCGAGCAGAACTACGAATACGACCTGCTCGACCCGCAGAAGCTCCTGCAAAAATACGTCGGCCGCGAAGTAACCCTCGTGCGGGCGGAGATGGACGCTTCCTCCACGAAGTGGGTGCAAACCAAGGCGCTGCTGCTGGCGTACAACAACGGCCCGGTATGGAAAGTCGGCAATGAAATCGTCACGGGCATGGGCGCCGATTCCTATCGCTTTCCCGAGTTGCCCGGCAATCTCTACAGCCGGCCCACGCTGGTGTGGACCCTGGAGAATCACGGCGCCGACGCGCAGCGCGTCGAGGCGTCCTATCTCACCAGCAACATCAGCTGGAGCGCCGATTACGTCCTCACCGTCGGGCGCGGAGAAAAAAGCGCCGATCTGGACGGCTGGGTGACGCTGGTGAACAACAGCGGCGCGGCGTACAACAACGCGCGGCTGCAGCTCGTGGCCGGCGAAGTGCATCGCGCCGAGCAGCCCGCGATGGAGGCGCGCGACATGGCGATGAAGGCCATGAATGCCGCGGCGCCGGCGCAATTCGCCCAGGAGTCGTTTTCTGAATATCACCTCTACACGCTGGGGCGCCGCACATCCATTCAGGAACGGGAGTCGAAGCAGATCAGCCTGCTGACGGCGACCGGCGTGCCCGTGGAAAAATATCTCCAGGTGGAAGGAGAGCCGTATTACTACCGCAACCCCTCGGGCCTCGGCAACGCGATTCCGCAGACGGTGAAGGTGTTCTACCGCTTCAAGAACGACGAGAAATCCAGCCTGGGCATGCCCCTGCCCGCCGGAACCGTGCGTGTCTACCAGGCTGATTCCAAGGGCGGCGTGCAGTTTGCGGGCGAGGACCGGATCGGTCACACCCCGAAGGATGAAACGCTGCGCATCTACGTCGGCAACGCCTTCGACGTGGTGTGCGAGCGCAAGCGCATGGATTACAAAAAGCTGGCCAGCAATCTGTTCGAGATGGAGTATCAGATCGCGCTGCGCAACCACAAGGACACCGCGGTGTCGGTCGAGGTGCGCGAGCCGGTGGGGGGCGATTGGGAGGTCGTCAGCTCCAATTATAAATGGACGAAGCTCGATGCCTCGACGATCGGGTTTCTGATTCCCGTCGAGAAGGACGGCGCGGCGACACTCGATTATCGCGTTCGCGTCAAGTGGTAGAGTGCCGTTCAGAAACAAGGTGCCATTTGTGGAATGCGCCTCCGCGCGCGTCAGCCTATAATTTTTATGGGCGCGCGTTCGAGCCGGAGGAGCATCCGGGGCTTTCCCGCGCCCCGCGAGAGTCCTGCTTGGTACGGGCCTGGAGCCGGCGGCGATGAAGCACGAGATCGACAAATTCATGGAGTACTTGCAGTACGAGCGCAACGCTTCTCCCAACACCATCCGGGAATACCGCCGCGACGTCCTCCAGTTTCAGGCCTTTCTCACACCGCCCGGCGAGAAGACCCTGCCGCTTGGCGACGTCGATCACCGCATCGTCCGAGAATACGTGAGTTCGCTCTACGACCGTCATCTCGAAAAGTCCTCCGTCGCCCGGGCGCTGGCGGCTCTGCGCACGTTTTTCAAATTCTGCATCCGCGAGAAAATGGCGACGCGGAATCCGGCGCGCTTGGTGAGCTCCCCGAAGCTGCCCAAGCGAGTCCCGCAGGTGCTCAGCGCGCAGGAGATGAACGGCTTCCTCGACGGGCTGGCCAGCAACCCCGGCGAGGGGAGACCGCGCCGGGGTTGCCGCCCCACGCAGCATTCCGAGCAGGAAGCAAAAATCATCTTGAAGCGCGACCGCGCGATTCTCGAGCTGCTGTATGCCTCCGGCCTGCGCGTGAGCGAGCTGGTGGGGCTGGACCTGAAAGACGTCGACCGCGCCGGACAAATGCTGCGCGTGCTGGGCAAGGGCCGCAAGGAGCGCGTCGTGCCCTACGGGGGAAAAGCCCAGGCGGCGCTGGAGGCCTACTGGCCCGTGCGCGACGAAGTTCTGGCGCGTCCGGCGACGCGACAGCAGCCCCGGGCGGTGTTCCTGAATCACCTGGGAGGCCGCCTGACGGCCCGCTCGATCCACATGCTGGTGAGGAAGTACACGCGGCTGGCCAACGTTAACTGGAACGTTCATCCGCATTCGCTGCGCCACGCCTTTGCCACCCACCTGCTGAGCGATGGCGCCGATTTGCGGGCGATTCAGGAGCTCCTGGGCCACGTCTCGCTCTCCACCACGCAGCGGTACACGCAGGCCAGCATCCGGCAGTTGATGGAAATCTACGACAAGGCCCATCCCCACGCCTGAGGTCTTCACCCAAATGAATTGGCGCATTACCGTGATCGTTTGCCTGTTGGCCGCCATCGCCGCGCTCGGGGCGTGGCCCGCGGCGGCTCAGGACAACTACGAGATTCAAGTCTACGGCGCCGACATGGTCGAGCCGGGACACACCATGCTCGAGCTGCACAGCAATTTCACGATCGACGGCTCGAAGCAGATGGTCAACGGCCTCTACCCCACGAATCACGCGCTCCACGAAACCATCGAGATCACACACGGCTTCACCAACTGGTTCGAAACCGGATTCTATGTCTTCATGTCGGCGCGTTCCGGGCAGGGTTACCAGTGGGTGGGAGACCACATCCGGCCGCGCGTCCGCGTGCCTGAGAAATGGCACTGGCCGGTGGGCGTCAGCCTGTCGAACGAAATCGGCTACCAGCGGAGGCCGTTTTCCGAGGACACCTGGACGTGGGAACTCCGCCCCATCGTGGACCAAAAGATCCGGCGCTGGTACTGGGCGGTGAATCCCGCGCTCGACCGCGCCTTCCACGGCCCGGGCGTGCGCCGCGGCGTCGTCTTCTCGCCCAATTTCAAATTCAGTTACGATTTCACGAAGAAAATTGCGGGCGGACTCGAATACTACGGCTCCACCGGGCCGGTCACGGGATTCGACCCCATTTCCCAGCAGCAGCATCAGATCCTTCCCGCCATCGACCTGAATCTCGCGCCCCGGTGGGAAATCAATTTCGGCTTGGGCGTGGGCCTCACCGGAGCCACCGACCATCTGATCGCCAAGATGATCGTGGGCTACCGCTTCAATTTTTGACCGGGATTGCTGACCACAAGCTCGACATCGTCACAAATCGCGGCGGCTTCCCTGGCCGCTCGTCTTGCTCAAAGAGCCGCGCCGGGCGCAACGGACCAAGCCGGGATCGCCCCCTTCATTCCCGACCAGCGCCGGAGGCGCGCCACACGTTAGCCCCGCCCGCAAGGGTTGGGCTAGGTATTTCCGTGCGGTCGATGCGGTTGTAGAGCGTGTCGCGCTCGACCGGGACGCGCCCGGCGGCGCGAATCAGGCGTTCAAGCTCGGGGCGCGTGAGATGCTCGGGCGTGGTGGCGCCGGCATCGTGATAGATTTTTTCCTCGACGACGGTGCCGTCGAGATCGTCGGCTCCGAATCCCAGCGCGATCTGCGCGATGCGCGGCGTGAGCATCACCCAGTAGGCCTTGATGTGGTCGAAATTGTCGAGCAGCAGCCGCGAGACGGCGATGGTCTTCAGGGCGTCGAACCCCGTGGGCCGGGGCAGGTGCGCCAGCGCGGTATTGGCCGGATGAAATTCGAGCGGAATGAACGCGCCAAATCCGTGGGTTTGGTCCTGCAACTCGCGGAGATGCAGCAGGTGATCGACGCGCTCCTCCAGCGTTTCGACGTGGCCGTAGAGCAGCGTGGCGTTGGAGCGCAGGCCGAGCTCGTGCGCGGTGCGCGCGATCGAAAGCCACATCCGGCCCGATACCTTGTGGTCGCAGATGAGGCGCCGCACCCGCGGATGGAAAACCTCGGCGCCGCCGCCGGGCAGTGAATCCACGCCCGCTTCCTTCATCTTGAGCAGCGTTTCGCGAATGGAAATCTTCGCCAGGCGCGAGAAGTAGTGCACCTCGACCATGGTGAAGGCCTTCAGGTGCACCTGCGGGAAGCGCTGCTTGAGCCCGCGAATCAGCTCGAGAAAATAATCGAACGGAAGATCGGGATGCAGCCCGCCCACGATGTGGAATTCCGTGGCTCCCTCGGCCACGCCCTGCGCCGCGCGCTGGTACATCTCCTCGAGCGCAAACGTGTACGCGCCCGGCGCATCGGGCGAGCGCCCGAAGGCGCACAGCTTGCAATGCGCCACGCAGACGTTGGTCGGATTGATGTGCCGGTTGACGTTGAAGTAGCAGACGTTCCCGTGCCGCTGCTCGCGTCGCTGATCTGTAAGGAGCCTGACATATGAGTGGTGGTCCCGCCCTGCCGCTCCTGCCTTCTGGGAGCCATTCTAGGGATGCATAACGATCGCGGCGGCGCCCCAGAACAGCAGGAACAATAAACTAATATAGCCATTCACGGTGAAAAACGCAGCATTCATTTTGCTCAGGTCATCCGGCTTCACCAGCGAATGTTCGTAGGCCAGCAGCACCGCGACGACGCCGATCCCCGCCCACGCCGGCCAGGCCAGGTGAAAGCTGAAGGCCAGCCAGCCGAGCAGCGCCACCATCACCAGGTGCATGGCGCGCGCGGTCAGCAGCGCTTTGGCAATGCCGAATCGTTTCGGAATCGAGTGCAGCCCCGCGGCCTTGTCGAACTCCACGTCCTGACACGAGTAGAGCACGTCGAAGCCGCCGACCCAGAGTGTCACCGCCGCGCACAGAATCAGCATGCGCGCGTCGAGCGACCCGCGAATGGCGATCCAGGCCGCCGCCGGAGATATCCCCAGGCAAAAGCCGAGCACGAAATGTGACCACGAGGTGAACCGCTTTGTGTAGGAATAGAAAAACAGCACCAGGAGCGCGACGGGCGAAAGCTCCAGCGCCAACCGGTTCAGCCGCCATGCCGCGATCACCAGCACGGCCGACGCCAGCAGCGTAAACATCCAGGCGAAACCCGGCGAAAGCTCCCCCGCGGGAAGCGCGCGATTGGCCGTGCGCGGGTTGCGGCGGTCGTACTCCAGGTCCGCGATGCGGTTCAGTGTCATCGCCGCTGAGCGCGCCCCCACCATGGCCACCACGATCCACAGGATCTGGTGCCACGAAGGCAGCCCGCCGCCCGCGCGCGCCGCCAGCAGCGCCCCCACCAGCGCAAACGGCAGCGCGAATACCGAGTGCTCGAACTTGATCATCTCGAGCACAATGCGAATGCGGCTCTTGTTCATAACGAGAAGGGCTTCGGGTGCGGCGTGTACGGTGTACCCCTACAACCTACACCCTATAACCTATACCCTGCCCTCCCACCGGTACTGCTTCTCCTGCGGCAGCCCGATCTGTGCCAGGACGCGACAAACAAATTGCTCGACCATCTCCGTGATGGTTTTCGGCTCGTAGTAAAACGCGGGCATGGCGGGCATCAGCCGGGCGCCGGCGTCGTGGACGCGGAGCATGTTTTCGAGATGGATGCGATTGAGCGGCGTCTCGCGCAGGCACAGGACCAGCGGCCGGCGCTCCTTCAGGCTCACGTCGGCGGCGCGCGAGAGTAAATCGGCGGCGGTTCCCGCCGCGATCGAGCCCAGCGCCCCCGCCGAGCAGGGGAGGATGACCATGGCGTCCACCGGAACACTCCCCGAAGCGATGCTCGCTCCCACGTCCTTGTTGGGTAGGCATTCGATCTTTTGCGCGGAACTCCCGGTCAGAAGAGAAGGCAGCTTCCTGGCGTCGGCGGCCACGATCCCCAGCTCCGTGGAGACCAGTCGCAGACCCGCGTCGGTGACCACCAGATACACGCGGGTGACGCGCGGATCGGCTTCCAGCAGCCGCAGCAGCGTCTGCGCGTAGATGGCGCCGCTCGCGCCCGTCACTCCCACCGTGATGATCTGGCCTTCGGTTTGCTTCATGGCGATTCGCCGAATCTTTGAGTCTAGGCAACCGCTTTCGCCAAAGTCAAGAACCGGCGCGGTCGCCCAAGCCGATTGCCGCGCTGGCCCTTTGTAGGTTAACTTCTAGTGTCCTGAGTCGTAAGCTCATTGCATGGTTTTTAGGAGGCCGGGGCTTCAGCCCCGGCGTTAACGCATTTTTCTTCATGGGGCTTTAGCCCCTGAAGTTCCCTGGGCGCGTGTTTTTCAGCACCCTGCTAGAACCCCGTTTCGAAGAGGACTCATGGACGAGCGCGACATCCGGAAGTGGCTGGAAAACGTGCGGCGCGGACAGGTGACACTCGATCGCGCCGTCGAACACCTCCGCCAGCTTCCCTACGAAGACCTGGGCTTTGCCAAAATCGACCATCACCGCACGCTGCGCCAGGGATACCCCGAAGTGATTTACGGGCGCGGCAAAACACCCCAGCAGGTGACCGGCATCGTGCGCGGGATGCTGCGCGCCAAGGCCTCGCACAACATCCTGATCACGCGCGCCGACCGCAAGATGCTGGCTGCGGTCAAGCGCCTGGCGCGGCGCGGCTCCGGCCTGCGGGCCGAACAGATCACATTCCACGAACTCTCCGGCGCCATCGCCATCGAACGTAGCCGCGCGGTCCACGGCAAGGGCCTGATCGTCGTCGTGACCGCGGGCACCAGCGACATTCCCGTGGCCGAAGAGGCGCTCGTCACCGCGCGGATGATGGGCAATCGCGCCGAAGCCATCTACGACGTGGGCGTGGCCGGGCTGCACCGGCTGCTCGAACACCGCAAAAAGCTCGCGGATGCGCGCGTGATCGTCTGCGTGGCGGGAATGGAAGGCGCGTTGCCCAGCGTGGTGGCCGGCATGGTGGCCGCGCCGGTGATTGCCGTGCCCACCAGCACCGGCTACGGCTCGGGCTTCGGAGGCTTCGCCGCGCTGCTGGCCATGCTGAACAGTTGCGCCTCGAATGTGAGCGTCGTCAACATCGACAACGGCTTCGGCGCGGGCTGCGTCGCCAGCGTGATCAACCGGGCATAGCCGCGGAAAAAAACGTGATTCGTGCCTTGTGACTCGTGACTGGCCTGCCCGCCAAAGTGCGGAGCACGTCCGCACAAGTCACGAGTCACCCGCCTGCCCTGCATAATGTTTCGCCGTGATTTTGCGCTGAGGCTGCTGCGACAGGCCGGAGCGTTCCGATCGGCCCGTAGGGGCGCTGCTTGCTGCGCCCATGCCGCTGTCGCGCTGCCTCCGCTGCGATTCTCTTCCTGCACGTTCGGCCGCTCTGTGTCTCCGTGCCTCTGTGGCTAATCCTCTGTCTTAGCGGAGGGCCGTGGCGAGCGCCGTGGCGAGCGCGGCTTCCTCGTCGGGGAAGACGGTGCGCAGGTCGAGGACCAGGCGGTCGTCCGCTATGCGCGCGATGACGGGCGCGCCCGCTGCGGGCTTGCGGAGGCGTTCTTCAATCGCCGCCGCGGAGTGTTGCGGGCTGGCAATCGAAACGAGATATGTCGGCAATTGTTGGTCGGGCGTCGAGCCTCCGCCGATCACCGAAAACCCGGCGCGCACTTCGATCGCCACGCCGTCCGGGAGCGCGGCGCGCAATTGACCGGCGAACTGCTCGGCGCGGCGCGAGATTTCCTGCGCCGGCAGTCGGATCATGCGCACGGCGGGAATCTCATCGAGCGCGCCGCGCTGATACGCCCGCAGCGTCTCCTCAAGCGCGGCGATGGTGAGCTTGTCCACGCGCAGCGCCCGGAACAGCGGATTGCGCCGGATGCGCTCCACGATCTCCTTTTGCCCGGCGATGATGCCCGCCTGCGGGCCGCCCAGCAATTTGTCTCCGCTGAAGGACACCACCGCCACCCCGGCGCGGCAGCTCTGGTTCGCCAGCGGCTCGGCGATTCCGCTCGCCGTGAGGTCCGCCAGGCAGCCCGAGCCGAGGTCTTCATACACGGGAACCTGTGTCCGGCGGCCCAGCGCGGCCAGTTCTTCCAGCGACGGGCGCTCGGTGAAGCCGGTGATGCGGAAATTCGAAGGGTGCACGCGCAGCAGCAGCCGGGTCCTGTCGCAAATGGCGCGCTCGTAATCGCGGAGGCGCGTGCGGTTGGTGGTCCCTACTTCGCGGAGCACCGCCCCGCTCTCGGCCATGATCTCGGGGATGCGAAACCCGTCGCCGATTTCGATCAGCTCGCCGCGCGACACCACCACTTCGGCGCCCTTGGCCAGTGTGTTCAGAACCAAAAAAACCGCGGCGGCGTTGTTGTTGACGACGATGGCTGCCTCGGCGCCGGCCATCTCCGCCAGCAGGCGCGCCGTATGCGTGTCGCGCTTGCCCCGCGAGCCAGTCTCCAGGTCGTACTCGAGGTTCGAATAACGACCGGCCGTTTCCGCAATCCGCGCGATCCCGGCAGCCGCCAGCGGCGCCCGGCCCAGGTTCGTGTGCAGGATCACCCCGGTGGCGTTGATGACGCGCCGGAGCGACGCCGCCAGCCGCGCCTCCACCTCAGCCAATACGCGCGCCTCGATCGCTTCCAGACCCGGTACCGCTGGGCCCGGCGCGGAGGCGGTTTCAGGGCTTTCTTTCAAACGGGCGCGCAGTTCGGCGAGGACGCCGCGCGCGGCTTCGGTCACCACGCCCCGCCCCGCCGTCTCCGCCAACGCCTGCAGGCGCGGCCGGCCGAGCACCTCGTCCACCGAGGGGATCTCGCGGAGGCGGGAATTCGGGTCCTTCTCCATGCGGGCAGCGGGTTGGGCCGGAGGACGCATCGCCGCCTATTGGAACATGCGCAAGCCGCGGGGCGCAACCTCCCGGTCGTTCCCTTTGCGACAAGCCCCGCCCACGCCTGGGTTGACGCCACAGCCCTGTGTCCGTAGGCTGAAATCTCGCCTGTTCCTGAATCGCCATGGCCACTGTCGACGACGACCTCAACCAAATCGAGAAGGACCTGCGCACGCTGAAGATCGAGTACGAACAGTTCTTCGCCGGCGGGCGCAAGCGGCCTCCCACCGACACCCAGTGGCGCGTCGAGACCCTGGTGCGCCGCTACAATGAGCGCCTCGCCCAGCTCCGCTTCGCCCAGCGGTTCCGCTTCAACAACCTCGCCCAAACCTTCGCCAAATACCAGGACATGTGGCGCAAGAAACTGATGCAAAAAGAGGGCGCGGTTACCGAACATCACTTCGGCGCCGCGGCCAAGGCCATCGAGGCCGAGCGCGCCCACAAGGCTTCCAGCCGCCCGGGCGGATCGCCGCGGACCGGTGAGGCCGCCAGAAGTGCCGCGGAGGCGCGTGCCGCCTTCTCCCTGTCCTTTTCCGACCCGGCGAAGGAACAGGAAAAGGTGCAGGAGCTCTACCGCAAGGTGATCGAAGCCCGCGCCGAGAGCGGGGACAAGTCCAAAGCGCCGAGCCTGCAAGATTTCGAGCGTTTCGTTCAGAAGAAGACCAAGGAATTGCAGGACAAGGGCGGCCGCCAGATCGAATACATCGTGAGCGTCGAGGGCGGCCGCACCAAGCTGAAAGCCCGCATCTCCGACTGACCCCGGCGCGCCCCCTCGCGTTTCACGCGACGCCTCTTCCGAAATTCTCCGCAAACGCATAAACTGGTCCGCTCGCTTCATACGAACCTACTTCAACGGTTGGGGAGATAGCACGTGGCCATCGAACGGGCGCTCATCAGCGTTTATGACAAAAGCGGTGTCGTGCAATTCGCGCGCGAACTCGTCTCGCTCGGAATCGAAGTCGTTTCCACCGGTGGCACGGCGCGGCTGCTGCGCGAAGCCGGAATCGGCGTGCGCGACGTCGCCGAATTGACCGGCTGGCCGGAAATGCTCGGCGGGCGCGTGAAGACTCTGCATCCCAAGGTCCACGGCGGCATCCTGTTCCAGCGCGGCAAGGAAGAAGACCGCAAGCAGGCCGCCGAACATTCCATCGTTCCCATCGACCTCGTCGTGGTCAACCTCTACCCCTTCTCCGCGACGGCCGCCCGGCCGGGCGTGACCCCCGAAGAGTTGATCGAAAACATCGATATCGGCGGCCCGGCGATGGTGCGCTCGGCGGCGAAGAATTTTCAGAGCGTGGGCGTGGTCACCGATCCGGCGGACTACCCCGCGGTGGCGGCCGAGCTGCGCGAGCGGCGCGAGCTGAGCCTCGCCACGCGCCTGGCCCTGGCGCGCAAGGCCTATGCCCGCACCGCGCGCTACGACGGCGAAATTGCCACCGAACTCGAGCGCCTGGCCGCCAACGCCGGCGTCACGATCGGGCCGCTGGAGAAATTGCCCGAGCGGATTCATGTGGCGCTGGAACGCCGGCAGGCGATGCGTTACGGCGAGAATCCCCACCAGGCCGCCGCCCTGTATGTTCCCGCGGGGCATCCGGTCGCGGGCCTGGCGGGCGCGAAACAGCTGCAGGGGAAAGAACTCTCCTACAACAACCTCGTGGATCTCGATGCGGCCTGGGCGCTGGCCCGCGAGTTCAGCCGCCCGGCGGTCGCGATCATCAAGCACAACAACCCGTGCGGCGCGGCCGAGCAGGAATCGCTGCGCGAAGCGTACGTGCAGGCCCTGGCGTGCGACCCGGTTTCCGCCTTCGGGGGCGTGCTGGCGTTCAATCGCCCGCTGGACGCCGCCACCGCCGAGGAATTGGGCAAGCTGTTCGTCGAATGCATCGTCGCGCCCGGATACGAGCCGGCGGCGCTGAAAGTCTTTGCCTCCAAGAAAAATCTCCGGCTGCTCGAACTGCCGCGCGAAGCGGCTCCCGAGGAACTGGAGCTCAAGCGCATCTCCGGCGGCGTCCTCGTGCAGGAGCAGGACCGGCATGAACTCGTAGAATCCGATCTGAAAGTCGCCACCGAACGCGCGCCCACCGATGCCGAGCGGCGCGCCTTGCTCTTCGGATGGAAGGTGGCGAAGCATGTGAAGTCCAACGCTATCGTCTTCGCGGGCGAGGGGCGGACCGTGGGCGTCGGAGCCGGTCAGATGAGCCGCGTCGATTCGGTGAAGATTGCCGTGATCAAGGCGGCCACCGCGGGGCTTTCCCTGGCGGGCAGCGTGGTCGCTTCCGATGCATTCTTTCCGTTCCCCGACGGCGTGGAAGAGGCCGGCAAGGCCGGTGCGACGGCCATAATCCAGCCGGGCGGCTCGCTGCGCGATGCCGATGTCATCGCCGCGGCCAATCGGCTGGGAATGGCCATGCTGTTCACCGGCGTCCGCCACTTCCGCCATTAGCAGGTTGCGGAAAAGGAGCGTCTCTTAGCAGGATGCTGAAGAACCCTGAGAGCTTTGTGGGTCGCGGCTTCAGCGCGCCGTTTGCGTCCCGGACAGCCGTCGGGACCGCGACGTAAGCGCCGTAAAGTCAACGGGGCTTTAGCCCCTGAAGCTCCCTGAGGCGTGTTTTTCAGCGCCCTCTTAGGGGGCGGAGCTTCAGCTCCGACATGAAGCACGGCTTTTCATCAGGGGTTTCAACCCCTGAGGCACGGTCCTGGAGTTTTTTCGCAAACTGTTAGGCAGCCATCATGGAACCGCGATCCAAACTGGAAGGCCTGGCGGGCCTCCGCGTCCTCGCGCTGGAATCCCGGCGCGCCGCGGAAATGTCCCAGCTGATCGCCAACCACGGCGGCGAAGCCGTCGTGGCCCCGTCCATGCGCGAGGTTCCTCTCGAATCAAACACCGAAGCCCTGGCCTTCGCCCGCACCCTCGCGGCGGACGGCTTCGACATGGCTATTTTTCTGACCGGCGTGGGCACGCGTGCGCTGGCGCGCGTTGTTCAGACCGTGTATCCGCTCGAGCAATTCACGGCCGCGCTGCGGCGGCTGGCCATCGTGGCGCGCGGCGCCAAATCAGTGGCCGCGCTCAACGAACTGGGAGTGCCCGTTTCGTTGGTCGTGCCGGAGCCGAACACCTGGCGGGAGCTGCTGCGGGCGCTGGACGACCATCAGGAGTCATTGCCGCTCGCCGGGCGCCGCGTCGCCATTCAGGAATACGGCGCGTCCAATCCCGAGCTGCTGGCGGGCCTGTTGGAGCGCGGAGCCCGCGTCACGCGCGTGCCGGTCTATCAGTGGGCCTTGCCGGAAGACATCGGTCCGTTGCGCGCCGCCGTGGAATCCATCGCCCGCGGTGCAATCGACATCGCGCTGTTCACCACATCGGTTCAGGTGGTCCACCTGCTGAACATCGCCCGGGAAATGAATCGCGAGCAGGAAGTTCGCCGCGGATTCGCGCGCATCGTGGTCGGCTCGATCGGCCCGGTCACTTCCGAGGAATTGCGTGCCCAGGGCATCGAGCCGGATTTCGAGCCCCCGCACTCCAAGATGGGTTTCCTGGTCCACGAAGCTGCCGAGCGCGGCGCCGCCTTGCTGGCGCGAAAACGCCTGCCCGCGCAAGGCTGATTCCGCACGGGTCTGCCGGAGAAAATACAAGCGGCCGGGCCACGGAGAATTTGGGTGGTGGGGGGAACACCGTCACCCGGCCGCTTTCGGCGAGTGCAGAAATCTTAGCAATCGCGCGTGCCGGGCGGTTCGTCAAAGAACGGATGGGTCCCATCCATCTTCCAAATTCAGGCGGACCGTGACGGACTCCGGCTCGCTTTCCGCAATCCTCGCTTCCGGCGGCGCAGGAATTCCTCGAACGAAATTCGGCTGGCCAGGCGGTGCAGGAGCAAACGGCGCTGCTCCGGCGAGATTTTCTTGGCAAAAAGCCTCTTGCGCGCCTCGCCCAACTCTTCCAGCCACTGCGCATATTCCGAGCCGAACTCCCCCTCGATCTGCTTCTTGAGCCGCTGGGCGAGCGCCGGGCTGTGTCCCCCGGTGGAAATGGCGATCTGCAAGGCGCCGCGCCGCACGATGGCGCCATAGTAAAAATCGCAGTGTGCGGGATCGTCCACCACGTTGCACAGCACCCCGCGGCGCTGCGCCAGCTGGTAGATCTTCCGGTGCAGCGCGGCGGACGAAGTCGCGGCGACGGCGAGAAACACGCCCGCTAGATCCGCGGGCCGGAAGGCACGCGCCTCCCAGCGAATCGTTCCCGCGCGCGCCCAGGCCCGAATCCGGGGCGCGGCCTGCGGCGCCACCACACGCACCTCCGCCCCCGCCCCAAGCAGCCCTTCGATTTTCTCCTCGGCCACCCGTCCCGCTCCCACCATCAGGCAGCGGCGCCCCGCAAGTTTCAGAAAGGCCGGGAAGAGAGTCATGGTGTCCGTCCGCGATTACAACTCGTTGCGCACCAGGTCATCGTAGCTCTCGCGACGCCGCGCGATGCGGAAGCGCCGCCCATCGACGAGCACCTCGGCGGCCCGGCGCCGCGCGTTGTAGTTGGAGGACTGCGCGAATCCGTAGGCCCCGGCCGCCCACACCACCAGGAGATCGCCCGATTGGACCGGCGGCAGCGGCCAGTCCCGCGCCAGAAAATCCCCGGATTCGCACACCGGGCCCACCACATCCACGCGCGTGGCGCCCGCAGCGGCCGCCGGGCCGCGCACCGCCGGCGTGATCGCGTGCGTGGCGTCGTAGAGAACGGGACGAATCAAATCGTTCATGGCCGCATCCACGATGACGAAGGTCTTCCCGCGCGTCTGCTTGACGTACAGTACGCGCGTCAGCAATACCCCCGCGGGCCCGGCGATCGCGCGGCCCGGCTCGATCAGCAGGCGGCATCCCAGCGGCCGGACAATTTCGGCCAGCGCGCGGGCAAAGACGTCCGGGACGAGCGGCGATTCGTCCGCATAGCGAATCCCCAGCCCCCCGCCGATGTCCACGAAATCCAGGCGAATGCCCTGGCGCCCGAGATCCCGCACGTAGGACGCCAGCCGCGCCAGCGCGCGCCGGTAGGGCGCGATGCTCACGATCTGCGAGCCGATGTGCGCCGTGATTCCGCGCCATACGATCGCGCGCGAATCCCGGTGCGCCAGATACAGCTTCCGCGCTTCCGCCCAATCCACGCCGAACTTGTGATGATGCGCGCCCGTCGAAATGTGCGGGTGGCCGCCCGCCGCCACGTCGGGGTTCACGCGGATGGCGATCGAGGGCCGCTCGCCGCCTGCCGCGACGTGCCGTGACGCCTCGGCCAGCAAGACGTCGAGTTCCGCGCCGGACTCGACGTTAAAGAGCAGAATCCCTCCGCGCCCCGCGCGCGTCCCGGGATAGCGCAGCGCGTCGCGAATTTCCTCGCGGCTCTTTCCGACCCCTGAGAAGACGATGCGGCCGCCGGGGACGCCGATGCGCCGCAGCCGGTCCAGCTCGCCGCCGGAAACAATATCGAAGCTGGCGCCCCGCCGCGCCAGAACGCGCAGCACTGAAAGATTGGCGTTCGCTTTCACCGCGTAGCAGACCGTGTGCGGAAGCGATCCGAAGGCGCGGTCCAGGCGAACATAGGCGGCTTCGAGGCCCTCCCGGCTGTAGACGTAGGCCGGCGTGCCGGCGGCTTCGGCAATCCGTTCGAGCGCGACGCCCTCGCAATAGAGCGCCTGCTCGCGCGATGGAGCCCCGCCGGCGGGGTGATAGGCAAACCACGGCGTGTACTGCGCCGGATCCGCCAGGCGTGCGCCTCTGCCCCGGCGCGAAGAGCGGGATGCGGTTGTCGTCGTCAAGACTGGGCTCCTGCATGCGCGGTGGAGAACACGCCCGAACCGCTACGGGAGCCACCGGAGTTAAGTCGAAAAATCATCGTGCAACATCATACAAATTCCCGGGCGAAAAGCCACGCGCGCATCGCCCCGGCTACCGCGGAAGGCGGGACCAGAGGCGGCTGGCGCGTCGCGAAGCAGAGACTATCGCCCGCCGGTAAACCAGCTATAGCCCACGGTGAACAACAGTGCGACATTGTAGCCGGGGTTGAACGTGCCCAGACCGGCATTCGAGTGGTGGACGACCGCCCCTTCCAAAAGCAACGCGCGCCCGCGCCGAAGGAAAATGTGCGCGCCGAAGGCGCCTTGCGGCGTGAAGTTCATCCAGGAGGTGTTCCCGGGCGGCACGTTGTGCGTCGTGAACAGGACACCGCCCGCGACCGCGAGGTACGGCGCAATGCGCCGGCCGCTGGTGAAGTTCCACTGCCAGATGACCGGCTTGAAGCTGCTGCCATACACGGTCCCCTTGGGCGTCAGCACCGCGTACACGGGCAGGAAATCCACAGCCCATTCGAAGTTGCCTCGCCGCCACCCGGAAAAGTGGTCTCCGCCAAGGACGCGGCCGACGCGCGCGCCCCCGTACATGAACTGCGTGTTGCTCGCGCCGGCCAGGCCCGTGCCTCCGCTCCCCGACACGGCGAACTCCCACGCGCCGTTGGTGAGAGACGCCGCTGGCAGCTCGGAGTCCTGAGCGGCGGCGACGCCACACATCATCAGCACCAGCAAGATTCCCGCGATGGACTTCATGATTCCCCCGGCCGCAATATCCAAACGCGATACCGGCTCCCCAAACGGCCGGCACACGGCTCAGCGTAACGCAACCCTGGCGTCAAAGTCAGCTATTTGTCGGCGTTATTAGGTTCGAGAGGGCCAAGAACCGTTGGCGAAAGGGCCGTTTCGATAGTGGCTCAGTTTGCTTGCGCGGGTCGCTCTTCGTGGCACAGGCACTCTTGCCTGTGTTCTTGCCTTGCGGAAAACATCCGCGACACCGCCAATAGTGGCGGTCGCACCGCAAATTGAGTCACTACCGCTGTTCCCGTTTTCTTGACTTGGGCGCGAGCGCGCGGATAGACTGGAAGCGTTCTTGGTAGAGGTGCGGGGGCCACTCATGGCCGGGCCAGCGTTCCGAACAGCTTCGGAGGCTCGGGCAAGGGGGTTTGCCAGGCGCTTTACTCCGCCGAAATTGCCGCGAGAGCTGAGATCGCGGCGGTTGGGGGATGGGGCCCAAAGGCTCATCCACTGTCATCCGCTGTGAGGCGGGTGGAGCGCTATCGAGAAGTGGAGACCCGCGCCGCATCCTTCGCGCACCCTCCCTTCTTCTTGCGTTTCCTCCCCACACTGGACCATACAGAGGCATAATCTTGCTCCCGGGCCGAATCTCCCGGAGTGGGCGCGGGCCCACGCAAGGAAGATCATGAACGTATTTGAGCTGACTCGGGCGCTGGTGGACATCGAGTCGATCACCGACAACGAGGGCGAGGTCGCGGCGTTTCTCCACGGCCATTTGTCCAAGCTCGCGGCCGCATCCGGCGGGCAGGTCGAGCGGATGGAGGTCGAGCCGGGCCGCTTCAATGTGCTGGCCTGCTGGGGCAACCCCACGGTCACGCTGTCCACGCACATGGATACCGTGCCGCCGTTTTTCGCTTCCCGCGAAGATGAGGAATTCATCTGGGGACGCGGGGCCTGCGATGCCAAGGGAATCATCGCGGCGATGGTCGCGGCGGCGGAAATGCTGCTGGGCGAGGGCGCCAAGAATTTCGGGCTGCTCTTCGTGGTTGGTGAGGAACGCAATAGCGCCGGAGCCGCCGTGGCGGCGCGGGCGCCGCGCGGGTCGCGCTACCTCGTCAATGGCGAGCCCACCGAGAACAAGCTGGCGCTGGCGTCCAAGGGCGCGTTGCGTTTCGAGCTGGTGGCGCGCGGGCGCATGGCGCACTCGGCCTATCCGGAACTGGGTGAATCGGCCATCGAAAAGCTGCTCGACGCCCTCGAGGCCATTCGCCGCGTGCCGCTGCCGCACGATGCGTTGCTCGGGCCTTCCACCATGAACATCGGAACCATTTCCGGGGGCCGGGCGCCCAACGTCATCGCCGACGCCGCCAAAGCGGAAATCCTGGTGCGCCTGGTGGGCGATCCGGCGCCGCTGCGCGAGGCCTTCGCGCGCGCCGCAGGGACCCGCGCGCAATTGAACGAAATTCTCTGCATTCCCGCGATGCGTTTTCGTGGCGTCGACGGCATGCCGGCCACGGTGGTCTCCTTTACCACGGATATCCCCATGTTCGGCAAGAGTTGGGGAGAGCCGCTGTTGCTCGGCCCAGGAAGCATCCATGTGGCGCACACGGCCGAGGAACGCATCGCAAAACGCGAGCTGGCCGAGGCCGCGCGGATGTATGCTGATGTCGTGCGAAAGTTGCAGGCGGCCTAACGGCCGGGGAGAACAACCAAGGACTGGTTTCAGAGGCTGAAGAGACTGAGTGCCGACGTGAGATTCTTTGTGGGTCGCGGCTTCAGCCGCGACATCAGATCCACAAGATGAGAGCGGCTTTAGCCGCTGAAGTTCCTTACGACGGGTTGTTACGCAGTTACAAAGCCCGCTTTTCTAGAACGAACTGCAGTGCCGGGGCGGATATGAATCTCGCGATCGTGGGTTACGGAAAAATGGGTAGGCTGATCGAGCAACTGGCGCCCGAATACGGATTTGCCGTCCAGCTCCGCCTCGACGTGAACAACAACGCGAACTACGAAGGGCTGACGCGCCAGAATTTCCAGGGGATCGATGTGGCCGTGGAGTTCTCCACGCCTTCGGCGGCCATCGAAAATATCGAGCGGCTCGCCCGCCTGGGCGTCAATGCCGTGATTGGTACCACGGGCTGGTTCGGCGAGATCGAGCGCGCGCGGAAGGCGGTCGAAAGCTCCGGGACAGGTCTGGTCTGGAGCGCGAACTTTTCCGTGGGCGTGCAAATCTTTGCGCAGATCGTGGCGGAAGCGGCGCGGCTGATGGCGCGGCAGCCGGAGTACGGCGCCTGGGCCTGGGAAATCCATCACGCGGCGAAGAAAGACGCACCCTCGGGCACGCTGCTCGCCCTGGTCGAGCGCATGAAAAAGAGCGGCTACGACAAGCGCATTGATACCAGCAGCAGCCGCGCCGGCTCTGTTCCCGGAACGCACGAGATCGGTTTCGACGCGGCGGCGGATACCATCACCATCCGCCACACCGCCCGCAGCCGCGAGGGTTTCGCGCGCGGCGCTTTGCGCGCCGCCCGCTGGCTCGCCGGCAAAAAGGGTTTCTTTGATTTTCGGGAGGTTGTCGGCCAGCTGGATTGATGGCGGACATATGGTCCGGCAGAAACGCGCGTCGGGCCGCAGGCCGGCTCTGGAATGACGGTCGGCGAATCGTGCAGACTCTGAGGAGTGGAAGGAGGCAGTCACATGTTTACAGGATGCGGTACCGCGCTGGTTACGCCGTTTCGGCATGATCTTTCCCTTGATGAAGCGGCCCTGCAACGGCTGGTGCGCCGCCAGATCGAGGCCGGAATCAACTTTCTGGTGCCCTGCGGCACCACGGGCGAGAGCCCGACCCTGCGGCCGGAAGAGCAGCGCCGCGTGGTGCAAATCACGCTCGAAGAGGCTCGCCAGAAGCAGGTGCGCGTCCTCGCTGGAGCCGGCGGGTACAACACCGCGGAGGTCATCGAGCGGGCGCGCGAGTTTGAAGCCTTCGGCGTGGACGGCATCCTGTCGGTGAGCCCCTATTACAACAAGCCGACGCAGGAAGGCCTCTATCAGCACTTCAAGGCGCTGGCCGAAGCGATTTCCATCCCCATCGTTCTGTACAACATCCCCGGGCGCACGGGCGTCAACATCGAACCATCCACCGTCAAGCGCCTGGCGGAGATCGAGAACATCATCGGAGTGAAGGAAGCCTCCGGCAACATCTCGCAGATGGCCGCGGTGATCGACTGCGTTCCGGACCGCTTCATCGTGCTGTCCGGAGACGACGCCATCACCCTGCCCCTGATGGCCCTGGGCGGCCGCGGCGTGATCTCCGTGGCCTCCAACGAGATTCCCGCCGAGATGACCCGCCTGGCGCAGCAGGGCCTGGCCAACGATTTTCTGGGAGCGCGGGAAATTCATCGCCATTACTTCCGCCTGATGGAAGTGAACTTCGTGGAAACCAATCCCGTGCCGGTGAAAGCCGCTATGGCGCTGATGGGCCTTCTCGATCCGGTCTGGCGGCTGCCGATGGTGCCCCCGAAGCCGGAAAGTCTCGCGAAAATCCGCGGCGTGCTGGAATCTCTCGGATTGGTTCAACAGGTCCATGCGGCCCGCTGACATCGAGCGGCTGTTCGACGAGAGCCCGGCGCAGTACACCGCCGACCACCGGCAGCTGTTCGAACAGTTCAAGAGCGCGTTGAACGCCGGCGAAATCCGCGCCGCCCAGCCCGACCCCGCCAGCGCCACCGGCTGGCGCGTGAATGCCTGGGTAAAGAAAGGCATTCTGCTGGGATTTCGCATGGGCGCGATTGTCGACATGTCCGTCGACGCGTCGCGCCAGCCCTTCTTCGACAAGGACACCTATCCGGTGAAGCAGTTGACCGCCGCTTCCGGCGTGCGGATCGTGCCGGGCGGCTCGAGCATTCGCGACGGCTGTTATCTCGGCAAGGGCGTCACGTGCATGCCGCCGATGTACATCAACGTGGGCGCCTACGTCGGCGACGGCACCATGATCGACTCGCACGCCCTGGTGGGAAGCTGCGCGCAGATCGGAAGCAAGTGCCACATCTCCGCCGCCGTGCAGATCGGCGGCGTGCTCGAGCCCGTGGGGGCCCTGCCGGTGATTGTCGAGGATGACGTGCTGGTGGGCGGCAACTGCGGCGTTTACGAGGGCACGGTCGTGAAGCGCCGCGCCGTGCTGGGCACCGGCACGATCCTCAATCGCTCGACCCCCGTCTATGACCTGGTGACCGGCGCCGTCCATGCCGCCAGTGATGACGATCCCCTGGTCATTCCCGAAAACGCCGTCGTCGTGGCCGGCGCCCGCGCCATCTCCCACGGCCGCGGCAAGGACTGGAATCTCTCGCTCTATACCCCCGTCATCGTGAAGTACCGCGACGCCAAAACCAACGCCAAAGTCCAGCTCGAAGACCTGCTGCGCTGAGCGGCGCGCTACCAATCCTCCCCCCGCGCTCCGGGGGGTGACATTTTCATGTAGCTGTTCAGCAACCCTTTGCCAGGCGCCATTGAATTGACGCTAGCCAACCTGCAAGGTATTATTAGAGGGTTTTGGAGGAAACGGGCGGCGCGTGCCGTGCATCCTATAGGCGTAGTGGCTGGTGCGCGCAGGAGTTGGGGCGCTGGCGGGGAGCCGAAACGGTTTCGTCCTGAAGTTATTCGTCCTTACTAAGCTGATCGATTGGAGCGCCGGAGTGTTCGTGTTGGCTGCTCTCTTGGGAATCCGCACCGGCCTACCGCCTGGCCTTGTCAGGGAGAAAAAAGCGTGACGCTGGCTCTTGAGGAAAAATACGACCAGGTACGACAGCTCATCGCCATGGGCAAGGAGCGGGGCTACCTGCTCTACGATGAGGTGAACGATATCCTGCCCCCCGAGGTCCATTCCTCGGAGGAGATTGACGACCTGCTTTCCACCTTCGAGCGCTACGGCATCGACGTCTACGAAGACCTGTCGAGCGCCAAAGCCGCCCTGGCCGCCGCCGATGCCGCCGAAACCCCCGAAGTCGTGAAGGAAGAGGCGGCGCACGAAGACAGCGAACTCGACCTCACCCCCGGAACCCTGGAAAAGACCAACGACCCGGTGCGCATGTACCTGCGCGAAATGGGTACCGTTCCTCTGCTCACCCGCGAAGGCGAAGTGGCCATTGCCAAGCGCATCGAGCGCGGCCAATTGCTCGTCCTGAAGATGATCACCCGCGCCCCGCTTATCCTGAAGGAACTCCTCCAGGTCGGCGAGGATTTGCGCAACGGTTCCCGCTCCATCAAGGAAATCGTCCAGTTCGACGACGAAGAGCTGACCGAAGAAAAAATCGAAGCGAAAACCAAGGAAACTCTCAAGGAAATCGACAAGATCGCCAAGCTCTACCTCCTGGCCATGAAGTTGAGCGCCAAGCTGGCCAAGGTGCCCCGTTCCAAGAAGCGCCCCTATCTCCGCGCGCGCTACGCCGTCGCCCGCACCCGCGTCCAGATGTCCACGCTGATCCGCGAGATCGACTTCAACCCGCTGGAAAAGAAGCGCCTGATCGAGAAAATCCACCAGACCGTCGAGCGCGTCTACTTCCTCGAGCGCGAGGTCGTGAAACTCGAGCGGCGCGTGGACGCCTCCAAGGCCGATGTGCAGGCCGAGGCGCGCAAGGACCTGCGCGCGCGGCGCCAGGAATTGGCCGAGATCGAAGTCGCCACCGAGGTCAGCCCGGCCGATTTGAAGCGCGCGGTGCAGGTGATTCTTCGGGGCGAAGCGGAAGCCGAACAAGCCAAGAAAGAGCTGATCGAAGCGAACCTCCGCCTGGTCGTCTCCATCGCCAAGAAATACACCAACCGCGGGCTCCAGTTCCTCGACCTGATTCAGGAAGGCAACATCGGCTTGATGAAGGCCGTGGACAAATTCGAGTGGCGCCGCGGATATAAATTCTCCACCTATGCCACCTGGTGGATCCGCCAGGCCATCACCCGCGCCATCGCCGACCAGGCCCGCACCATCCGCATCCCGGTGCACATGATCGAGACCATCAACAAGCTCGTGCGCACCCAGCGCCAGCTCGTGCAGGAACTCGGCCGCGAGCCCACCTCGGAAGAAATCGCCAAGCGCATGGACATCCCCGTCGCCAAAGTGCGCAAGATCCTCAAGATCGCCCAGGAGCCCATTTCCCTGGAAACGCCGATCGGCGAAGAGGAAGATTCGCATCTCGGGGACTTCATCGAGGACAAGGCTGTGGTCTCGCCCTCCGACGCGGTGATCAACCTCAGTCTCAAGGAACAGACCTCGTCGGTGCTCAAGACCCTCACGCCCCGCGAGGAGAAGGTCATCAAGATGCGTTTCGGCCTCGACGACGGCAGCGAGCACACCCTCGAGGAAGTGGGGCAATCCTTCGCCGTCACCCGCGAGCGCATCCGCCAGATCGAAGCCAAAGCCCTGCGCAAGCTGCGCCACCCCTCGCGCTCCCGCAAGCTCCGCGCCTTCCTCGAAGGCTCCGCCAACGATTACTGAGTTCCCCCGTGGGCAGCGCCCTCCAGCGGGCGTTGCCTCGCGCTGAACCCGCAAGCCCCTCGGCATTCGCGCTCTTTCCTGCCTATAACCTTCCGGGATGATCGCGCCTCAAAAACGTCGCCCTGTGGCTCGTGTGTGGCTATGATGTTTCCATGGCGACACGCCTCGAAGTGCGCAACGTGACCGTCGAGCTTCCCACCCCGGAGGGCTGGGTGCGCCCGGTGAACAAAGTATCGCTGGCCCTGGGCGAAGGCGAGACGCTCGGAATCGTGGGCGAGTCGGGCTCCGGCAAGACGATGCTCGCTCTGGCGCTCCTGGGGCTCGATCCACCGGGCGCCCGCCGCACCGGCGAAGCCTGGCTCGCGTGCCGCAGCCGCAACGGCGCGCCGCCGCCGCGAGAAAATCTCATCGCCGCCCCAGCGGGCACGATGCGCGCTTTGCGCGGCCGCGAAATCGCCGTGATCTTCCAGGAGCCGATGACGGCTCTGAATCCCGTGATGCGCACCGGCGCGCAGATTGAAGAAGCCATTCGCATCCACGAACCCGACTTGCGCGAAGAGGAAATCCACCGCCTCACGCTGGCGGCGCTGGGCCGCGCCGCGGTCCCCGAACCCGTCGTGCGCGCGCGCCAGTATCCCCACCAGCTTTCCGGCGGCCTGCGCCAGCGCGTCATGATCGCCATGGCGCTCGCGGCCAGCCCCGGCGTGCTGATTGCCGATGAGCCCACCACCGCCCTCGACGTCACCGTGCAGAAGCAAATCCTGGATCTGCTCGCGGCGCTGCGCCGGGAGCTTCAGCTTTCGCTTCTCTTCATCACCCACGACCTCGGCGTGGTGGCGCAGGTCGCCGATCGTGTCGCCGTGATGTACGCGGGCCGCATCGTCGAGGAAGGTCCTGCGCTGGAGGTGCTGCGCCACCCGCGCCATCCGTATACCGAAGGCCTGCTGCGCGCCGCCCCGCGGCTTGAGCGCGGCCACCTCGCCTCCATTCCCGGCGCGGTTCCGTCCCTGAACGCGCTGCCTCCCGGCTGCCCCTTCGCGCCCCGCTGCCCGCGCCGCATCGCCGCGTGTGAGGACGATGTGCCCGAGCTCCTTCCGGTCAGCGGCGTGCCCGAAAATCGCCGCGCCCGGTGTATTCTTGTGTGCTGAAGGGCTTGCGAAAGGAGCGCCGGTGACCCTGCGTGCCGGCGATGACGCTGCGTAAAAATGCAAAATTATCCCCAACAGAAAGAGTGGGTGCGCCAACAATTCACGCGCACCGCCGCGGTCTTCGGAGATTACGCCGTGGCCAGCCGCGTGGGCGAAGCCGAACACCTGGCGCGTCTGGTGCGCGCGGGCGCCCGCGACCGCGCTGTGGACTTGGCCTGCGGTCCCGGCACGCTCGCGCTGCGCTTCGCGCGGCACGTCTTATGGATTTGCGGATTCGATCTGACCCCCGCGATCCTCGACCGGGCGCGGCGCTCCGCGGCGGCGGAGAACCTGCGCAATATCGACTTCGCTCTCGGCGACGCGCAATCCCTGCCGTTTCCCGATGCCTCGCTCGATCTGGCCGTGATCAGCTACAGCCTGCACCACATGCCCGATCCCGCGCGCGTGATTGCCGAAATGGCGCGGATCGTCAAGCCGGGCGGGCGCGTGGGCGTGCTCGATATTATCGTGCCCGAAGATTCCCAGGCCGCTGCGCTGAACAATCACATCGAGCGTCTCCGCGACACCTCGCACACGCGCACGCTCCCGAAGAGCGAACTTGCATCCCTTTTCCAGGCGCACGCGCTGCGCATCCTCGCCGCGGAAACCCAGTACCACGCCCATCCCTTTGACCATTGGATGATGGTGGCTGGATGGAAGCCGGGCGATGCGCCCTACACCCAGGCGCGGCGCGCGCTCGAAGAGACGATTCCGGACGATGCGGCGGGATTCCATCCGCGCCTGAGTCCCGCGAAGCCCGCGATGAACGCTGCCTCCGCGGCCACCGCGATGCCCGAACTTTACATCGATAACACCGTGCTGTTCCTCGCCGGTGAGAAGGTCTGACCTTGGCCGCCGAGCGCCTTCTTGAAGTGCGAGAGCTGCGAAAATCCTATCCCGTCCCGGCGGGCGCGTTCGGCCGCGCCCCGCAGGATTCCTCCCGCTCGGCGATGGCGGTTGCCGGCGTGAGTTTCTCGCTCGATCGCGGCGAAACGCTCGGCATCGTCGGCGAATCGGGTTGCGGCAAGACCACCCTCGCGCGGATGCTGCTGCGGCTGCTCGAACCCGACGCCGGAGAAATTCAGTTTCGCGGGCAAGACTGGCTCGGCGCGCGCGGCGCCGATCTGCGCGCGCTGCGGCGCCGCATGCAAATGGTTTTTCAGGACCCCGTCGCATCGCTCAACCCGCGCATGCGCGTGGGGACCATCGTCGGAGAGCCCCTGGCGATCCACGAGCCGCGCTGCTCGCGCGACGACCGCCGCGCGCGCGTGGCTGCCATGCTCGAAGCCGTCGGGCTCGGCCAGGATGCCATCGGCCGCTACCCGCATGAATTTTCCGGCGGCCAGCGCCAGCGCATCGGCATCGCCCGCGCGCTGATCCTCCGCCCGGAGCTGGTCGTCGCCGACGAGCCGGTCTCCGCGCTCGACGTCTCGGTGGGCGCGCAGATTCTCGAGCTGCTCGACCGCTTGCGGCGCGACTTTTCGCTCACCCTGATTCTGATCTCGCACAGCCTGCCGGTGGTCGCGCAACTGGCCTCGCGCGTCGCCGTGATGCAGGCCGGTC
>JAIQGD010000054.1 GCA_020072765.1 Terriglobia bacterium
TATAGCCTTCGATCCAGCGTTGCAGCCCTTCGTTCTGGTTGCCAGGTTCAAAATGGTCGGCAATTGTGAAGATGATGTGCAGTGGTCCCTGGCGGAGTGCGCGATCGCCAAGATTATCATACTTGCCGCTGAAATAAGAGGGAACCCAGAGCGAGTAGTAGTCCCGTCTGTAGATTCGCCAAAAATTGAGAATACCGACGACTGCTGTCGCCAATACTGCTACCGCTATGACATAATACAATATCTTGACCTGTGCCTGTCCGGCGCCGAAGGCGCTCAGACAATTATACAAGAGAGGTTTCAAAAGAACAACGGGCATTCGAGTATTCTGCCGATGATTCTATTACCGGATCTGTGACAATTGAATTGCATCTTGACGGTGAAAGCTTTACGATCTTATTGTGGCATTATCATGACAATCACGAGAGGCATTTGATTTGATAGGCGCGTGAAAAAGAGTTCTTCCTTCATCAACCAATCACTGATCTATGGGCTGGGCCTTGCTCTCAATTACGGTGTCGGTTTCTTGCTGCTGCCCGTCTACAGCCGTATGATGCCCACCGACGACTACGGCAAGCTGCTCCGCGAGTTCGGCAGCCCCGGCGCGATCTTCAACGCCTCGCTCACGGCTCTGGAGGCGCAGCGCCTGCCCGCCGCGGTGGCCCAGGCCCTGCATTCCCGCCAGCCCCTGAGCGACGCGGCCAGGGAACTGGCCCAGGCCCAGGCGGCGGGCTGCCGCCTGTTGACCTGGGACGAGCCCGAGTATCCTTCGCGGCTGCGCGAGATTTACGACCCCCCGCCCTTGCTCTACGTCCGCGGCAACGCCGAACTCCTGAATCGCCACGTCATTTCCATCGTCGGCTCGCGCCGCCCCACTCCCTACGGCAATCAGGTGGCGGAGCGGCTGGCGCGCGACCTGGCGGACCGCGGCCTGGTGATCGCCAGCGGCCTGGCCCGGGGCATCGACGCCTGCGCCCACAAAGGGGCGCTCAGCTCGGCCCTGGGCGCCACCATCGGCGTCCTGGGCTGCGGCATCGACGTGGTCTATCCCAAGGAGAACAAGAAGATTTTCCAGGAGATCGAGCAGCGCGGCGCCATCATCAGCGAATTCCCCCTGGGGACCTTCCCCGCGCCCCAGAACTTCCCCATCCGCAACCGCATCATCGCCGGGATGGCCCTGGGGGTTGTCGTAGTCGAGGGAGCGCAGTATTCTGGATCTTTGATCACCGCCCGCCTGGGGATGGAGTTCGGCCGCGAGGTCTTTGGCGTGCCGGGCAACGTGACGCAACCCTCCAGCTTCGGGCCGAATCAGTTGATTAAGCAGGGGGCCAAGCTGGTGGCCAGCTGGGAGGACGTGATCGAGGAGCTGCCCACACCCGTCCGGGCCGAACTCATGCCCGTCGAGGCGGTTTCTCAGGCCGAGCGCGCGGCCCTGATTCAGCAGACCCTGGCCCCGGCGGAAAGGCCGCTCTACGACCTGCTCAGCGTGGACCAGGCCCGCCACGTGGACGAAATCGTCGAGATGTCGGGGATGACCTCCTCGGAAGTCCTGGCCGGGCTATTTGACTTGGAGCTCAAAGGCGTGATACGCCAGTTGCCAGGGAAGCAATTCCTAAAAGTCCTGTTGTAACCTTCAGGCAGGCTACAGGGTAGGATGGTACTACCGCTCCAGCGGGGGGACCGCTGCGGCGGTTCCGGCTGTCCCGCGGATTCGTTTCACAAGGAACAGAGAATAGGTATGGCAAGATCACTCGTCATCGTCGAATCACCGGCCAAGGCCAAGACCATCAACAAGTATCTCGGCCGGGATTACACCGTCAAGGCCTCCTACGGGCACGTTATGGACCTGCCCAAGAAGACCATCGGCATCCTCCTGCCCGAAAACGGGACCGGCAAGGCCAAAGCCAAGAAGAAGGGCAAGGGAAAAGGTAAGGGCAAAGGCAAGGCCGCCGAGAAGAAGCCGGTGAAGACCGTGGCTGTCACCTCGGAAAACATCTTCGAGCCTACCTACGAAGTGATTCCCAGCAAGTTGAAGGTGATCAGCGACCTGCAGAAAGCCGCGCATGGCGCGGAAGCCATCTACCTGGCGGGCGACCCGGACCGCGAAGGCGAGGCCATTTGCGCGCATCTGGCGGAGATCCTGGGCAAGCCGAAAAAGTACACCAAGGTGGTGGCCGAGGCGCACGCCGAGGCGGTGGCCGCGGAGGGCGACGGCGAGAAACCCGCCGCCAAGCCGGCCAAGAAATTGACCGAGGCCCGGTCCACCCCTCCCAAGATTTATCGCGTGATGTTCAACGAAATCACGCAGAAGGCGGTCAAAGCCGCGTTCGAGCATCCCACCGAGGTGAACGAAAACCTGGTGGACGCGCAGCAGGCCCGCCGCGTCCTCGACCGGCTGGTGGGCTATAAGATTTCCCCCATCCTGTGGGACAAGGTGCGCCGCGGGCTTTCCGCCGGACGCGTCCAGACCGTCGCCCTGCGGGTGATCGTCGACCGCGAGCGCGAGATTCGCGCCTTCGTGCCCCGGGAATACTGGACCATCCACGCGCTGCTGGCCGCCGGGCAGCCCCCCGCGTTCGAAGCCAAGCTCACCAAATACAAGGGCCAGGACCTGGAGATTCCCAACGAAGCGGAATCGCAGCGCATCCTGGCGGAGATCGAACGCGCCACCTGGCAGGTGGCCGGGGTTACGCAGAAGGAAAAGCGCCGCTACGCTCCTCCGCCGTTCACCACCTCCAAACTCCAGCAGGGCGCGTACAATCGCCTGCGCTTCACCGCCAAGCGCACCATGACCCTGGCGCAGCGCCTTTATGAAGGCGTGGAATTAGGCTCGGAGGGCTCGGTGGCGCTGATCACCTACATGCGCACCGATTCCGTGCGCGTCTCGAACGACGCGATCGAGCAGGTGCGCGACCACATCGGGTCGAGTTACGGCCAGGCCTATCTGCCCGAGAAGCCCAACTTCTTCAAATCCAAGAAGGAAGCGCAGGAAGCCCACGAGGCCATTCGCCCCACTGACGTCGCGCGCACCCCCGAGAGCGTCCGCCGGTATCTGGACGACCACATGTTCAAGCTCTACCAGATGATCTGGCAGCGCTTCGTCGCCTCGCAGATGGTCCCGGCGGTCTTCGACCAGACCACCATCGACATTTCCGCGGGCGACTACACCTTCCGCGCTAGCGGATCGGTGATCAAGTTCGACGGCTACCTCGCCGTGTACCAGATCGTGAAGGAAGAAGAGGAAAAGGAAGACGAGGGCGATAGCGAGAGCCGCACGCTGCCGCGCGTCAGCGAGGGCGAGGTGCTCCGCCGCGAGTCCATCCGCCCCGAACAGCACTTCACCGAGCCGCCCCCGCGTTACACCGAAGCGACCCTGGTGAAGGAGCTCGAGGAGAAGGGCATCGGGCGCCCGTCCACCTACGCCGCGATCATCTCCACCATCGTCGAGCGCGAATACGTCAACAAGGAACAGGGCCGCTTCACGCCCACCCTGCTCGGCGAAAAAGTCAGCGACCTGCTGGTGAAGGCCTTCGAGGATATTTTCGATGTCGGCTTCACCGCGCGCATGGAAGAAGAGCTCGACGAAATCGAAGAAGGAAAACTCACCTGGCGCACGGCCGTCAAGGAGTTCTGGGACCGCTTCGTGGTCGATCTCGGCAAGGCCG
Organism: Terriglobia bacterium; assembly: GCA_020072765.1. GTDB lineage: Bacteria > Acidobacteriota > Terriglobia > Acidiferrales > UBA7541 > Palsa-295. The sequence continues at coordinate 3,666 of JAIQGD010000054.1, forward strand.
CCAAGGCCATGGATTCCTACAAGGCGGGCATCCCCACCGGCGAGAAGTGCGAGAAGTGCGGCCAGGGAGAGCTGCTCGAACGCATCAGCCGCCACGGATTTTTCCTGGGCTGCTCGCGCTACCCGGAATGCGATTTCATTCGCGATCTGGCCGAACACGGCCACGCGGACACCGAAGAAGAAGGCAAGACGGTCTACTGCGATAACTGCGGCAAGGAAATGGCCATCAAGCGCGGCCGCTTCGGCACGTTCCTCGCCTGCACCGGCTATCCCGATTGCAAGACCACGCGGCGCCTGGCCGCGGGCACCCGCAAAGCGCTCCAGCCCGACGTGGTGCTCGATGAAAAATGCCCCACCTGCAACGCGCAGCTCCTGAAGCGGCACGGCCGCTACGGCGAATTCATCGGCTGCGAGAAATATCCCAAGTGCAAGTACACCCGCCCCATCACGCTGGGAATCAAATGCCCGAAGTGCAATGAGGGGGAATTCGTCCGCCGCGGTTCGTCGGCCAAGGGACGCGGCCGGGCGCGCGTCTTCTACGGCTGCAGCCGCTACCCCGATTGCGACTTCACCTCGCCGCACGAGCCCATCGCCGAGCCCTGCCCGAAATGCGGCGCGCCCTTCGTCGTCGAAAAGCGCACCAAGCAGGGCAATTTCCGCTCCTGCATCAAGGAAGGGTGTGATTGGGAAATCACCGCCCCCGAAGTGCCTCCCGCGCCAGCCCCTGCGGCAGCGCCTGGGTCAGCGCCCGCATCGGCAGCTGCGCCCGCGGCCACACCGGAAGCCCAGCCCGTAGGCGCCGGCGCCCCAGCAAAATCCTGACGCCCCGCGCCGTTTTCTTCCCGTATCATTCCGCGGCCCGGCGAGGCTCGTGCGTCAGTTTCCGGTAAGCGTTTACCGGGCAGTATCAGGGTTACGCGAGTCGATTTGACTCACCGGTGCAGGAAGGCGGCCGTGGCAAGAACTGTAACTGCATAAAATCCGACGAATTGAACTGTCCAGACCAGCGCAGTGCTGGCCAAACTCTGCTCCTTTGCTACCTCACGCGAGCGATAGATATACCAAAACAATGACAGTCCACTCGTCCAGAAGAATATACCCACAAGAGCGATTTTCCATGGATCAGAGGTAGTGAGCCTGACTACAATGCCCAGCCAAGGGAACAGTGCGGGTCCGATCATCAGTTTGAGGTTCTTCCACGCTATTTTGTCAGACGCTGCTGTCCAGCTCGTCTCCTGTGTTCCCTAGTCGGTAACAACCTGTCTGACTAGGCGAGTATCCAGCTGATGCAGTTCTCGAATTTCCTGAGTGACTCTTTCCCAAGACCGACGCCTTATTCCACTTTCAGCATTCCAGAGCACTTGGTCAGGGCCTCCAGGCGTTCGGAGAACGACGTAATAGCCATCGAGGGCGCCGTATGCTGACTTACGACAAAACAGTAATTCCGAGCCCGGAATGATGTGTCCTACCACTCGGTCCTCACCCCACAACTTGCGGCTGTACCATGAGGGAACGCTCACCAGTTCCTTGCCATCTTCTGAGATTCGTATCCAACTCAAGCTGGCCTTGTCTAGGAAATAGGCTAGCGTGAAGAGACCTACCGTAGGTAAGACAGCTGCAAACCTGGAACTGTCCGAAGTGCCAAAAAACGCGATTGCAAACAGAACTGCCATAAAAGTCACGCTAAGAGTCAGTATGAAAGGATACGTCGTGCGCAGGTAAATCCGGTAGGCCTCTTGTTTCACGCGGTGATTTTTTGCCCCCAACTTGGTCCCCGCTGCCTTGCAAGTCAACCAACCCCTGATGAATCAGGTAACCGGAAACCGGCCCGCTCCCGGATGCCGAGGATGCCGGGCCAGTCCTCAGTCACGCCCACTTATCGATGGAGAGGCTCACCGAGTACCGCATGTTGGCCACCATGTGATACGGGTTGGTCTGGCCGCCGACGACGACCATGTTGATTTCGCTGGCGCGCTGCCAGCGCGGCACCTGGGCATCGTCCGGGAGCCCTTGGCCGAACCGGCCACCGAACAGCGAGGACTTGGCGTCCTTGACGCTGATGGTCGAATTCTTCTGCAGCCAGTCGGCGAGTTGCTCCTTGGTTTTATAGCCCAGGTCCACCAGTCCCTTGGCGACGAGCGGGTCGCACACCACCAGCGCGCCAAACAGCGGCGCGAAGGGCGCGAAGTTGTAAGCGATGGCCTCGTGATAATGGGGAATCGGTTTCAGGCCGAGCCCGGCGGCGCCCTGTCCCTGGGCGATGCTGAAGCCCATGAACAGGCTGACCACATTTTCCTCGGCCTTAAAACCCTTCTGCACGTGGAAGGGAGTCCACGGGCTGTCCTTCTCGTTCTCGGGAATGATGAGGTTGTTGTAGTTGACGCCGTTCCCCAGCGTGCCCAGGTAGGTCTGGCCGGGCACTCCGCAATTGGCCAGGTTTCTCGACAGGATGGTCCAGGCGCGGCCAATCGCGGCGTTGGGCTGCGAAAACGGCCCCATCGCGCCGATGCCGTAATTCATGTTGAGCTTGTCGCGGATGGGCCCGTTGATGATGGCCGCCGTGCAGAACGAATTGGTGGAACTCGACATCGACGTCAGCCCGCTTTCGGCCAGCGCCAGCACGATCGGAAAATATTCCGGCTTGCATCCCGCCATCACCGCGTTGACGGCCACCTGCCGCACGTTGTACGACCACTCCGGATACGACCCGCGCGCCGGGGCCATCTTGCCCACCGGCTCGTCCGGCTTGTGGCTGGTGCCCTTGAGCATCGCGTCCACTTTTTCCTGCGTGGGCAGGACGATCTGCATGAAGTCGGTCATGCCGTTGTCGATGTAATACTGCTGCAGGTTGTCCGCCGTATCCACATAGGTGGGCGGGCCGACGGGCGGCGTGACGCTTCCGGTCTTCTTGTCTTCATCCGTGAGCGGCCGCGTCAGCGCGTCGAGCACTTCCTTCATGAACGGTTTGCCGGTGACCGGATCATTTCCTTCCAGGTAGCCGTACATCTGCTCGTCCGTCTTGCCCCACACCGGGTGCGGCGTGAAGCAGGTGCGCAGGCGGGGCATGCCGCGGCCCGCGGCGTTGGAGATGGCCAGGTCCTTGAACGCAATGGTGACGATGGGAGCGGTCGGGAAACCCATTTTCTCGAGAGTTATGCTGTGACCAACGGTCGCAGGTGTGCAGGTGCTTCAATGGCCGATGGCCATGATCATGGCGTTGCCCTTGTCCTTGATCTCGGCCCAGAGCTTGGGGTCGTCATCGGCGAACGCCCCGGCCTTCAGCCGGTACGGAGTGGTCACGCTGGGCATGTTCTTCTTGAACCACAGCGCCACCTGATCGAGAAAGCGGTCCGCGCCGGGGAATCCGTCGCCCACCAGATAGATGGTCTTGCCCTCGACCGAGCTCAGCCGGGGCGCCATGGGCGCCAGCTGGATGGGAGGCGGCGTGCCGCGCGGGTTGAGCGCCTCGACTTTGTCCGTGCCCGCCGCGCCCTTCGCGGTCTTCGCCTTCGCCTGCTGGGCCTCAGCGCCCGCGCCCGCCAACAGCGCCGGGGACAGCCCGAGCAGCGACAGCATCTTTCGTCTCTTCATGGACGCACCTCGCCAAGGTTTTAACCAGCCGCTCCGGCCGCCTGGAGCGGTCTATTTATAGTCCTGTCGCGGGTGATATTGCAATCGACGATCCGCGTCGTTTGCGTCCCGGATGATGCTGCGGGACGACGAGGATCGTCGTCCCGAGGGAGCAACGCGACCGAGGGACCCCTCTTCCGATCCGCGCCGTCTGCGTCCCGGGTGAGGATGCGGGGCGATGCGGACGGTCCTGGTCGTGTGGCGATTGGGAAGTTCGTCGACTAACTCGCGCGGATGCCACAGGATCTTTGGAGTGCGGGAGCTTGCTCCCGCTTCTGCCCGGCGAAGCTTGCTTCGCCGTGGCACCCGCGAGGAGCATCCTGCCGCGCGGCAAAGCGGCGGCAAGCCGCCGCACTCCACAGGGCGTCGCAATCTGCATGGGTATCCCGACTCCGGACACCGCAGCCTGTCGAAAAAGCGAGAGCTGTCATCTCCGGTTTCGGGAGTCCGATGGACTCCACCGGAGTCCTGAAATCGGACCCGAACCCAGCCGCGTTTTTTGCGGATGGGGGTGCGCGCCGTGTGCGTCCCGCGTGGTGCTGCGGGAAGGGATCTGCTTTTCGGTCGTCCTACATCCACTTATCAATCGAGATGCTCACGCTGTAGCTCAGGTTCGCGCTCTGGAAGAAGGCGTTGGTTTGCCCGCCGGTCACGACGATGTTGATGTCGCTGGCGCGCGGCCAGTGGGGGATCATGGCGTCGTCGGGCATTTTGTACCAGGTGGCGTAGGGCTCCAGGCCCTTGAGGGCGCGCGGGTAGTCGAAGCCGTTGGCGAAGTTGCGGCCCTTGTAATCCTTCACGGACTGCACCGTGTTCTTGTGCAGCCAGTCGATCAGTTTCTCTTTCGTGTCGTAGCCGCGCTCCTTCAGGCTCTGGGCGATGAGCGGATCGGCCACCACCAGCCCGCCGAAAAGCCCCGTGAAGACGTTGAACAGGTCGCTGAACTGCTCTTCGTACTTGGGCGTGTCGGTGCTGGTGAAGCGCGCGCCTTGCCCCGGGACGATGCCCAGCCCGCGGAACAGGCTGACGACGTTCTCCTCGGCCTTAAAACCCTTCTGCACGTGGAACGGCGCCCACGGGCTGGCCGCTTCGTTTTCCGCAATGATCAGGTTGTTGTAGTTCAGATTGTTGCCGAGCGAGCCCATGTAGGTGTCGCCGGGGATGCCGCCGTTGGCCAGGTTTTTCGAAATCAGCAGCCAGGCGCGCCCGATGGTGGCGTTGGGCTGCGCGAACGGTCCCAGCGCCCCGATGCCGTAATTCATCTGCAGCTTGTCGCGGATCGGCCCGTTGATGATCGCGGCGGAAGCGAACGAGTTCGTCGAGCTGGAAAGCGAGGTCTGGCCCGACGACGCCATCGCCAACAGGACCGGGAAATACTCCGGCCGGCATCCGGCCATCACCGCGTTGATGGCCACCTGCTTCACCGTGTACTCCCACGGCGGGTAGGCCCCTGCCGCCGCGGCCATTTTGCCCACCGGCTCGTCCGGCTTGTGGCTCGTGCCCGCCAGCATCTCCGCGACAGCCTCTTCGGTGGGCACGATAATCGGCAGGTAATCGGTCATGCCGTTGTCGTGGTAATACTGCTGCAAGTTGGCGGGCGTATCCGGCCCGAACTTCGCCGGACCCGACGCCACGCGCACCATGCCGGTCTTCTTCTCTTCGTCCGTAAGCGGCACGGTCAGCGCGTCGACGATCTCTTTCATCATCGGCTTGCCGCTGACGGGATCATTGCCCTCGACGTAGGCGCGCAGCTGCTCGGGAGGCTTGCCATAGACCGGGTGCGGCGTGAAGGTGATGCGCTCGTGCGGCATGCCGCGCTTGGCGACGTTGAGGATGGCCAGGTCCTTGAAGGCCCGGGTGACCAGGGGAGTGGTCGGAACGCCCAGCTTTTCCACGCTTATGCAGTGACCGACGGTCGCTGGTGTGCACGTGCTTCAATGCCCGATGGCCATGATCGCGGCATGGCCCTTGTCCTTGATCTCCTTCCACAGCTCGGGATCGTCCTCCGCGTAGGGCCCTGCTTTTCTCTTGAACACGGTGTTCACGCTGGGCATGTTGCGTTTGAACCAGCCCTGGATTTCCAGCAGCAGCAAGCCGCCGCCGGGGAATCCCGTATCGATGAGGTAGACCGTCTTGCCGTCGAGCGAGCCCAGCCGCGGCGCCATGGGAATCAATTGAATCGCCGGCGGCGTGCCCTTGGGGTTGAGCCCTTCGACCTTGGCGTGCCCCGCCGAGGCCTTGCCCGGCTGCGCGTGCGGCTTGGCCTGCTGCGCCTCGGCCGATGCTCCCGCCAGCAGCGCCGGCGTCATCCCCAGCATCGACAAAATGTTTCGCCTGTTGATCTTCATCCCCGCACCTCTCTCGAATGATGGCGCGCGTCCCGTTGCAAGTTTGCGGCGTATCCACGATTGGCCCGTAGGGGCACGGCACGCCCCGCCCCGGACAGCAGTCGGGGCCGTGCCCGTTTCGTTGCACGCACAGACCGCCTCGACCGGGGCCGCACCTTTATAGCCCTGCCGAGAGGCGAATTGCAATTCGATTCCAGGCGCGGGATGCGCTTGTGACCTGGGGCAGGGAAGCCGTGCAAATCGAAACGCCCTGTGGAGTGCGGCGGCTTGCCGCCGCTTCTTGCAGCTGCTCTTCTGCCGCAACAAGAAAAAGCCCGGAGGCAAGCGCCTCCGGGCTCGGGAATAGGCCAAACGACGGCCCGCGTCTCAGGGCTGGTTGGGCTGATGCGGCTGATCGGGCGCCGGCGTGGCCGCTGGTGCGGGCGCGGGCGCCGCGCCGGGCGCCGCGGGAGGCGCGGTCACCGGCGCGGGCGGAATCGGCGTATTGGCGTCCAGCGCGAAGGCGTAGACGCGCCCCTTGCCGGCGCGCCCGGCGGCCACCGTCACGTACTGCTTGCCATCGAGCATATACGTGGCGGGATTGGCAAATCCCTGCACCAGCCGGACCTGCCAGAGTTTTTCACCCTTGTCCGCGCTCAAGGCCACGAAGTCGCCTTCGCTCGACGCCGCAAAGACCAGCCCCCCGGCTGTGGTCATCGTGCCGCCCCCGTTCAGCAGGGGAACGCTCCAGCGGGCTGTTTGCGTGGCCGGGTCCCACGCCTCCAGAAATCCTCTGGGAGGAGTGGGCGGCGGAGGCGGTGGCGGCGGCACGCCGTTGGCATTGGTAGCCGTGGGCATGCGGAACACGATGCCCCAGTTGTACTGCCCCAGTTCGGGCTTGAACTCATCGGCCTTCACGTAGCGGAAGCTGCCTTCCGTCGCGGGAATGTACACGAGTTTCGTGCTCGGATTGAACGACATGGAGGGCCAGTTGTGTCCGCCGCCCGCGCCGGGGAAGATGGTCATCCCATTGGGACCGTAACGCGCATCGGGATTTTCCTTCGGCCGCCCCGTCTTCGGGTCCAGGCCGGTGGCCCAGGTCACTTTGACGAACGGCGAGCCGGAGATGAATTTTCCGGTCTTGCGGTCGAGCACGTAGAAGAAGCCGTTCTTGGGAGCCTGCATCAGCACCTTCCGCTTCTTCCCTTGGATGGTCACATCCGCCAGAATCATCCCCTGCACCGAGTCGTAGTCCCACATATCGCCCGGCGTGGTTTGAAAGTGCCAGACGTATTCACCGGTATCCGGCCGCAGCGCCACGATCGAGCACAAATACAGATTGTCCCCGCCTTGCGGGCTGCGAAAATCCGCCACCCAGGGACCGCCCTGTCCGGTGCCAACGTACAGCAGGTCGAGCTCGGGGTCGTAGGAAAAGGCGTCCCAGGCGTTGCCGCCTCCGCCCAGCTTCCACCATTCGCCCGTCCAGGTCTTGGCGGCGCGCTCCATGGCCTTGTTCTCGAACGGTTTCGACGGATCACCCGGGACGGTATACCAGCGCCAGATCTGCTGGCCGCTCTCGGCGTCGTAGGCGGTGACGTAGCCGCGCACCGCGAATTCACCCCCGCCGTTGCCGATTATCATCTTGCCTTTGACGATGCGCGGCGCGCCCGTGATGCTGTAATCCGCGTTCTTCTCCGCCGTCTGCACCTCCCACGCCACTTTTCCGGTTTCGGCATCCAGCGCGACCAGCCGCGCGTCCAGCGTGCCCACGTACACTTTGCCGCCATAGACCGCGACGCCGCGATTTCCGGGGCCGCAGCAAAGGCTGGGTCCCGTGCGGACCTTGTTGGGGTCTCCGGCGGATCCCGGCGGAAAATTCTGGTGGCCGATTTTGGGGTCCCAGCGCCACTTCAACTGTCCCGTGCGCGCGTCGATGGCGAACACGGTGCTCCACGTCGTCGTCCCGTAGAGAATCCCGTTGGAGATGATGGGCGTGGTTTCCACCGTGCCGGGAGCGGCGTCGGTGTCGTAATACCACGCTAGTCCCAGGCGCTTCACGTTGGAGACGTCAATCTGCTGGAGCGGGCTGTAGTACGTCTCGGCGTAGTCGTGGCCATGCGTCAGCCATTCTTCGCCCGTCTGCCCGGCGCTTTTCAGCACGCTGTCGTCCACGCGGCGCGGCTGTTGCGCCAGGGCCGCGCACGCCCACAGAACCGCCGTCGCGCCCAGCAACCACCGCTTGCATCCATGTGTCACTTGCATCTGGCGATCTCCCTTTCATGAAGACTGCACGCCCAGCTTACGGAACTTTTGCGAAGAGACTTTCCTCATTCACCGCGGGCCGTGTCTTTGCTTCGATGATAACCAGACGGAGCCGGGAAGCAAACGCCTCCCGCCTCGCGTCGGCCCGCGCCTGTGTTTCAGGGCTAGTTGGATTGATGCGGTGGCTGCACGTCCGGCGCGGGTGCTACGGCCGGTCCGGGCCCGGCCGTTGGCGCGGCTGTCGGCACGGGAGGAATCGGCAAGTTCCCATCGAGCGTGAACGTATAGAGCCGTGCCTTTCCCGCGCGGCCCGCCAGCACGCTCACGTACTGCTTGCCGTCCAGCATGTAGGTCACCGGATTCGCAAAGCCCTGCACCAGCTTCACCTGCCAGAGATTCTCGCCCTTATCCGCGCTGAGCGCCGCGAAATCGCCGTCGCGCGATGACGCGAACACCAGGTTCCCGGCCGTCGTCATCGTGCCCCCGCCGCCCATCTGCGCCACGCGCCAGCGCTCTTTCTCGGTGGCGGGGTCCATCGCCACTAGGTAACCCCCCGCCGCCGATGTGGGGGGAGGAGTTGGCGGTTGGCCGGCCGCCGCCGTCGGCCGCCGGAAGGTGATGCCGAAGTTGTACTCGCCGACCTGGTACTTGAACTGCGCGTCTTGGACATACACGAAGCTGCTGGCCGCCCCGGGGGGCACGTACACCAGGCCGGTGTTGGGGTTATAGGACATCGCCGGCCAGACGTGTCCTCCGCCCGCACCCGGGAACACCGTCGTGCCCTTCGTGTCGTAATACGCTTCCGGATTGATGATGGGGCGCCCGGTCTTGGGATCGAGCCCCTTGTTCCAGGTGATCTTCTGCAGAGGCGCGCCGGAAATGAACTTTCCGGTCTTGCGGTCAATCACGTAGAAATATCCGTTCTTGGGCGCCTGCATCAGGACCTGGCGGACTTTTCCGTTGATCTTGATGTCCGCCAGCACCATGTCCGCGATCGAATCGTAGTCCCATACATCCCCCGGGGTCGTCTGGAAATGCCAGACGTACTGCCCGGTATCGGGCTTGAGGGCGATGATCGCGCAGGTGAACAAATTGTCGCCCGCCTTGGGGCCGCGCAGTTGGCCGGGCCATGGTGCGCCTTGACCTGTTCCGATATAAAGCAGATCCAGCTGGGGGTCGTAGGAAATTCCGTGCCAGGCATTGCCGCCTCCGCCCAGCTTGTACCAGTCGCCGCTCCAGGTTTTCGCGGCCATCTTCATGGCTTTGTTTTCGAACGGCTTCGAGGGGTCGCCCGGCACCGTGTAGAACCGCCAGATCTGCTTGCCCGTTTCGGCATCGTAGGCGGTCACGTAACCGCGTAGGGCAAATTCGCCGCCGCCGTTGCCGATAATCACCTTGCCCTTCACGATGCGCGGCGCGCCCGTGATGCTGTAGTCGGAGTTCTTATCCGCGGTCGCCACTTCCCATACCACCTGGCCCGTCTCCGCGTCCAGTGCGACCAGCCGCGAATCCAGTGTCCCCACGTACACCTTGCCGTGGTACACCGCCACGCCGCGGTTGCCGGGGCCGCAGCACAAGCTCGGGCCGGTGCGCACGCGATCCGGCTTTCCCAGCGATCCCGGCGGAAAGTTCTGGTGGCCGAGCTGCGGGTCCCAGCGCCACTTGGGCTGGCCCGTGCGCGCGTCCACCGCAAAGACTACGCTCCATGGCAGCGTCCCATAGAGTGTTCCATTCGAGATGATGGGAGTTGCTTCGGGCTGGCCAGGGTAGGAGTCGGTGTCGTAATACCACGCCAGTCCCAAGCGCTTCACGTTGCCCGCGTCGATCTGCTGGAGCGGGCTGTAGTGCGTCTCGGCGTAATCGTGGCCGGTCGTGAGCCACTCGTCGCCGCTCTGCGCGGCGTTGCGCAGCGCGCGATCGTCCACCGGCCGGGCCTGCTGCGCCATCGCCGCGCCCGCCGATAGCGCCGCCCACGCGCCCAGAAGCCACCACTTCCGCACTTGTCTCGTTCGCATGGACGACCTTCCTCTCGTGTGCGCTGCTCGCCTGATCCTACCTCACCCAAGGCCGACTCTATCCTTTTTCGAGGACAAAGAGAAAGAGCCCGGAAGCATTTGCCTCCGGGCTCTGGAAGACTACATATGGCCGCCGCTCACTGTTGATGCGGTTGCTCCGCACCGGCAGCAGGCGCCGGTGTTGGCGCGGGCGCGGCCGCCGGACCCGGTGCCGCGGCAGGGGCACTGGGCGGCCCCGGCATCGGCGCGTTTCCGTCGAGCACGAACGTATAGAGACGGCTCCGGCCCGCGCGGCCCGCCAGCACGGAAACGTACTGTTTCCCGTCGAGCATATAGGTGACCGGGTTGGCCAGATTCGCCGCCAGCTTGGTCTCCCACAGCTTTTCGCCCTTGTCCGCGCTGAACGCCCCGAAGCCCCCGCTATTCGATCCGGCAAAGACCAGGTTTCCGGCCGTCGTCATCGTGCCGCCGCCGTTCCACCCGGGAGCCTTCCAACGCGCCGTCTGGGTCGCGGGATCCCATGCCAGCAGGAATCCTCCCGGAGGCGGCGGCGCGGTGGCCTGAGTTTGTCCCGGGGCAGGCGCGGGAAACTTGAACGAGATGCCCCAGCTATAGGTGCCGATTTCGGGCTTGAAGTTGGGGTCCTGTTGATACAGGAACGTGCTGTCCAGCGCCGGAATGTAGGCGAGCTTGGTATCCGGATTGAACGACATGGACATCCAGGCGTGCCCGCCCGCCGGGCCGGGCGCCACCGTGACCGTCTTGCCGTCGCCGTAATGCATCTCGGGCAGGTACGCGGGACGTCCGGTCTTCTGGTCCACGCCCGACGTCCAGGTGACTTTCACGTAGGGTTGCGCGGAGATGAATTTCCCGGTCTTGCGGTCGAGCACGTAGAAGAAACCGTTCTTGGGAGCTTGCAGCAGCACCTTCCGCGTCTTTCCGTTGATGTTCAAGTCCGTCAGAATCATTCCCTGCGCGGCATCGTAGTCCCATTCGTCGGCGGGCGTGGTTTGGTAGTGCCAGACGTATTCCCCGGTGGACGCTTTCAGGGCCACGATGGAACAGATGTACAGGTTGTCTCCGTCCTTCGGGCTGCGCAGATTGCGAACCCACGGCCCGCCCTGTCCCACGCCGATGTACAGAAGGTCGGTTTCGGGATCGTAGGACATCGAATCCCACACGTTGCCGCCGCCGCCCAGCTTCCACCATTCGCCCGTCCACGTCTTGGCGGCCTTCTTCATGGCGTTGTTCTCGAACGGCTTCGAGGGGTCGCCCGGCACCGTGTACCACCGCCAGAGCTGCTTGCCGGTCTCGGCGTCGTACGCCGTGATGTAGCCGCGCGTGGCGTACTCGCCGCTCGCGTTGCCGATGATCACCTTGCCGGCGACGACGCGCGGCGCGCCGGTCACGCTGTAGTCCGCGTTGATGTCCGCCGTCTTCACTTCCCACACCAGTTTTCCTGTCTCCGCATCCAGCGCCACCAGCCGCGTGTCCAGCAGCCCCATGTACACTTTGCCGTTGTACACCGCGACGCCCCGGTTCACCGGACCGCAGCAGACGCTCGGGCCCGTGCGCACCTTATCCGGCTTGCCCACCGATCCCGGCGGGAAGTTCTGGCGAGGGATTTTCGGGTCCCAGCGCCACTTGAGCTTTCCCGTGCGCGCGTCCACGGCGAAGACCACACTCCAGGTCCCCGTTCCGTAGATCGTCCCATTGGAGACGATGGGTGTGGCTTCGATCGTGCCCGGCGCGTTGTCCACGTCGTAATACCAGGCCAGGCCCAGGCGGTTCGCGTTGCTGGCGTCGATCTGCTTGAGCGGGCTGTAGTAGGTCTCGGAGTAATCCCGGCCGTGCGTCAACCATTCGTCCGCATTCTGCGCCGCGTTTCGCAGCGCGGCGTCGTCAACCGGCCGCGCCTGCTGCGCCACGGCTGCACACGCCCCTAGAACTGCCATCATGCCAACCACCAACCACTTCGTTCCATGTGTCATTCGCATGCGAGAACCTTCCTCTCTTGAACGCTATACGTCCGAACTCAAGACTTTGTTTCATTCCCGCGGGAGGGTGGGATGTTAGCCCCGCCGCAGCGAGATCGCTCCGGGGGCTTACACCCACTTATCAATCGACACGCTCACCCGGTACGACATGTTCGCCACTTGGTGGTACGGATTGGTCTGGCCGCCCACCACCACGAAATTGTAGGTGTCCGGCCGCGGCCACTTCGGAAACACGGAGTCGTCGGTCAGATTCGCCGCCTCCGGGCCTCGCGGGGGCGCGCTGAAGAGCATGGTCTTCACGTCCTTCAAAGCCACCGTCGTGTTCTTCTGCAGCCAGTCGGCGGTCTGGTCTTTCGTCTTGTAGCCCAGATCGCCCAGCCCGTGCGCCACCAGCGGATCGAGCAGGAAGAGCGCGCCGAACATCGAAGCGAACGCCGTCACGTTGTGCCGCATCGCCTCGTGGTACAGCGGAATCGGCTTGACGCCCAGCCCCTTGCCTCCCTGTCCCTGCTGGATTCCAAATCCGAAGAAGAAGCTGATGACGCTCTCTTCCGGCTTAAAACCCTTCTGCACGTGAAACGCCGGCCAGGGGCTATCCTTCTCGTTTTCCGGAATGATCAGGTTGTTGTAGTTGATGATGTTTCCCTGCGAGCCCATGTACGTCTCGCCCGCGATGCCGCCGCCATCCAGATTCTTCGACATCAGCGTCCAGGCGCGCCCGATCACCGCGTTCGCCTGATTGAACGGACCCATGGCGCCGATGCCGGAATTCATCTGCAGCTTGTCGCGCACCGGGCCGTTGATCACCGCCGCGGAGACCAGGGAATTGGTCGAGCTGAACAGCGCCGAAATGCCCGTCGACGCGATGGCCAGGATCGTCGGGAAATAGTCGGGCGTCGCGCCCGCCATCACCGCGTTCACCGCCACCTGCTTCACCGTATAGGACCACGGCGGAAACGCGCCCTGCGCCGGCGTCATCTTGCCCACCACTTCATCCGGCTTGCGGCTGGTGCCCTTGAGCATGGCCTCCACTTTTTCCGCCGTCGGCAGGATGATGGGCATGAAGTCCGTCATCCCGTTGTCCAGGTAATACTGCTGCAGGCTGTCCACCGTGCCGGTAAACGTGGGCGCGCCGGTCGGCGGCGTCACCGTTCCGGATTTCTTCTCGTCTTCCGTCAGCGGACGCGTCAGCGAATCCACCACTTCCTTCATGAACGGCTTGCCGCTGACCGGATCGTTTCCTTCCAGATACGCGTACATCTGCGCGTCCGTCTTGCCCCACACCGGGTGCGGCGTGAACGAAATGCGCTGCAGCGGCATGCCCCTCTTGCCCGCGTTCGCCAGCGCCAGGTCCTTAAACGCGATCGTGACGATCGGAGCGGCGGGGAGGCCCATCTTCTCAACGCTTATGCAGTGACCCACGGTCGCTGGGGTGCACGTGCTTCAATGCCCGATGGCCATGATGACCGCGTTGCCTTTGGCCTTGATCTCGGCAAACAGCTTCGGGTCATCGTCGGCGAACCCTCCCGCCTTCAGCCGAAATTCCGTGGTCACGCTGGGCATGTTTTTGCTGAACCAGACTTTGATCTGATTGAGGAAGGCATCGGCGCCCGGAAATCCGTCGGACACCAGATAGATGGTCTTGCCGTCCAGCGTGCTCAGCCGCGGCGCCATAGGCACCAGCGTGATCGGAGGCGGGATCCCGCGGGGATTGAGCGCCTCAATTTTCGGTCCTCCGGCGGCTTCCTTCGCGGGCTTGCCTGGCTTGCTCTGAGCCTCCGCCAATAGCGCGGGAGACATCCCCAGCAAGGTCAGAATCTTTCGCCGATTGATCTTCATGAGTTCGCCTCGCTCCTGTTCCTCACCCGCAAAGGTCCCCATCGCAACGCGATCCGCATCATACACCGCTGCGGCCCGCCCCGGCGGCACTCGGCTCGGACTTATCGCAAGAGCCAACAGCCCGCCAGGCATACCCCTTCGCCAGTTGAGACGCGCGCCCGGGAGGTTGGGTTACCGCGCCAGAAAACACAGCCTCGCTGTGGCGGCTTTTGGCATGCCACGCACAACTGCCAATAGTTCGCCGCTCGAGATGCGCCGTAGGGGCGCTGCTTGCTGCGCCCTTCTTGCCCTTACGGTCGCCTCAGCGCGCCGGAAGCGCCCAGGCGTACACCACGCCGTCCACCGGCGTCACCACGTACTGCCGCCCGTCCAGCTCATACGTCATCGGAGCCGTCGTGGATCCTCCGGCGTAGGCGTGCCACAGCACGTTTCCCGTGGCCGCATCCAGCGCCAGCACTTGTCCCGCCGTGTCGATGGTAAACACCAAGTGTCCCGCCGTCGTCAGCACCGACGGCCACCCGAAGCGCCCGCCGCCGGTCATGTCGCGCGCCCACCGCACCTTTCCGGTTTGGTAGTCGATGGCCTTCAGGTAGGCCTTGGACCATACAATGAAGTCCCGCCCTCCCCATCCTTCCGCGTGTTTTCCCGGCATGGTCACGTAGAAGACGCCCACGCTCTCAAATCCGTTTACGAAAAACAGGCCCGTGTCCGGATCGAAGCTCGGCGCCATCCAGTTCGTCCCGCCCCCCGCGCCGGGCATCGCAATCGCCCCATCGAGCGCCGGCTCGGTTTCTCTCTTTCCAATGGGCTGGCCGCGCTCGTCGAATTTTTCCACCCAGTTGGTCTGGACGTACGGCGCCGTCAGCAGCGGCTTGCCGTTGGTGCGGTCCAGCAGATAGAACATGCCGTTGCGGCTGGCGTGCGCCAGCATCTTGCGCGGCTGGCCCTGAAACATTCCGTCGAACAGCACCGGCGTCTGCACCGCGTCCCAATCGTGCGTATCGTGCGGCGTAGGCTGGTAATACCAGACCAGTTTGCCCGTGTCGGCATTGAGCGCCACGATCGTGCAGGTGTAGAGGTTGGCGCCCACGCGCGCGTCGCCCGCCTCCACCGGATGCGGATTCCCGGTTCCCCAATACACCAGATTCAGTTCCGGGTCGTACGTTCCCGTCAGCCACGGCATGCCCCCGCCGCGCTCGATCACGTCGGTGTCATGCGGCCAGGTATTCCACGCCGGATCATCCGGCTTGGGCATCGCATCCCAGCGCCACTCGACTTTTCCCGTCATCGGATCCACGGATTCGATGAATCCCGGCAGGTCGGCAATGTCCCCGGAAATCCCCAGGATCAGGTGGTCCTTCACGACCAGCGGCGCCTGGCTGCCGAACGCCTTCAGCGCCGGATCGGCCATCTGGATTTCCCACAGCGTCTTGCCGGTGCGCGCATCCAGGCACAGCAGCTTGGCGTCGGGCGTCGTGTAATACAGCCGGTCCTTGTACATCGCCACGCCGCGGTGGCCCGCTCCGCCCAGGCCGCCTTCCGCGGGACGGTTGATGTGCCAGATCTGCCGGCCCGTGCGCGCGTCCACCGCCCACACGTCGTTGGGGAGCGTGAAGTAGAGAATGCCGTTCACCTCCAGAGGCGTGGCTGAGATCGGATTTTGCGCGTGCGTCTGAAACGCCCAGGCGAGCGTCAGCGACCCCACGTTGTCCTTGTTGATCTGCGCCAGCGGGCTGTGGCGCCGCCCCGAATAATCGCCGTTGAACGTCGGCCAAGTGTCCGTGGCGGGCTTGAGCAGTTTCCCCGCATCGAGCCCCTGCGCCCGCAGGCATCCCGCGCCGAGCAGCGTGCCGATCAGAACCATCAGAAGTTTTTTCACTCGCGAGTCTCCCTTGTATCCTGAGCCAGAAATTCCACGCACACGTGACCCCCGTATGGAGTGCGGCGGCTTGCCGCCGCTTTGCCCCACGGTAGCATCCTGCGATTCCGATCCACGGCGAAGCTTGCTTCGCCGGGCAAAGCGGGAGCACTCTCCCGCACTTGCCTTTACGCTGTCATCCCGAACCCAGCCGCGCTTTTTGCGGATGGGGGTGCGCGCCGTTTGCGTCCCGCGTGGTACTGCGGGAAGGGATCTGCTTTTCGGTTTTACGGCCCGCCTACGCCCACTTATCAATCGAAATGCTCGTTCCGTAACTCATCGTCGCGGCCTGAAAGTACGCGTTCGTCTGCCCCCCGGCCACCACGATGTTGATGTGGTCTGCCTTGGGCCAGCGCGGGATGACCGCGTCATCGGGCAGCTTGTACCACGTCGCGTACGGCTCCTCGCCCCGAAGCGCCCGCGGATACTCGAACAAATAGGAAAAGTTCCGGTTCTTGTAATCCTTCACCGTCTGCGTGGTGTTCTTGTGCAGCCACTCCGCGAGTTTTTCCTTGGTGTCGTAGCCCCGCTCCTTCAGGCTCTGCGCGATCAGCGGGTCGGGAATCACCAGCGCGCCGAAAAATCCCGTGAACACGCTGAACAGGTCGCTGAACTGCTCTTCGTACCGGGGATTCTCGTTGACCCCGGTGCCCCGCGCCCCTTGTCCCGGCACGATGCCCAGCCCGCGGAACAGGCTCACCACGTTTTCCTCGGCCTTAAAGCCCTTCTGCACGTGCAACGGGGCCCACGGGCTGGCCGGCTGCGCCAGCGGCCCCAGCGCCCCGATCCCGTAATTCATCTCCAGCTTGTCGCGGATCGGCCCGTTGATCACCGCGGCGAACGCAAACGAATTCGTCGAGCTGAAGATCGACGCCCAGCCCGACGACGCAATCGCCAAAATCGTCGGGAAATACTCCGGCCGGGCCCCGGCCATCACCGCATTCACGGCCACCTGCCGCACCGTGTACTGCCACGGCGGATAGGCGCCCGCGGCCATCTTGCCCACAATCTCGTCGGGCTTGTGGCGCGTGCCCTTGAGCATGGCCTCGACCTTTTCCTCCGTCGGCAAAATGATCGGCAGATAGTCGGTCATGCCGTTGTTCAGGTAGTGCTCTTGCAGGTTGTCCGCCGTGTCCGGCCCAAACGTGGCCGGCCCCACCGACACCGTCACCTCGCCCGTCTTCTTCTCCTCCTCATTCAACGGGAGCGTCAGCGCCTCCACGGCTTCCTGCATCAGCGGTTTGCCCGTTACCGGGTCCGGCCCATCGACATAGGCCCGCAACTCCTCGGCCGACTTGCCCCACACCGGATGCGGCGTAAAGACCGTCCGCACGCGCGGCATGCCGCGCTTGGCCGCGTTGAGCGTCACCAGTTCCCTGAACGCGCGCGTGACCATGGGCGCCGTGGGAATCCCCATCTTCTCTACCGTTATGCAGTGACCGACGGTCGCTGGGGCGCAGGTGCTTCAATGCCCGATGGCCATGATCGCCGCATGGCCCTTCTCCTTGATTTCCGCCCAGAGCTTCGGGTCATCCTCGGGGTACGACCCCGCCTTCCTCCGAAATTCCACCTTCACGCTGGGCATGTTGCGGTTGAACCAGCCCTGCACCTGTTGCAGGTAGCGGTCGCCGCCGTGAAACCCGGTGTCCACCAGATATACCGTCTTGCCTTCGAGGCCCCCCTGGCGGGGCGCCATCGGCGACAGGTGACTCGGCGGCGGCATGCCCTTGGGATTGAGCGTCATGCCCTTGGGGTTGAGCGTCGTGATTTTCCCCGGCCCTGCGTTGCTCGCGACTGCGGCGGTTCCCGCCTTCGCCGCTTCGGCGGACGAACCCGCCAGCAGCGCCGGAGAAATCCCCAGCATCGTCAAGATCTTTCGCCTGTCCATCTTCATGGAATCTCCTGTGGGCCGCGCGCCGCGTCTGGCAAAACAAAACTTATAGCCCGGCCAGCTAAACGATTGCAAGCGCCTTCCTAGCCGCGCAGCAGGTCAGTTTCGGAAAACCGCGTTGTACGGCCGTGCGCGTGGTTAAATGGCCAGCGAGGTAATATGTTCCGAATGGCGGAGGCAACTGTGACAAGGGATGAAAGCGCCGAGGAATTCACCTGCACGACACTTCCGACTCCTCTAGTCGAGACCGAATGGCTCGACGGGCATCTCCGTGAACGCGATCTGCGCATTCTTGACTGCAGCGTCGTCAGGAAGACAACCAGTGAGCGTGGCTATGCATTCGTAGCCGGTCGGGAGGAATGGGAGCACGGCCACATTCCGGGCAGCGTCTTCGTCGATGTCCTGAAGGATCTCGCCGCGAGGGATGATCCACGGCCCATGATGATGCCCCGGGAGGAACAATTCGCGGACACCATGGGGGCCTTCGGCGTTCCATGCCTGGGCGGCGCGAGTGTGGTGGATGCTCCGGGTCTGCGGGTTCGACGCGGCGGCCGTCCTGAACGGCGGATGGCAGCAGTGGATCTCGGAAGGCCGGCGCATCTCGACGGAACCTGCAAGCTACCGGCGGGGGAATTTCCGGCCACGTCATCGCACGGGCCTGATGGCGACGAAGCAGGAGGTGCTGGATTCACTTCACGCCAAAGGGGTGCGCCTGGTGAATGCGCTGTCACCCGAGGAGCATCGCGGGGAGGAGACGCACTTTGCCCGGGCCGGCCGGATACCCGGAAGTGCGAATGTGGATTATCAGGCGCTCGTCGATCCGCAAAACCACGCATACCTCCCGCCAGAACGCCTCCGCAAGCTGTTCGAGGCTGCCAGTGCGATGGGCGCCGATCGGGTCATCACCTATTGCGGCGCCGGAGTCGCCGCCAGCAGCGACGCTTTGGCTCTGATACTTCTGGGTAAGAAGAATGTCGCGGTCTATGACGGATCGCTGGCAGAATGGACCGCTGACCCGGCCCTTCCCATGGAGAAGGATTAGACAACCTCCACCAGGAACTGCGCAGGAAGACACACACCAGGTTCCAAGCCCACGTATAGCCAAGAAACGTGCACCTTGCATCCCGCTGTCATTTTGCTACCCTGACCGGGCGATTAAAATTGCAGGCTGCGAGAGATGACACGATGCCGGTCGAACGCGAACAACTGGAAGCGGATGTCCTGATTATCGGCGCGGGGCCCGGAGGGCTTTCCTGCGCGCTGCACCTCGCCAATCTTATCGAGCAGCACACCCAGGCGAAGAAATCCCCCGCGCTTTCCGCGGAAAATATCTACGTCCTCGAAAAGGGCCGCGAGATCGGCGCCCACCAGCTTTCCGGCGCGATCCTCGATCCGCGCGCGCTCCGCGAACTCGTCCCTGACTTCGAGAAGACCGCGCCGCTCGATACGCCCGTCACCGGCGACGGTGTCTACTACCTCACCGAGGGCGGCGCCCTCAAATTTCCCATCACGCCGCCGCCGCTCGCCAATCACGGCAACTACGTGGTCTCGCTCAACAAGCTGGTGAAATGGCTCGGCGGGCTGGTCGAGAAAAAGGGCATCAACCTCTTCACGCAATTCGCCGGCAAAGAGCTGTTGTACGACAAAAACGGCATCGCCGGCGTCCTCACCGAGGACAAAGGCTTGGGCAAGGACGGCAAGCCCAAGGACAACTTCACGCCCGGCTACGAGTTGCGCGCCAAAGTCACCGTGCTGGCCGAAGGCCCGCGCGGCTCGCTCACCAAAGACCTCGTCAGCCGCCTGAAGCTCGACGGGCTGAACCCGCAGATTTACGGCACCGGCATCAAGGAGTTATGGGAAGTCCAGCCCGGCCGCATCGAGACCGGCTACGTGGCGCACACGCTGGGCTGGCCGCTGAGCTCGAAGGTTTACGGCGGCGCGTGGATTTACGGCATGCGGGACAACCGCGTCTCGCTCGGCATGATCGTGGGGCTCGATTATCAGAACCCCTTGTTCGATCCCCACGAATCATTTCAAAAGTTCAAGACTCATCCCTTCGTGAAGAAGATCCTCGAGGGCGGGAAACTCGTCCGCTACGGCGCCAAGACCGTTCCCTACGGCGGCTGGTATTCCATGCCGCAGAGCTACGTCGATGGCGGGCTGATCATCGGCGATTCGGCCAGCTTGCTGAATTCGCAACGCCTCAAGGGCATCCACACCGCCATCAAGAGCGGCATGCTCGCCGCCGAGACCATTTATGAAGCCCTCTGCGCCGGTGACACCTCAGCGGCCACGCTCGGCAAACACCGCGAACGCATCGACCAGAGCTGGCTCAAAAAAGAGTTGTGGCCCGTCC
>JAIQGD010000055.1 GCA_020072765.1 Terriglobia bacterium
GGCGCGGTGCAGTTCGCGCTTTGTCCGCAGGGCTCATTGGAACACGATCTCGAACGGAATCGCACTCTTGCCGGACTTGAGACTCTGCTTGAACCACGAGTCATCGAGAAGGTCGAGGCGAAGAGTGTCCGCAGTGAGCGAGAGACGGCCGATCAGGTGCGACGGGATTACGATTCCCATGTCCACTTCCTGACCTTTCGCGCGCACGCCAGTCTGAACAGCATCGAAGAACAGCTGGCCGTTGATCTTGACGAGGTGAACTTCGAAGATAAGTCCATCCGGCGGCTTACTATCCGGATCGATGAAGGTCGCCTTATAGGAACTTCCCTGCCCCTTTTCAAAAATCAACTTTATGCGGTTGCTCTCGTCCGTCGGGTCATTCCACGTTCCGAGCAAGCCCGGCTCAAAGACGGAATCCGCATCGCCGTACAGCGAGTGCAGAGCGAACGTCACACACGACGTCAGACATGTGCAAGCCAATGCCATCACCGCGGCACAGAGTAGCCTTGCAGGGCGCCGGGAGAGCTGCATGCCGCGCATCGTATCACCTCTTGTTGCGCTAATCGGCGTTTGATTCACACCACCAGGCCGAGTTGCCGGATGACAGTCACGGTCGGGCGGTCCAGCGCTGGCTACGGCTGCGGCGGCGGGGCCTCGCGGCCGGGGGCGATGGCCTCGGCCATGCGAAAGACGGCCGCGAGCACCTCGAGCGCAATCCTGCAGTAAAGAATCCAGAAGAAATAAGCAATGACGGCGCCCAGCAGCGTCAGCAATCCCTGCACGGGAGCTTCCTGGAAGGCCAGCACCACGCAGGCCACGGCGGCAATGAGTCCGGCGAGCAGGTGCACGGCGTAGAGAAACTTCAGCATGCGCGGCGTGGCGTACGCGCGGAACGAAAAATCCATCAGACCTTCCCACATCCCTTTGGCTTCCGGCATCGGTGTGCCTCCTCGTAGTTGGCTGGGCGCCCAAATTATAGCCGAGCGGCGCGAAGGATGCGCTGGCGGAAACACTTTGCGCCATCGGGTTTCGGATGCCGCTCGATAAACCGGGGAGCACTTGCGGCGCGGGTTGCCGGGTGCGGGAGGCGGTGCGATAATGAGGCACGTTGCCGCGCGAGGTAGAGCGGCGGATGCGAACGGGGGCATTTATGGCATTGCGAGACGCGTGGATTGAGAAGCGAGCGGCAGGGATGAACGGCGGCGCGAGGAATTTTTCGCAGATGCACTTCGCGCGCCAGGGCGTCATCACCGAAGAGATGGAGTACGTGGCGCTGCGCGAGAAGCTGCTGCCGGAAACGGTGCGCAGCGAAGTGGCGCGGGGCCGCGCGATCCTTCCCTCGAACGTCCACCACCGCAACCTCGAGCCGATGGGCATCGGCGTGGCGTTCGGCTGCAAGATCAACGCGAACATCGGCAACTCGTCCACCAACTCGAACATCAGCCAGGAACTGGAAAAGCTGCACCGTGCCGTGCACTACGGCTCGGACACGGTGATGGACCTTTCCACCGGGGGCGACATCCCGGCCATCCGCAAGGCGATCATCGAAGCCTCGCCCGTCCCCATCGGCACCGTGCCCATTTACGAAGCGCTGGCGCGGGTGCGCCGCCCCGAGGACCTGACCATCGGCGTGATGCTGGAAGTGATCGAGGAGCAGGCCGAACAGGGCGTGGATTACATGACGATTCACGCGGGCGTGCTGCGCGAATTTCTGCCGCTCACGCGGAAGCGCATCACGGGCATCGTGAGCCGCGGCGGCGCGCTGCTGGCGCAGTGGATGAGCGTCAACCAGCAGCAGAATTTCCTGTACGAGAATTTCGGGGCCATCTGCAAGATTTTCCAGAAGCACGACGTCTGCTTCTCCCTGGGCGACGGCCTGCGTCCCGGGTGCCTGGCCGACGCGAGCGACGAGGCGCAGTTCGCCGAACTGCGCGTGCTGGGCGAGCTGACCACCAAGGCCTGGGAATACGACGTGCAGGTGATGATCGAAGGGCCGGGGCACATTCCGCTGGACCAGATCGAGATGCAGGTGAAGAAGGAAAACGAGATGTGCCACGAAGCGCCGTTTTATACGCTGGGGCCGCTCGTGACGGACATCGCGCCGGGCTACGACCACATCACCAGCGCCATCGGCGCGGCCATGATCGGGTGGCACGGGGCTTCGATGCTCTGCTACGTCACGCCGAAGGAGCATCTGGGACTGCCGAACGCGGACGACGTCCGCCAGGGCGTGATCGCCTACAAGATCGCGGCGCATGCCGCCGACGTGGCGCGGCACCGCCCCGGCGCGCGCGACCGCGACGACGCGCTCAGCTACGCCCGCTTCCTGTTCAACTGGGAGAAGCAGTTCGAGCTCTCGCTCGATCCGGAAACCGCGCGCGCCATGCACGATGAAACGCTGCCGGACGAGTCCTATAAGGGCGCGCATTTCTGCTCGATGTGCGGGCCGAAGTTCTGCTCGATGAACATGACGCAGGTCGCGGAAGTCAATCAGGGGCTCGATCAGAAGGAACGCGAGCAGAAGTTTGTCCAGCTCCTGGCCAAAGTCGCGAAGTAGCGTCGGAGCCGGGAGCCGGCCGAGCAGGAGTCTGAGCCGCATGACTTTCCAACGAGCCCTGCTCTGCGCCGCTGCTTTTGCGATTGCAGCGAGCGCGGTCTGCGTTGCGACCGCAGCCAACGACACCGCCTACCAAGCCGCAATCCAGAAGTGGCGCCAGGAACGCGAGGCGAGCTTGAAATCCGACAACGGCTGGCTGACCGTTTCGGGGCTTTTCTGGCTGCACGAAGGCGAAAACCGGTTCGGTTCCGGCCCGCTCAACGACATTGTTCTCCCCAAAGGCGAAGCGCCCCCCGATGCCGGGTCATTCGAATTCCACGCCGGCCGCACCATCGTTCACGTCAAACCGGGCGTCCCGATAACAATGAACGGCCAGAGGGTTGACACCGCCGAACTGCGCCCCGATTCCGACGACCTCCTCGTTCTCGGCAATCTGAGCCTCTACGTGCACGCCAGCGGCGCGCGCTACAGCATCCGGCTGAAAGACAAGAACAGCGCCCTGCGCAAAACCTTCCAGGGCCTGCGCTGGTTCCCGATCGATGAATCCTATCGAGTCGCGGCGCGTTTCGTTCCCTACAATCCGCCCAAGAAGGCGCTCATCCAAAACATCATGGGCGACGTCACGGAAATCAACGTCCCCGGTTACGCGGACTTTTCGCTGCACGGCAAGCAGCTCCGCCTCGATGCCGAAGATGCTGACGCCGAGGGCGTCTCCTTCGTCTTCCGCGACTTGACCAACGGCAAGGAAACCTACGGCGCGGCGCGCTTCCTCGACGCTCCCGCACCACAAAACGGCACCGTCACCCTCGACTTCAACCTGGCCTACAACCCGCCGTGCGCCTATAACCCCTACACCACCTGCCCTCTCCCGCCACCCGAAAATCGGCTACGTATCCGCATCCCCGCCGGCGAAATGGCCTACCACCACGCGCGCCCATCGCCCACGCCTCCGCCCGCCCGGCGCTAGCCTCAACGCGGCTTCAACTGAACTTGAAGTAGCTCTTGCGTCAATTTGTCCGTTGGTGATATTAATCCGGCCCTGTGGTACGAAGAGGAAAACAATGAAAACCAAGTTGGCGATTCTGGTGATCCTGCTAGCTACCTGCGTGCAAGCCGCCGATCAGAAGTGGCCGATATGGGAAGGTTGGGAGTTGATGGGCTCGGCAGGGGTGTTCAGCTATGACACCACCGGCAATGCAAAGACCGTGGTCGTCGATATCAAGGAAAAGCATCACTATTTTGCCGTCAGCGTGATCTTCGACAACGGCAAAAATCTCAGTTACATCTGGAGCGCCAACCTCGCCAAGGAATACGGTTTTCAATGCCCCCTGGACGACTGGAAAGACAAGGAAACGCATGTCGTGGTCGAGTCGGGGCCGGCGCGCCTGAACCAAGTGCTCTCCTACAAGAGAAACATCATGGCGGATTACGCCCGTTTCATTGGGGGCACAATGCCGGCCAAGGTGAGCAAAGTCTGGATGGTCGCCCTCGGCAAAGGTGGCGAAAAAGAGATCAGAGCCCGAGTCATGAAATTGGCGATCGAGTCCGAGAAACACGCGCCCACCAACTACCTGTATTAATCCCATAATGCTGCGCACGTTCTGGCTTTTTGCGCCCCTCTAGGGCCCATTAAGAGGCCGAATTCCCTGCCAATTTCGATGGAACTGCCGCTTCCTTGCGGAAGCCATTCTCCGGCTGCCAGTGCGTACCTACGACCTACCGCTGGGATGGCTTCCCAGCACGGGAGTGGTCTATAATCGGGGTTTGCGCGGCGCAAATGGAAGCCAACCGGGAGCGCAGTCTCCCTGGCGCTAGAACAGACAGAGACAAGAGGGAGACCGGCCAATGGCATTGGTACGAGCGATGTGCAAGGCGAAAGTCCCGGAGGGGAAGATTTGCGAAGTCCGGGTGAACCGGAAGTCGTTGGCGGTGGCGAACGTTGACGGCAAGCCTTGTGTAATCAGCAATATATGCACGCACGAGCAGGGTCCTCTGGGGCGTGGGGTGCTGGAGGGCACGGTGGTCACTTGCCCGTGGCACGAATGGAAGTTCGATGTCACCTCGGGCAAGTTGCTGAATGCGCAGGGTGAAGGGGTCAAAACTTACCCGGCCGAAGTACAGGGCGAAGACATCTTCGTGGACCTGGATTGAGCTAAATCGGGCGATTGCCATAGGATACAGGGTGCGCGGGATGGCCGGCGTGCCGAATTCCGCACGAAATTTAGAAAAAACACCTAGAAACTCTCCCCTTTTTTTCCTCTTCCGTGTATAGTGCGCGCGATACTTTTGCGGATGACACAACCTCCTACCAAACCGCGACGCTGGCTCTTGGCCGTTGATCCACGGGTCTACCACTGGGACACCCTTTTCGTGAAAGGAAAGGAGATGTGGCGGCACGCGGGCAGCCGTCCGGACGCCCTGCGCCAGCTCAAGCAGGTGCACAAAGGCGACCGCACGCTTTGCTATCACGGCAAGCCGGAGCACACGATCTACGCGCTGGCCGAAGTCAGCCGCGACCCCTACCCGGACCCGCAGGACGAAGACAGCAAGAAGCTGGTGATGGACCTGCGGGCTATCGAGCGGCTGCCGCGGCAGGTGCCGCTGGCCGAAATGCGCGATAATCGTCTGCTGCGCAAAATCAAGTTCCTGAAGAACACGCGCCTCACCATCTGCCCGCTCACCGACGAGGAGTACGCCGAGTTGCTGCGCATGGCGGGGATCGTCGCCTCACCGGGCATTCCTTTACCGTAATTCCAAATCTCCAAGATCCGGGGTCGCGGTTCGCATAGAATGGCGGTTCCCAGCAGGGGGATTGGTGTGTCGTGGGCGCGCGAGGTGGCGAATGCCGGAGTTGCCTGAGGTCGAGACAGTAGCGCGGGGCCTGCGGGCCGCTCTGCCGGGAAGGCGGATCGTGAGGGTGCGGCTGGGCAAGACAGACTTCATCGACAATCCGGGGGCGATGGAACAGCAACTGCCGGGCAGCAGAATTCAAGGCGTGCGGCGGCACGGAAAATTCCTGGTCGTGGATCTGGAGTCGCGCGGCGAGCGCTCACAAGATAGTTCCCTGCTGATTCATCTGGGGATGACGGGGCAGCTGGTGGTTTCCGCGCCGGAAGCGCCCGTGGCGCCGCACACGCACGTATTCCTGGCGCTCGATGACGGCCGGGAGGTGCGTTACACGGACGCCCGCCGGTTCGGGAGTATGCGGATGGTGTCCACAGGAGAGCGCGAAGCCGCGCTGGGCGAGCTGGGTCTGGATGCACTGGAAGCCACGCAGGATGAATTTATGCAGCAGCTACGCGGGCGGCGGGCACGCATCAAGGCGCTGCTGCTGGACCAGCGCGTCCTGCGCGGAATGGGCAACATCTACACGGACGAGAGCCTGTGGCGCGCACGGATTCATCCCATGCGGCTGGGGGCGACACTGCAGGGCGAGGAACTTCGCCGGCTGCATCGCGCGGTGCGCAAGGTGCTCACGCAGGCGATCGAGATGCGCGGGTCGTCCATTTCCGATTACGTGGACGCGGAAGGACAGCCGGGAGGATTTCAGCGGCGGCATCGCGTCTATCAGCGTGAGGGAAAGAAGTGCGTCCGCTGTGGCACGGCCATCCAGCGCGTGATCGTGGCCGGGCGCAGCAGCTATTTTTGCCGGCGCTGCCAGCCGGCCCCGCGCGGACGCCGGCGCAGCAAGAAGGGGGCGACAAGCAGCGCCCCTACGAATCGAACACCCCGCTCCATCGCACCCCGGTAGCACACGATTTTCCTTCGAGAGTGCTCGGAGCCATCTCGGCTAGCCCGGATTTCTCGCCGCAATCCTGACCGGGCTAAAGAGTCTGTGTGGCAACTGGAATTTACGTCCCTCAGCGGCTAAAGCCGCGTTCATTTTGCGGCGGTCGCGGCACGGTCCCGACTGCTGTCCGGGACGCAAACGGCGCGCTGAAGCCGTGCCCTGACGTCCAACCGAGTTTGCACACAGACTCTAAAGCATGGGGCGACCAAGAATCACAGCAGAGATGTCGCCACAGCGGAGCGGGCACGGCGTGCCGTGCCCCTACGGAACAGTCGCGGCAAAGTGGCCTGGCTTCCGCGTTTGGCCGGCGAAGCAAGCTTCGCCGTGGACTGCACAGCAAGGGCGTTACCGCGCAGCAAAGCGGCGGCAAGCCGCCGCACTCCAAAGGGTGGCGCTCCCGGTGGGGTTCGTTCGTGTGGTGTCGCGGAAACAGCTCGCCAATCTTGTCATCCGGCGGGGCGCGGCAAGCAGCGCCCCTACTGGTCGTTAGCGGTGTTGATGAAGCAAAAGCAGATCCCTTCCCGCAAGACCACGCGGGACGCAAACGCCGCGCACACCGTCCGCAAACAGCGCGGCCGGGTTCGGGATGACAGCTCGGGTGAGTTTTGCCGGGAACATCTGACTCCGGACGCTAGCGGGAAGGAGGGCGGAGGGGGGCGGGCATGTACAGGCTTGCGTCCGGCGGGAGGGCACGCTCGAACTGAACGGTGGTGTGGGTGATGTGAAAATCGCGGGCCAGCATCTCCGCGATCTGGGCGAGGATCTTGTCGCTGTCTTCCAGGTGCATATCGGGAATACGGGCGTGGCAGGACAGGGCGTGGAGGTCGCCACCGATGGTCCAGATGTGAACGTCGTGGACTTCTTGAACACCCTCGATGCCCAGCAGCGCGCGGACAACCTGTTCGAGCACGATGTCGCGCGGCAGTCCTTCGAGGAGGATGTGGGCGCTCTGGCGAAGAATGCCGGCGCCGGACCAAAGGACCATCGCGCCGATGCCCATGCCGAGCAACGGGTCGAGCCAGCGCGCGCCGGTCCAGTGAATCACGAAGGCTCCGGCCAGAATGGCGATGTTGGAAAGCGCGTCGCCGAGGTTGTGGAGCCAGACGGTGCGGACGTTCAAATCCCGGCGGCCGCGATGAACCGCCAGCGTGATCCCGCCATTGATGCCCAGCGCCAGCAGTGAGATCCAAATCATGAGGTTCGTGTGTACCTCGACCGGATGGCGCAAGCGCGCGAACGACTGGACGATCAAGAACAGCGCAGCCAGGGCCAGGACCAGCGCGTTCACAAAGGCCGCGAGAATTCCCGCGCGGTGATAGCCGTAGGTCTTTTCGTGAGTCGGGGGACGCAAGGCCCAGCGCATGGCCAGCCAGGAAATCACGAGGGTCGGGACGTCGGTGAGATTATGAATGGCGTCGCTCGTCAGCGCGATGGAATGGCCGGCGTAGCCCGCGGCGAGTTCGGCGACAACCAAAAGAAGCGTGGCCAGAACGGATAGGCCCAGGATGCTGGTGGCACCGCGGCCCAGGCCATGATCATGATGGTGGTGCGAGCGGTGGTCCGGTGCCTGGGTGGAACCGCTGTGTGCCTCGGTGTGCATCGCCTAAATTCTAACCGCAGAGGGCGCTTCCGCAACAGGCCGACGGCAGGGTGGGGAGCGGAAGGGTAAGAGGAGGTGTGACTTGCGCGTGCAGGGGACAGAAACGCAATTGACTTCCCTCTTAGCCTCCGCCTACCATCAAATGAGTTTGAATTCCCGCGGCCATCAAGAGAAAGGGCGGGAGGGACACCTTTCTCGAGAGATCCGCCGACTATGCCCAACGCTGCCAAGCTCAAGTTCTGGGGAGTCCGCGGCTCGACACCAACGGTGGAGCGGGATACCTGGCGCTATGGGGGAAACACCTCGTGCCTGGAATTGACGGTCCCGGGCGGCGGCCGCTTCATCCTGGATTGCGGCAGCGGGTTGCGAATGCTGGGCAAGCATCTGCGAACCACGGCAGAAGGGTTACTGGAGTCGCCGCGAATCAACAGCATCGATGCGCAGGTGCTGGTGACGCATTATCACTGGGACCATATCCAGGGCATGCCATTCTTCCAGCCGTTCTTCCAGCCACAAAACCGGTTTAATTTTTTCAGTTTCCGCTCCAAACAATTGGGGCGCGACAGTTTGCGCCAGGTGCTGGAAGCGCAACTGGCCAGTCCCTACTTCCCGGTGGATGTCGGCAAGATGACCGCGGAGCGGCACTTCCACGAAATCAACGGCGGGGACACCTGGGATGCCAAGGGCGCGCACATCACGGCGGCGTGGCTCAACCACCCGCAGGGGTGCCTGGGCTACCGGCTCGACACGGCGGCCGGGTCGATGGTCTACGCGACCGATAACGAGCCCGGTGTCCCGGAATTCGACAACAATCTGCTGCGGCTCGCCGAGGGAGCCGATGTGCTGATCTACGACTCGCAGTATTCGCCCGAGCAACTGGCGACCACGCGGAAGGGATGGGGACATTCGAGCTGGCTGGAGGGAGTGAAGATCGCGCGGCAAGCGAAAGTGAAAAATCTCATTCTCTTCCACCATGACCCGGAATCATCCAGCCGGACGGTGGACGGTTTTCTGTACGCGGCGCGACAGGAGTTCCCGGAGACGTGGGCGGCCATGGAAGGCATGTGTCTAACGTTCGTGGAACGGGGCTTAGAGGTGAGTCTGCCGGAAGCACGCATGGGGCGGCGGCGCTGGGTGCGTCTGGCCGCGACGGTGAGCGGGCAATCGGAAGATGGGACAGCCTTCGAGGAACGGGCGGCGGTGCGCGATTTGAGCCTGCTGGGGGCATTTCTTTCGCTGAGCCGGCGGCCGATGTTGCAATCGGAATTGCGCGTGGTGATTCAGACGGCGGGGGATGCCGAGAGTTCGGCGCCGCTGTCGCTGCGAGCGACCGTAGTCCGCTGCGAACCGGGGCGCGACGCCAACGAGCACGGCGTCGGCGTCGTCTTTATCGAAGAAGCGGAGCCAGAGACACCGGAGGGCTGATTCCGGCTGGGCGGCGCTGTGGAAGCGCCGCCGATCAGGCGATATCGGGAAGAGCGGAAAGCTGCGATTCGATATCGGCCAGCGCGCGATTCAACTGGTCACTGTAGCGCTGGGCGCGGCTGGATTGCAGGTCCATCTGCACGCGCGCGCGGGAAAGAAGCAGCACTTCCCTGCGACGGCGCACATCAACCTGCCCTGGCGTGATCCCTGCTTTGCGTGATGTCGTGCGATCGTGTGTCAAAGAGGCCTCGATTTGGAGTTCCACAGCCTTGCTTTCCCACCCTTTAGCCATACAGTGATTTTACAACACCCGGGACGGTGCATCACGACTATTTTTGAGCAGCTGCGGGCGGGAATATTCACACTGCGCGCAGCGCAACTGCCGTTTGGCTCATCCTTCCGGCTGGTGGCTGGCGGGTTGGCGTGGCTGCAGGTAGAAGTGAATGGTCGGAGTGAAGATGAGCGACAGCACCATGGAGCTGAAAATACCGCCGATGACGGCGATGGCCAGGGGCTGCAGCATCTGCGCGCCGGCTCCGATGGCAAAGGCCAGCGGCAACATGCCGGCGATGGTGGCCAGCGCGGTCATGGCAATGGGGCGCAGGCGGCGGCGGCCAGCCTGAATCATCGACTCCCGCGCGGAGAAGCCGAGGCTGCGGAAGCGCTGCTCGGCATCGAGGAGCAGGATGCCGTTTTTGGCCACAATGCCCACAACCATAATCATGCCCATGAAGGAGGCGACGTTGAAGGTCGTGCCAGTGACGAGCAGGGCGAGAAACGCGCCGAAGGTGGAAAGCAGCGCGGATGCGAGAATCGCGGTGGGCGCGGAAAAGGTGCGGAACTCGAACATCAGGACCACGAACAGCAGCAGCAGGACGATGAACAGTACCTTCAGCAGGTCGTGGAACGACCGCTGCTGCTCCTGATAGGTGCCGCCATACTCGACGTGGATGGAGGGCGGCAGGTGCAGCGCCGCGACGGTCTTCTGCACTTCGGCCATGCCGGCGCCGAGGTCCACACCCTCGAAGCGGCCCGTGACAGTCACCAGACGCTGGAGATTTTCGCGGCGGATCTCGGTCTGGCCGGCTTCGGTTTCCATGGTGGCCAGTGAACCGAGCGTCGCGGTGCGGCCGGTGGCGCTGGCCAGCAACGTGTTGCTCATGCGGTCCAGCGACGCGCGGCTCCTCTCCGGGAACCGCACGCGGATGGGATAGGAGCGATCGTTCAAGATGACGGGAGCGGCGGCGGGTTTGCCTTCGAGCACGGCCGCGGCATCGGTGGCAATCTCCTCGGGAGTGAATCCGGCGCGGGCCGCGGCAAAACCGTTGACGTGAAACGTGACGGCAGGGCCGCTGATGGTGTTTTCGATTCCGTCGAGGACATCCACCACGCCGTGAATCTTGCCGATGGCATCGCCGACGCGCGGCGCGGCCTCGGCCAGCACGCGCGGATCCTGCGCAAACAGTTTGATGACGATGGGCTCGGGCTGGCTGGTGAGGTCCCCGATCATGTCCTGCAGGACCTGGACGAACTCGACCCGGGCGGCGGGCTCGGTCTGTTCGATCTGTTTGCGGATATCATCCATGATCTCGTCGATATCGCGATGGCGGTTCTTCTTCAGTCGGACGGTGAAGTCGCCGCGGTTTACCTCGGTGACGGCAGCCAGGCCGAGCTGCAATCCCGTGCGGCGCGAGGTGTTTTCGACTTCGGGCGTGGCGCGCAGAATGCCTTCGATGTGCTGCAGGATGCGGTTGGATTCGGCGAGCGAACTGCCGGGCGGCGTGAAGTAGTCGAGGATGAAGCCGCCTTCGTCCATCCCGGGCAGCAGATCGGTGCCGAGAAAGTTGTAGCAAACGAAGGCGGAAACGACGATCAGGGCCGAGGCGACGACGAGCATCGCCGGACGCTTCAACACCGCGTTCATGCAGCGCTCGTAAAACTGGACGCCTCGCCCAAAGAGCCCCGAAAAATGGGCCTCTTCGACGGCCAGCACGGCATTGACGTCCGGGACGGTCTCCACGGCGGGCTCGGCGCCGGCGTCCGGCGCTTGCGGCGCGAGGGTTTCACCCTTGCGGCGCACCAGGTACTGGCTGAGCACGGGCGTCCAGGTGAGCGCCAGCAGGAGCGAAGTGAACAGCGCCGCGGTCATGGTGATGGCGAGGGCGCGGAAGAAACTGCCCGTGACGCCGGTGATGGAAATGAGCGGAAGGAAGACCACGATGGGCGTGACGGTGGAGCCGATCAGCGGGACGGCCATCTCGCGCAGCGCGGTCTGAATGGCCTGCAGGCGCCCTTCCCCGGCGTCGCGATGGAGGACGATGTTCTCGAGAACCACGATGGCGTCGTCCACGACCAATCCCACGGCGGCGGCCAAGCCGCCCAGCGTCATCAGGTTGAAACTCTGCCCCATCCATTTGAGAACGATGAAGGTGATGAACAGCGTGACGGGAATGACCAGGCCGGCGATCAGCGAGGTGCCCCAATCGTTGAGGAACAGAACGAGAACGGCCGAAGAAAGCAGCAAGCCGAGCAGCACGGCGTCGCGCACGCTGGCGATGGAATCGTGGACGATGCCGGACTGGTCGTAAAAGGGCTCCAAATGGACATCGGGGGGCAGCGACGGCCGTAACGCCTCGATCTGGGCGTGCACGGCATCGGCGACGGCCAGGGTATTGCCCTCAGGCTGGCGGTTCACGCTGAGCAGCACGGCGTTTTTGCCATTGGCGGTGACGATGGTATAGACCGGCGCCGACGACGGGGCCACGGCGCCGATGTCCGCGAGGCGAATGGGAACGCCGCCGGGCGACATCTTCACCACAATCTGGCCGATCTGTTCGGGCGAACGCACCTGTCCGCTGACGAGGCCGAGGACCAGCTGGTGATCGTGTTCGATGAGTCCGGGCGAATCCATCAGGTTGGTGCGGCGAATGGCTTCCAGGATGTCGGTGACGGTCACGCCGGCCGCGGCGAGCCGCGCCGGATCAGGCGTAACCTGAAATTCCGGCACGAGGCCGCCTTGCACGAGCACCGAGGCCACGCCGTCGAGCCGGTTGAGGCGCGGCTTGATGTCATAGGAGGCAATTTCCCAAAGCTTGGTCGGCGGGAGCGTGTCGGAGGTGAGGCTGTAGCCGAGAATCGGAAACGTGGCGAAGGTCAGGCGATGGGTTTCGAGCTTGACCGTTGATGGGAGTTCGGACTGCAGGCGCGCGAGAACCGCGTCCACGCGCTGCAGGGTCAAGACCATGTCGGCGTCCCAGGCGAAGAAGAGGTCCACTTCGGCCGAGCCGCGGCTGGTGATCGACTGCACCTTCTGCAGGCCGGGCACGCTGTTGACGGCTTCTTCGATGGGGCGGGTGATCGTGACCAGCATCTGGTCGATGGGCATGACGCCGTTGTCGGCGCCGATGACGATCCGGGGAAAATCGGTGTTGGGGAAAACGGCCACGGGAATCGAGAAGGCGAGGTAAGCGCCCACCAGCGCGACGCTGACGGTCAAAAAGAGAATCGGCCGCGCGAAGCGGCGGAACCAGGGTGCGGCGGATTCGCCGGCAAGCCGGGGATGGCGAGGAAATGTGGGGCGGGAGTCCATGCGCGGTCAGTCCTTGTCGCTGGCCGAGGGCTTGGCGGCGGAGTCGTGAGCATCGGAGCCCTTTTCGGCCGGGGCGGGCGCCGCGATTTTAATTTTGGTGTTGTCCGGCAACGCGTATCCGCCGGAGCTAATCACGGCTTCGCCCGGGCTGATCCCGGTGAGAATTTGCGCCAGGCCTCCGCCGAGCACGCCAAGTTTCACGTTTTTGACGTGCGCGCGGGCGTCCGCGCCGGCGATCATGACGTAGTCGGCCTGTTGCGCATCCTTGAAGACCGCGGAGGCGGGCACGACGATGGCGTCCGCGACGGTCTTCGCGGTCATGGACACTTCCACGGTCATGCCGGGCCGCAAGGACGGAGTGGGTTTGGACACTTCGACCCACACTTCGATGGTCGTGCTGCCGGGATCGAGCGCGGGGCTCACCAGGCTAACGCGGCCCTTCACCGGCGCGTCCAGAGCGGCAAGCTTCAGCTCGGCGGGATGACCGACGGCGAGATTGGAAGCCTCGGACTGGGCGATGCGCATCTTGGCGATCAGCCGCGACATATTCATGACGGTGAGAAGGGGCTGATTGGCGGCGGCCAGTTCTCCCGGGTAGAGCGGGCGGTCCGTGACGACACCGTCGATGGGGCTGCGGATCTCGGAATAGCTGAGCTGCGCTTTGGCGCCCAGGTACTTACCCCGGGCGGCGGCAAGCTGGCCGCCCGCGGATTTCAGCGCCTGTTGTTCGCCGAGGCGCTTGAGGTCGTCGAGTTGGCGCTGCGCGACTTCGGACTGGCTGCGCGCCTGAGCGAGCGCGACTTGCGCGGAATCGAGATCTCTGCGGGGGATCGCTCCCTTTTCGAACAGCTGTTTGCGGCTGGCGTAGACGTTTTGTTGGGCGTCAAAGGCGGCCTTCGCGGCGGCGGCATCCAACTCGGCCTTCTGGATTTGTTGAGGGAGGCTTGCGCCGGTGGTGGTGGCGTAACCGGCTTCGGCTTGCTCGAACTCGCCCTTGCTCTGCTCGGCGGCGGCGGACAAGTCGGCGTTCTCGAGAACGGCCAAGAGCTGACCCTTGTGGACGCGGCTGCCGCGCTCGACCAGGAACTTGCCGATGGTGGACGCAATCTTCGGAGAGAGGACGGCCTGCTCGAGCGGAAAGACCACCGCCTCGGCGGACACTACCTGCGCAATCGGTCCGCGCCGCGCGGGCGTGGTTTCGACGGAGACCACCGGCTCGATTTCTTTTTCGGCGCGGCCGCAACCGCCGATCCCGCATAGCAAGGCCACGAGCGCCGCAGCGGCCGCTGCTCTAGGCACCGGCCGGTGAAACAATGTCTTGGTAGGTATCTTCATGGAGCTGTCAGGACTCCCGTAAGGGTTTGCAAGTTTGCCAGGGCGAGGCGGTAGCGGACCGCGCCGTCCTGATACGCAGTATTCGTCTGCGCGTAGGTGTTCTGCGCGTCCACGACCTCCAGCACCGTGGACTCGCCGCCCTGATACCGCAGCGTGGTGAGTTCCAGGCTCTCTCCGGCGAGCGAGGCGGAGCGGTCCAAATCTCCCAGCTCGTTGAACGCTGTTTCGGCTTCGGCGTAGAGGGAGCGGATTTGCGCCAGCAGGGTGCGCTGCGCCAGGGAGAGTTCGCGCTGCGCCTGCGTGCGGCGCAGCTCGGCCTGGCGGATCTTGCTGTGCGTGGCGCCCCAGTTCCAGATGGGAATGTTCACGGTGGCTGAGGCGGAGGAGCCGAGATTGGAAACCTTCTGGCTGCCCACCATGCGATTGACGGCAAATTGCGGGGCGTCGATCCCGTAGGAATAGTCGAAGCTGAGCGAGGGGAGGTATCCCGCGCGAGCGGTGGTGACATCGCGATCCGCTCCCTGCGCGGCGGCCAGCGCGGCGCGCACGTCGGGATTTTCGCGCGCCGCCTGCTGCTGAATTTCGCCCAGCGTGGGAAGCGGGACCGGGGCATGCAGATCGCCGGCAATTTCAAAATTGTCGCTGAAGTCCGGGAAGATCAGGACGGCCAGATCGAGACGCGCGTTCAAAAGCGCCAGTTGCGCTTCCTGGAGCTGGCGACGGCGGTCGCGAGCCTGCAACTCGGCTTTGATGACATCCGCATGGGCCACTTCCCCGCCGGTTTCGAGAGCCTGCGTCAGTTTCAGAAAACGCTCGCCCTCCGCGGCGGTCTTCCGCGCGATTTCGAGCTTTTGCTGCGCGGCGGCGGTGGCGTAGTAGGCCTGCACGATGGTCACGACCAGGCCGCGCGACGCAATCTCGGCGCGCGCGCGCGCGAGCGCGGCCGCGGCCCGGGCGCGGCGATAATTGAAAATCGACGCGAGGTCGATGGATTCGCGCACCACGCCCTGGCTGACGTATTCGTGGACGGCATTGCTGGCGATGAAGCGGGGGCCGCCCCCCAGGGTGCTCTGCGTGGAGATGGCCTGGTTATTGAAGGCCACCGTGGGGAGCAGCGCATCGCGGGCCTGCGCGGTGTCCTGCCGGGCGACGGCGGCATCGGTGAGAGCCGCCTGAAAGGGCACGCTGTTGCGGCGGCCACGGTCGAGAGCATCCTGCAACGTCAGGCGAATGGGCGCCGCTCCGGTTGTGGCGGAGGGCGCCGATTGCACCGTGTGATCCACCGCTGGAGATGCAGAGCGGTCTTGTGCGAAAACCGGGGCGCGCAGAGAAACCAGAGCGACGCCCAGAAAACAGACTGCCCGCGACAGAGTGTGAAGTCCCTTCATCGAACTTTCCCTCGACGCACGATCACGGATGCTGATGCGAGTATCCACAGCAGAGTACCGAGGCGAAGATAAACGAGGGATTAACGGGAAGCCTGAGCAGGCTCGGTGGCGGCAGGGGCCGGAAGGAAAGCGGTGAAGGTGCTGCCGCTGGAATCGGAACGCGTCAGTTCGAGGCGCCCTCCATGGGCTTCGGCGATCCAGCTGGCAATGGAAAGGCCCAGGCCCGCGCCGCCATTGACCTCCGCGTGCGCGCGCGCCTGATCCATGCGGAAGAAGCGCTCAAAGACGCGGGGCTGGAGTTCGGGAGGAATGCCGGGGCCGGTATCGGTCACACCGAGGGCGTACGACGCTCCCTGGCGGCGGCACACCAGGGTGACGCTGCCGCCTTCGCCGGTGAACTTGATGGCGTTGTCGAGGAGATTGACGAGCATGCGGCGGAGCAGCCCTTCGTCGCCATGGACCGGCAATTCCTCGGCCAGATCACAGGTCAGGTTAATGCGCTTCGCCAGGGCCAGGGTGCGGACGGTGCGAAGACAATCGGCGGCGAGATCGTCCAAGTAGAAATCGCTCCGGGTGAGCGGGAGCTGGCCGGCATCGGCGCGCGCGAGCGTGAAAAGATCCTCGACGATGCGCGCCAGCCTCTGCGCCTCCGCGCGGAGGACTTCCAGGGCTTCGCGATATTCGGCGGGGGGCCGCTCGGGCTGCGCGAGGGCCACTTCCGCCTCGCCGCGCAGGATGGCGACGGGCGTGCGGAGTTCGTGGGAGGCGTCGGCCATGAAACGCCGCTGGCGCTCGAAGGACTGATCGAGGCGGTCGAGAAGCTCGTTGAACGAGCGCGCCAGGCGCCCGAGCTCGTCGCGTTCGTTGCGGACGGGCAGGCGCTCATGAAGCGTGGCGGCGCCGATGCGCCCGGCCTGGGCGCTCATGGCCACCACCGGGGCCAGGCTGCGGCGGGCGAGGAAATAGCCTCCGGCGCTGGCGAGCACAACCACCAGCGGAATCACCAGGGCGAAGGTGCGCGTGAGTTCGCGGAGAAATTCTTCCTGGCGCTGCAGCGATTGCAGGACGACGAGCAGGTAGGTCTGATCCCCCGCGGAAAAGCGGCGGACGTATCCGCGATAGCGCCGGCCGCCATTGCGCAGGTATCCGAACGGCTGGCTCGAAACCGAGGCCGCCTGGACCACCACGCGGAGAGATTCCGGGAAGTTGCCCGCCGGAGCGGCGGCGGACGAAAGGTCTTGCGAGGCGACCACGACGCGTCCCTGGGCATCGAGAACGGCAAAAACATTGGTGAGGAAGGAGTCAGCCAGCTCGGACAAGCTGCTATCGGTGCGCTGAATCGTATTCTGGCGCAGCACAAAGTAGGTCCCCAGCGAGAGCAGGAGCAACGCCACGGCGAGGGAGCCGGTGTACCAGAAGGTTAGACGGACGCGGACGGAATCAAGCATGGCTCTTGTGGGAGGCGGAATTGGTCTTGCCCGGGGCGGGTCGCGCGGTCGAATCCTTCCCGGGTTCCGCGGCGGAATCGCCGGGGGCCAGGCCGAGGAGGTAACCTGCTCCGCGGCGGGTGTGGAGCAACGGCGGCGCCGCTCCGGCGTCGATTTTGCGGCGCAGGCGGTTGATGTAGACCTCGATGAGATTGGAAAACGGGTCGAAGGCTTCGTCCCAGACGTGCTCGGCGATTTCCGCGCGGCCGACGACGCGCCCGGCGTTGCGCGCGAGAAATTCGAGCAACGCGTACTCCTTCGTGGTGACCGGAATATTGCGGCCCGCGCGCGAGACGGTTTGCGCGGCCGTGTCCAGGACAAGATCGGCGACGGCGAGGCGCGCCGGGCGAAGCTCGCCCGAACGCCGCAGAAGCGCGCGCAGGCGGGCGAGCAGCTCGCGAAATTCGAAAGGCTTGGTGAGGTAATCGTCGGCGCCCTGATCGAGGCCGGTGATGCGGTCCTCGACGGCGTCGCGGGCGGTGAGCATGAGGATGGGCATGCGCTGGCCGGAGGCGCGCAATTCGCGGCACACCTGAAAACCATTCCGGCCGGGCAGCATCACATCGAGAATAACGAGGTCGTAGGTGTTGATCGAAGCCTGATAGAGGGCATCGTCGCCGGTGGCGGCGACATCCACGGCGTAGGCTTTTTCGCGCAGGCCCTTGGCGACCCAGCGCGCGATTCGCGGATCATCCTCCACCAGCAGCAGACGCATGGCTCATCATACGGCAAGTCAGGGATTTTTGGATGGTGTCTGGCCTATTCGATAGGGGGCGGGAACGATTCCCTTGCCTGCCCGGGCACGATTTCTCCAAAACTTACGTGGACAGCCAGGAGTGGCTGTCCCACAAAACCGCGGCCCGAATTACCGATACTTTACTCGAGCGATTTGTTGGGGGCGCGGAGGGCATCGGCCAGGTCTTTCATGAACTGCGCGGCGCGGGCTCCGTCGATCACGCGGTGATCGCTGGACAAAGTGAGCGTCATCACGGGGCGCACTTCGGGTTTGCCGTCGACGGGCACGACGCGGTCCGCCATGCCGCCCACGGCCAGGATGGCGGCCTGGGGCGGCGTGATGATGGCGGTGAAGGCATCGACCTCATACATCCCCAGATTGCTGATGGTGAAGGTGCCGCCGGAAATATCGGCGGGGCGCAGCTTGTTGGCGCGGGCGCGGTCGGTCAAGTCGCGGCGCTGCGCGGAAATTTCACCGACTTCGAGCGTGTCGGCCTTGCGGATCACGGCTCCCACGACGCCATCTTCGACGGCCATGGCGACGCTGATGTTGACGTCGGGGTTGGGGCGAATCGTCTGGCCGGTCCACATGGAATTGACGCGAGGATGCTTGCGCAAAACGCGGGCCACCAGCGCGATGAGCAGGTCGGTGAGCGTGACGCGCACGCCGCGGGATTTCTCGATCGCCGGGCCGAGCCGCTGGTGCGCCGCGCGCAGTTCGGTGGCGTCGACGTCGCGCACGACGAAGAAATGCGGCACGGTCGTCCAGCTTTGCGAGGTTCGCTCGGCCATGAGCCGGGCAATCTGGCTGAGCTTTTCGCCTTCGGCAGGAGCGGCGGCCGGGGAGACTTTGGCATTCGCCGCGGCTTGCACGTCTTCTGCTGTGATTACGCCGTCAGGGCCCGTGCCGCGCAGCTGGCTCACGTCGATGCCGAGCTCCTGGGCGAGGCGCCGGGCCTTGGGAGAAATTTGCGGCGCCGCGGCGGCGGAGGGTCCGGGAGCCGCGGCGGCGGTGGTCACGGCGGCGCGCTCTTGTGCGCTGGTGCCGCGGGCGGATGGCGCCGCGGGGCCGCTTTGCACGGGAGGCGCTTCGCCGGGCTGCACCAGCCAGGCGATGGTTTGTCCCACGGGGATCTCCGCGCCCGCCTGTGCCGTGATGCCGGCAAGGATGCCGTCGCCGGGCGCTTCGACTTCGACCACGGCCTTATCGGTTTCAATCTCCAGGAGCGGCTCACCCTTGACGACGGGTTCGCCTTCCTTTTTCCGCCAAGCCAGAAGCTTGCCGGTTTCCTGCGCCATTTCCAGGGCGGGCATTACGACGCTGATAGCCATAGGGTTCCAGGGTTCCTGAGAACGAGGTCCTCAGTCGGTGGCGGCCGCTCCTTCTTTTTTAGCGCTTGCTTCAACCATTTTGACGACGTCCGCGCTGGGCGGCGCTTCGTGCTCGCGCGTGGTGGACATGGGGCCATTGACGGTGTGGTAGTGCGCGCCGGCGACCATAAGCTGTTCGGCCGGGAAGCGCGTGATGACCTCGTGGCCCGTTTCGGTGACCACAATTTCTTCCTCGATGCGCGCGGCGCTCCAGCCATCGGTGGACGGCCAGAACGTCTCGAGCGCGAAGACCATGCCGGGCTTGATTTCGTGGGAATGTTCGAGCGACACCAGGCGGCTGATGATGGGCTTCTCCCAGATGGCCAAGCCGATGCCGTGGCCGAATTGCAGGGCGAAGGCCGCCTCTTCGTCGGGGAAACCGAATTCCTGCGCCTTGGGCCAGACGGCGGCGATTTGCGCGGTGGTGCGTCCGGGCTGGATCAGGGAGATGGCGGCGTCCAGATAATCGCGGCAGCGCTTGTAGGCGTCGATCATGGCGTGCGACGCGTAGCCGATGGAAAAGGTGCGGTAGTAACAGGTGCGGTATCCCATGTAGGAATGCAGGATGTCGTAGTACACGGGATCGCCGGGGCGCAGGACGCGATCGGAGAAGACGTGCGGGTGCGGGTTGCAGCGTTCTCCGGAGATGGCGTTGACGGCCTCGACATATTCCGAACCGAGATCGTACAGCACTTTGCTGGCGAGGCCGACGGCCTGGTTTTCGCTCATGCCGGGCTTCATGGCGCGGTACAACTCATCGTAAGCCGCATCGACCATCATGGCCGAGTGGTTCAGGAGCGAGATTTCATCCTGCGTCTTGATCACGCGCGCGTCGGACATGAGCTGCTGGCCGTCCACGACGGTGATGCCCTCGCGCTGGAGGGCGAACAGAATCGGCGGCTCGACCACGTCGATGCCGAGCGGTTCCTTGTGCAGGCCGCGCTTTTCGAGCTCGACCTTGATCTTGCGGGCCACGTTTTCGGCGCGGCCCATTTCCGGCGACATCGCGCCGCGCATCAGGGAAATTCCGGCGCGCGAGCGATCGCCCAGCCACGGGCAATTCAACTGATGGTGCTTGGCGGCCGAGCCGAAATCCCACAGGATGGGCTCGTCATTCTGCGGCAGGAGCGTGAAGCGGCTGATTTTGTCCTGCGCCCAGGCGCCGATGTGCGTGGCGGTGAGATAGCGGACGTTGTTCATATCGAAGCAGAGCAGCGCGCCCATCTCCGACTTCGCCAGGAGCGCCTTGGCGCGCGCCAGGCGCTCCCGGCGCAGCCGGTCGAAATCGATGCGACTCTCCCAATCCACCGCCATGGTTCCGTACGTCTTTAGTGCCACGATGACCCTCCTATTCGAATGCCGTTAGGCTTTGCCGCAGAGCGCGCGGGCCGCTTCGAAGACGGTCTGTTCGGTTGGTACCGTCAAGTCTTCGAGCGGCGGGGAAAACGGAATCGGCACGTGCATCGCGCCCATCCGCTTCACCGGGGCTTCCAGGCTGTAGAATGCGCCTTCGGAAATGACCGAAGCAAGTTCCCCGGTCACGCCGTAGCGTCCGTAACCTTCGTCCATCACGATGACCCGCGAGGTCTTTTTCGCGGACGCGATCAGCGTTTGCTCATCGAGCGGCCACATCGTGCGGGGATCAACGACTTCCGCGGCGATGCCGATCTTCTCGAGAAGATCGGCCGCGCCCAGCGCGACCTGCACCATGCTGCTGGTGGCCACCAGCGTGATGTCCTTGCCCGCGCGCTTCACATCGGCCACGCCCAGCGGGATGGTGTAGTCCTCCGCCGGCACGGGGCCCTTTAACTTGTACATCATTTTGTCTTCGAAGAAGACCACGGGATTTTCGTCGCGGATCGCCGTTTTCAGAAGGCCCTTGGCATCGTAGGGCGTCGAGGGCATGACGACCTTGAGTCCGGGGACGTGGCTGACCCAGGCATGGAGCGACTGCGAATGTTGCGCCGCCGAGCGGCGCGTGGCTCCCAGCGTGGTGCGCAAGACCATGGGGACCTTCCACTTCCCTCCCGACATGTAATGAATCTTGGCGGCCTGGTTCACGAGCTGATCCATCGTGAGCGTCAGGAAGTCACCGAACATGATGTCGATGACGGGACGCATGCCCGTCATGGCCGCGCCCACGCCCACGCCGGTGAAGCCCGCTTCGGAGATGGGCGTATCGATCACGCGGTTGGTGCCGAATTCCTCGACCAAGCCCGACAGGACTTTGAAGGGCGTGCCGGCTTCGGCCACGTCTTCGCCGAGGATGCAGACGCGCGTATCGCGGCGCATCTCTTCGGCGAGCGCCTCGCGCACCGCTTGTGCAAACGTTAGTTCCCGCTGCGCAGTTTCAGGCATAGACGTCTTGCTCCACTTCCGCCAAGGCGGGATAAGGCGCCGCGATGGCAAAATCGACCGCGGCTTGCATTTCGGCCTTTACCTCGGACTCGATCTGGCCGAGCGCGGCGGAATCGGCAATCTTCTGGCCGGTGAGCCATGCGGCAAACAGCAGGATGGGATCGCGCTGCGTCTTCCACTCCTGCTCTTCCTGCTTGGAGCGGTAGTATTCGCGGCTGATGTCGCCCACGTGGTGACCGGTGTAGCGGTAGGTGTTGCACAGCAGGAGCGCGGGGCCATTTCCCTGGCGGGCGCTCTCGATGAGCCGGGCGGCCACCGCATGCACGGCGCGGACATCCTGGCCGTCGACGCTCTCGGAAGCAATTCCGAACGCCTTTCCGCGGGCGAGAATATCGCCGGCGGTGGTCTCGGAGAAGTGCGTGTACTCGTTGTAGAGATTGTTTTCGCAGACGTAAATCACCGGCAATTTCCACAGCGACGCCAGGTTCATCGTCTCATACAGAAGGCCCTGGCCGAGGGCTCCTTCGCCGAAAAAGCAGACCGCCACCTGGCCCGTGCCCAGATGCTTGGCGGAAAAAGCCGCGCCCGTGGCAATTCCGGCGCTTCCGCCGACGATGGCGTTGGCGCCCAGATTGCCGGTATCCGGATCGGCGATGTGCATCGAGCCGCCCTTGCCCCGGCAGTAGCCGGCTTCTTTTCCCAGGAGTTCGGCGAACATCCGGTCCGGGGCCGCGCCTTTGGCGAGGCAATGCCCATGGCCGCGGTGCGTGCTGGTGATGTAGTCGTCCGGTCGAAGCGCTTCGCAGATGCCCACGGCCACCGCTTCCTCGCCCACATAGAGATGCGCGAGGCCGGGCATCAGCGCGCGGAGGTAGAGATCGTTCACGCGATCCTCGAAATGCCGGATCATCTGCATGCAGCGGTACATCCGAAGCCACTTCTCGGCCGTGGGCTCGGATACGACACTCGATGGGTGTGCGGCTGTGGTCATCGCTTGACTCCCGACATGTGCGCCAGCACGTCGAACACGACGGCGAAATCTTCCTGGACCAGGCCCATGGCGCGCGCCGCGGTCAGAAACTCGTTGGCTACCGCCGTGGTG
Organism: Terriglobia bacterium; assembly: GCA_020072765.1. Classification (GTDB taxonomy): domain Bacteria; phylum Acidobacteriota; class Terriglobia; order Acidiferrales; family UBA7541; genus Palsa-295. Next base: position 22,738 of record JAIQGD010000055.1, read on the forward strand.
GGCATGGGAACGTCCACCTGCCGGCCCAGTTCGAGCGCAAGCAGCATGTCTTTCTGCATCATGTTGACGTTGAACCAGGCCTCGTCCGGCAGCTTCAGGACGAACGGCCCGCGATACTGCACCATGGGCGACGCCACGGCGCTATGAACGAGAACGTCCACGGCGGTTTCGCGCGCGATGCCGCTCTTTTCGGCGAGCAGGATGCCTTCGGAAAACGCCAGCATCTGCACGGCGAGACTCAGGTTCGTGGCGATTTTCATCACCAGCGCCTGGCCGTTGTCGCCGACGTAGGTCACCTTGGGACCGATGTCATCGAGCAGCGGCTTGACGCGCTCGAAGGTTTGCTTTCGGCCGCCCACCATCACCGAGAGTTTTCCCTGCTGGAGGGTCACCACGCTGCCGGACACCGGCGCATCGACCATATCCGCGCCCTTTTCCCGGACCTTGGCGGCAATCGAGCGGCTGAACGCCGGGCTGACCGTGCTCATATCGATGAGCAGCTTGCCGGGGGCCAGGCTGGCCAGCATTCCGTCGGGGCCTTCGGCAATGGCCTGCAGGGCGGCGGAATTGGTCACCATGGAGAAGGTGACATCGGCGGCGGCCACGACGGCGCGCGGCGAGTCCGCCCATTTCATGCCCTTTTGGATCAGCCACTCCGCTTTGGCACGGGTGCGGTTATATCCTGTCACGGTGTGGCCCTTGCTGAGGAGGCGATTCACCATCTCGCCGCCCATCACTCCGAGTCCGATGAATCCGAGGTTGGCCATGAGGTTCGGTCTCCTAGCTCACACGAGAAATTTGCAGGCCTTGATTGCGCGAATCTTCGCGCACCTGCTGCAGATGGGCGCGCATCGCTTCGCGCGCGCCCTGCGCATCGCGATGCTCGATGGCATCGAGAATTTGTTTGTGATGATGCTGCCCCCGTTCAGGGCCTCCCTCGACCTTGAAGATGCGCATGCGCTGCTCGCGCAGCACGGCCACGATGGAGTCGATCAGGGACAAGATCAGGGGATTGCCGGCCGCTTCGGCCAAGGCCAGATGGAAGTCCAGATCGGCCTCGATGAAGGCCTCCGGGTCGCGCCGGGAGTGATCCATCACGGCGACCGCCTCGCGCATCGAGGCAATCGCGTCTTCATCGGCGCGCGAAGCCGCCAGCGCGGCGATCTCGGGTTCGAGGATTTCGCGAACCTCGACCACATGGGCGGCTCCCTTCTCCGGCCCGGTGCGCAAAATCCAGTCGAGGGTCTGGCGAATGGAATGCGACGTCCCGTCGGTGACGAACGTGCCGCGCCCGGGATGCGCTTCCACCAGGCCCTTTTCACGAAGCGCCTTAACGGCTTCGCGGACCGCCGTGCGGCTCACTCCGAACTGGTGCGCCAGTTCGCGTTCGGCGGGAAGCTGGTCTCCCGGCTTCAAAGCACTCTTGAGAATGGAGTCCTCAATCTGCTGCACGATTTGTTCGTACAGACGTGAAGTTTGGATGACCTTATACATGACGGCGGCTCCTCCACATATCACGCTGCTCCTGGCCCCTGCAACTCATGCTCCGACCCTGCGCCTTACTTCACCCAGACCGTCTTGATATTCATGAATTCGCGGATTCCGTAGACGCTCAGCTCCCGCCCGTATCCGGATCGCTTCACCCCGCCGAACGGAACACGGGGGTCCGAGGCTACCATTTGATTGATGAAGACCATTCCCGCGTCCAGTTCATTGGTGAAGCGTTCCTGCTCGTGCGCATCATTGGTCCAGGCGCTGGCGCCCAATCCAAACCGGGTGTCATTGGCGATGCGGATGGCGTCGTCAATATTCTTCACTCGGAACAGGGACGCGACCGGGCCGAAGAACTCCTCGCAATAGGCCGGGGAATTTTTCGGGACATCGGTGAGCACGGTGGGCAGGTAGAAATTGCCGGGGCGATCGGCGGGCTTGCCGCCGGTGAGAACCCGTGCTCCGGCCTGCACCGACTTCTGCACATCGGCGTGGAGGGAGGTCACGGCGTCCGCGGTGGCCAGCGGCCCGACGTCGGTGCTCGCGTCGAAGGGATCCCCCAGGCGCAGCGACTGCATGGCCGCGACAAACTCGCGTTCGAATTGATCCGCCACTTTCTCCGCCACAATGAAACGCTTGGCCGCAATGCAGGACTGGCCGTTGTTGGCCGTGCGCGCCTTCACCGCCGTGGCTACGGCGTCCGTGAGATTGGCGCTGGGCATCACGATGAACGGATCGCTGCCGCCCAGCTCCAGAACTACCTTCTTCACTCGCTTGGCCGCGCCCATGCCCACCTGGATGCCGGCATCTTCGCTGCCGGTCAGCGTGGCCGCGGCGATGCGGGGGTCGTCGAGGAGGCGATCGACTTTCGCCGATCCGATCAGCAGCGTTTGGAACGCCCCTTCGGGGAAACCGGCCCGGCGCAAAACGTCTTCAATCTTCAGCGCGCACTGCGGGACGTTGGAGGCGTGCTTGAGCAGGCCCACATTTCCGCCCATCAATCCCGGCGCAATGAACCGAAATACCTGCCAGAAGGGATAATTCCAGGGCATGACGACCAGGATGACTCCCAGCGGCTGGTAGCGAACAAAGCTTCGGCTGGCCGTCGTGGCGATCACTTCATCGGCCAGCATGCGCTCGGCGTGCTCGGCGTAGTAGCGGCAGGCCCAGGCGCACTTGGCGGCTTCGTCGACCGCCGAACGCAGCGTCTTTCCCATCTCGGTGGTCATGAGCACGGCGAGTTCGTTCTTTTCGCTTTCCAGGATGTCGCCGGCCTTTTTCATCATGCCGGCCCGCTCCGCGAAGGAAAGACTGCGGAATTTCGGAAAGGTCTGCACTGCCCGCTGGATCTTCTCTTCAATTTGAGAGTCGGATATGGGCTCAAAACTCTTCACAAGCTGCCCGGTCGCCGGGTTCACTGTCGCGATGGCCATTTCCACGATCCTTGCTGGAGAATTTTTCCGTCCCTCTTCGAGAGAGACCGAGTTGGCTGCCCCGCATGTCCACCAGGGTGGCAGCGACGAAACAACAAACCATTAGGGCTGAAACAAATACCTATGGCCGAGGACCAGCTAAATTGCAGGAGGGTCCTTAAGTTAGCTTTGAAAATCTAGCCAACCGGCTCACTGGTACGACCAGTATACCACGAAAATAAATTTCAGTTCCAGGACATCTATAAAAAGCTGAATCCGTCATTCAGGAAGCAAGGCGAGACTAGCGTTACCCGCTCGCAATTGCAACTTTTTTCAGGAATTAGCTGGAGCAAGTCAAGGACTGTTCGAAAAGCGACATTGCAGCCATCGGCAAAATATCCTTGACAGGGGCCAGCTGTACGGTGGTACAGTCTCCGCATCACTCAGGGGAGTTTGGTCCAGTTTCAAAAAAATATCAGGAGGCGTGAATGCGTGTCCTTGCATTAAACACCACGGTGCGGGTGAATGTACGGCGGGCGATGCAGGCCCTGGTTTTGAGTTTTGCGGCGCTGTTGCTGTGCCTGCCGGTTCTGGCGCAGAGCACAACGGGCCGAATTCTGGGCATTGTAACGGACCCCTCGGGCGCGGTTGTTGCGGGCGCCAAGGTGACGGTCACCGACGTACAACGCGGCGCGAAGCGCGAGCTGGTCACCGATGCCTCCGGGCAATACGTCGCCCCTAACCTGCCTCCCGGCCTGTACACCGTGCGGGTCGAGGCCACCGGTTTTAAGGCTGCCGAGCGGCCGAACATTCAGCTGGAAGTGGCCAAGGACGTCAGCGTGGATATGGCGCTCGAGACGGGCGCCATCACGCAGACCGTCACGGTGACCGAACAGGTCCCGCTGCTGGATACGACGACCTCCACCCTAGGCGGCACGCTCAGCAACGAGCAGATCAACGACCTGCCCCTGAATGGACGCAACTACCAAAACCTGCTGCAGCTGCGCCCCGCCGTGGTGCGCTACCCCGGAGGCGGATTTTCGACCACCAGCACGAACGGCCTGCGCGCGGAAGACAACGCCTATGTGATCGAGGGCCTGTTCAATAGCGAACCCTACTCCGGCCAGGGCATCATCAATGGCGCCGGCATCGTCGGCGACTCGGCCACGATCCTGCCTATCGACGCCATCCAGGAATTCAACCTGATCGAAAATCCCCCGGCGGAATACGGCTGGAAGCCCGGCGCCATCGTGAACGTGGCGCTGAAGTCTGGCACCAACAGCCTCCACGGCGCCGCGTACGCGTTCGGCCGGGACGACGCCTTCGACGCCCGCAACTACTTCAATCCGGCGCCGAATCCGAAAACTACTGCGCTGGAGCAATTCGGCGGGGCTGTGGGCGGCCCGATCGTCAAGGACAAACTGTTCTTCTTCGGCAGCTACGAGGGCCAGCGCTACCTCCTGGGCAATACTTTTGGGGTGACCACCCCGGTGACGACCACCTTGGGGGGAGACCCGGCCAACAGTATTCCGGACGCAATCCATAACTTGCTGGCGAATGATGTGTCGATCAGTCTGGTAAGCCAGAAGATCTCGGGCTGCACGGTGACGGGATCGTACCCAACAGAAGTGACCACGTGCAACGGCACGGGTTTCCCGACCAACACATCGGGATCAACTGGCATCGTACAAGGCTTCCCCAACGACGCAAAAACCGACGACGCTCTGGGCAAGGTTGATTATCACGTGAACGACCGCCACACCATCAGCGGCATGTATTTCTTCGGAAACAACTCGGGCATTGCCGAGGACTTCCCCGAACTGCAAGCGAACTGGCGCAGCTTGATTCACACCCGCGCGCAAGTGGCCGGTGGAAGCTGGGTATGGACTCCCAGTGCCCGCTGGGTGAACGAAGCCCGCGTCGGGTACAGCCGCCTCTATCAGCCCACCAAGCCCGGCGACCTGAATGTGGACCCGATGGCCGCCTATGGACTGAATACCGGGATACCGTTTGGCCCGCTGACGGGCGGCCTGCCCCGCATCAGTTTTGGGCCCTTCTTCCAGGGTTTGGGCGGCTTTAAATGGCCCAAGATTCAAGGGCCGGACACGATCATCCAGTTCACTGACCACATTTCGTATAGCCGCGGCAAACACGCACTGAAGTTCGGCGGCGAGGTTCACCGTGACGGCGCGAACGGCGGCGCGTTTGGGAATGCGCGAGGCAGCTTCAAATTCCTCGGCGACGGTGCCTATCTCGGCTCCAGCGCCCTGGAAGATTTCTTCGCGGGCTACCCGACGGTCGCCAGCGTCATGGCCGGCAATCCCACGTTCCACCTGAGCAACTGGGCCTATGCGCTGTTCGTGCAGGACGACATCCGGCTTACGCGGCGGCTGACCGTCAATCTCGGGCTGCGCTATGAGCTGAATACCGTCCTCAAGGAACAAAACAACCTGCTCGGCAACTTCGATCCGAACCTCGGGCTGGTCCAGGTGGGCAAGCAGATCAACGCTCCCTACAATGGCAACCATCTGAACTTCGCGCCGCGCGTCGGCTTTGCGTGGGATCCCACGGGCACGGGCAAGACCGTGATCCGCGGAGGCGGCGGTCTGGTGTACGAATTCGTGAACTGGCAGGCGCTTCTCGCGTTCAACAACAGCTTTGGGCTCAATACCATTCCCACCGGCTTTCAGGGAGTGCAACCCGGCGGTGGAACGATCCAAGCTGGCAACCTGACCCAATTCCCAGGCCAATGGGATACCGGCCCGGTCTTCACAAATATTACCCCCAGCAGCTTGAGTTGCGACCCGAATACGGCGAATCCCTGCGCGGTTTTGGGCGTGGACCCCAAGCTCACGACACCCTATGTCGCAAACTGGACTTTGAATATCCAGCATGCCTTTACGCCGAACGTGTCGCTGGAAGTGGCGTACGTAGGCAACCATGGCTTCAACCTGACGGGAATCCACGACCTCAACCAACCCAAGGTTGGTTCGGGGTGGCCGGCGGCGCTCATCGCTAGTTGCGTCAGCTCCGGTTACGATCCCAACGTCTGTCAGCCTGATGGTGGCGCGGAGCAGGCCAGCCAGCCCTACAGCGCGAAGTTCCCTTTCCTGAGCAATATTTTCCAGATGGGGAACATCTACAAATCCAACTATAACGGTCTGCAGACTACCCTCACGGCGCGTAATTGGCATGGGGTCAGCGCCGTGGCCGGGTACACATACTCACACGCTCTTGACGATGTAGGGGCGAACTGGCACTTCGGGTACGGAGTTGGATTGCCTCTGGACTCCTACAACACGGGCCGGGAGTACGCTACGAGCGACTGGGACATGCGCCACAGATTTACGCTGTCCCTCACCTACGCGATTCCCGGAAGAAAGTCGTTCGCGCAGATGCTGGAAGGGTGGCAACTCACTTCGATTGTGACCCTGAACAGCGCCCAGCCCTGGGGAGCCATTGATTTGGGAACGGATACCGCCGGAACGGGCAACTTGCCTTTCAACCCGCCGGCCACCAGCCCCAATCGCTGGGACTTCTTCGGGAATCGCAATGACTTCCGGTCCGGCCCGACGGCAATTCCCTACTTTGCCGGAGCCAGCAACGCTGCCTGTACTGCAAAAGCCCTGGCCCTGGATGGAGGCTCCGCAGGTGCGGCTACTGCCGCACTCAACCTGTGGGGCTGCTACGCCAAGGGCAGTTCGATCATGATTCCTCCGGCGCTGGGAACCTTCGGCACGATGCAGCGCAATGCTTTCCCGGACTCCGGCTTCCGCAACTGGGACTTCTCGGTCCAGAAGAAGTGGAAGTTCACGGAGCGGTTCAGCGCTCAGTTCCGCGCCGAACTCTTCAACATTCTCAACCACCCCAACTTCGCCAATCCGTATGGCGGACAAAATGGCCTGGGTCTCAACGATCCGTCGGTACCGGCACCGGCCATAGCCCCGGGAGTACAAGGGTTCGGCTGCGGCTGCGTGACACCGGACGTGGCGGCCGTCAACCCGATCATCGGATCGGGAGGCTCCCGAGCCGTGCAGTTGAGCCTGAAGCTGGTGTTCTAATCGCTGCTGAGTCTGCGTAGTGCCAGGGGCCAGGCCATCGCCTGGCCCCTTCGCATTTCTAGGCGCTTCTGGGAGGCGTTCAGAGTCTGAAGCTGAGATTGGAAGTTGAGTTGAGGGAACAGCCGCGGAAGGCGGCGCTACATAGCGCCGGCGTCCCGCCGGCTCTTTTACAGTGCGCCCGAACCACACAAAATCGCTGGTCCCGCCTCGCGGGACCAGCGCTACAAAACCGGGCGTTCCTCGCCAAGCTTTGCGAGAGTCCCAACGGTCTGTTGGATGGATGTCAGCAGAGCCGGAAGCGCTCCAGGTTTTGTATAGGCCAGTCCCGGTGTGCGGGACCGGGCAGGTCTCACTCTAGCTGCTGAAGTTCCCTACCGCCTCTTCTTCAGCACGCTGTTAAGGCGCTGGCTCCAGATCGCCTCGCCACCATCGCGCGGAATAGACGATCACCGCGGCGGCCAGCCATCCGGCGGCGTACATCGGCTGCGCCTTCCACCGGAAGATCGCCGAATGCATCATGCCGAACCAGGAAAACACGGATGCGACCAGGCACCATACGGCGGCGCGGCCGAAGTTCCGGTCGATGACCTCGGTGATGACCGCCGCGACGACCAGCACCAGAAACAGGAAGCCGTTGCCCAGCCCCTGCAAAGACGACCAGTAGATCGAGCTGTTCAGCGCCGCTTGCACCGCGGGATTCGCGGCGGAAAGCTTCAGCGCGGGAAGCGCGGAGTTCACCGCCGCGGATACCACCGCCCCCGTCGGCAAAACGAGACCGAGAAGCAGCGCGCTCAGATACTTGCGGTCGACGCGGCGCAAAGCCGCCAGCCCTACGCCCACCGAGACGTAGGCGATCATGGCCGCCAGAATGGGCCACGGGAAGAGCTGGGCGATGAAGATCGTCAGCCCGCTGGTGACCACGAGCAGGAAGATAACGGGCGTCCAGAGGGCGAAGCTGATGCGCGCTCCCATGGCCTTGTAGGGCGGGTGCATGGCGTAGACCACGGGGGTGATGACGCTGCCCGCGACGCCGCACAGCAGTGTGCCCAGGCCATCCCACGCCACCACGCTGCGCACGTCGTAGTTGTCTCCTGCGGCCGCGGCTCCCTCCACGGAAGCGATATCCTGCAGGATCTGGTAGATGGCCATGGGCGCAATCACGGAAAGATACGGCACCGCCAGGCCCAGCGCCCGCAACGGCCCCAGCGAAGCCACGAACGGCGCCCCCAGCGACAATCCCGGCCACGCGGGACGCACATACCCGATGCCGAGCCCTACGGCCAGCGGAATGATCCACGCGGCGATAAACGGCGGGATTCTCCATCGCGTGATGGGCACGTTGCCCAGGACGCTGGCCGCCACGATGACCAGCGCCACCAGGCCCACCAGTGGCTGATCGAACACGCGCTGCAGCAGCATCAGGGCGAGGTAGCTATACATGGCGGCCGCGAACACGGTGATCGAGGCGGGCACGGGGATGAACCGCCGGAAGGCCGCCGCGAAAGGCGCCGCCACCAGCTTGATGATGCCGGTCCACGCGACCGCCGCCGCTCCCACCCGCCACGCAAGAAGTTCGTCATGCGTCTGGAGGTAGACGGGAACCATGATGGCCAAGGTGTAGGAGATGATCGCGGGGACATTATTGCCGTAGACGTGAGCGGTCACGTCCGCGCGGCCTTCCGTTCTGCGCAGGCTGACCGCCAGCCAGGTCAGGCCGGCCGACCCGACAAAGAACCCCAGCGCGTATCCGGGCAGAAGGTGGGCAATGCTGAACTCGCGGGAAATTCCCAGCGGTGCCAGCAGGAACACAGGAATGATCATCTGGGCGATGTTGAAGCCCACCTGCGCAACGGTGGCGTCGATATCCCCGCGTTCCGGGGCCCACCATCGGGGCGATCTCGAGATCTGGTCGGCTGCCATGGCGAATCCCTTCAGTGCGGGATGAAAACGGTCCGGCCGCTCAAATCTTGAATGACTCCAAGGTCCCCGGGGCAAACAGCTCCCGCGGCGTCAACTGGCGCTTCGAGAGGCCCTGCTCGTAGTGATACCGGAGAAAGGTATCGAGCGTGCGCACGTTGGGCTCAAACCCGTAGGGCCAGAAATCCTCGCCCATCATGGCGCGGGTTTCCTCCACGTGCCGGAGGAGCCAGGGGAGCATGAATTTCAGCGCCGAGGTGTAATACAGGTCGTGGTAGACCTCCTGCTGCGCCAGCGCAAACGCTTTGCACAGCGATTGCGCCACCCAGGGATTCTTTTGGTAGACCTCGCGGCGGATCACCACGGTGTGCATGATGGGGAAAATGCGCGTCTTGAGGAAGTAGGCGCGCTCCACCGATTCGTAATCTTCGAACAGGCGCTTCACAGTTCCGGAGCCACGCGTGAAGGTCGAGGGCGTCGGCGCGGTATAGATCGCGTCGATCTGGCCGCCATCGAGCATCGCGGCGAGCGTGGAGGTCTCGGGAATCGGCTGCAAGCGAATGTCGGCGGGCAGCGAGAGCGGGAGTTTTTCAAAGCGTCCCGGCTGCTCGAGCCCGCCGTTGAAATAGGAGACGCTCTTGACCGGGACGTTGTACTCGTCGCTGAGCATGCCGCGAATCCAGACCCCGGCGGTCATCTGGTATTCGGGGGTGCCCACGCGCTTGCCGATCAGGTCCTTCGGCTCCCGAATGCCGCTGTTGCGGTTGATGTAGATGCAGGAGTGCCGGAAGAACCGCGAGGGGAACACGGGAATGGCAATGAAGGCAGGCGGCTCGGAAAACAGGGAGAGCACGTAGGAGGACAGCGACATTTCCGCGATGTCGAACTCCTGATGCCGGAGCATGCGGAAAAAGACTTCCTCGACGGGGAGGCTCAGGCAGGTGAGCTGGATTCCATCGATGGGAATGCGGTCATCGAGAAGCGCGCGCGTGCGATCGTAATTGCAGCAGGCCATGGACAACGGAAGCTTGGGCATTAGCGTTTCCCCGGCTGTGGTCGAAGAGGCTCGGCGGTGATCATTCCGCACCCATCAGGCTGCTAGAGATTACACGGAAAGCATTCCCTGGGGAAGAGTCACGAAGGCGCGCCGGTGCATAGGCCGACGCGGCATCTGCCCGGTCCCGCTTCGCGGGACCGGGCGCTACAAAAGCGGTTTGCTCCTCTAATTCAGCAAGGGGATGCTTTTCGCCGGCGGCGGTTGCGGCACGGTGTTCAAGAACGCGCGAATGTCGGCCAACTCGGCGTCGGACACGACTTTCGCGGTATAGGGAGGCATCTGGCCGGAGGGCTGGCGCACGTAGGCGATGAAATAACGGAGCTCGATGGGGCGAGGGGCGAGTCGCGCGCCCGAGACGGGAGATCCTTGACCCTCACGGCCGTGGCATTCGTAGCAGCCGTAACTGGTGTAAAGCCGCTTGCCATTTTCGGCGTTCGCGGCGGCGGGAGTCTCCACGGGCTGAGTTTTCGCGGCGTTCTGAGCGTGCGCCTGCTGGCGGGCAAACATCAATAGCGCAGCAGCGGCCACGAGTGCGGCAAATCTGCCCGTTTTCGACAAAGTGCGAATCTTCACGCCTGCCTCCTTAGCGCGGCTGTGTGACCACGTCCACGAGGGCCGGCTCGCCGCGCTCGACCGCCTCGATGGCACGGCGGATCGCGGGCCCGAGATCCTTGGGATCGGTGATCGGCCCCTCGGCGTGCAGGCCCATGCTCTGCGCCAGCCTCGCGTAATCGATATTGGGACCGATGAGCGTGGTGCCGATGTTCGCGCGCGTGATGCCGCGGTTGTGCCGGTCGGCCATGCGTTGCACGTGCATCAGCTCCTGATGATAGCCGCGGTTGTTGTGCATGATGCTCAAGAGTGGAATGCCGTTATGCGCGGATGTCCACAAAATTCCCGGGGCATACATCAAATCTCCGTCGCACTGGATGTTGACGCTCAGCCGGCCATACTTCCGGTTGGCCAGGGCGGCGCCGACGGCGGCCGGCGCTCCGTAGCCGATGCCGTGGCCACCCGCTCCACCAATGAACTGGTAATGCTTGTCAAAGGCCCACAGGCGCCGCGGCCAGTTGCTGACCCAGGGCGTCACGTCCGACACCAAAGACCAATCCTTGTCCTTGATCTGCGCCCACAGTTCCGCGCACAGGCGGGCGGTGCTGACCGGGCTGGCGTCCCAGGCATAGGTGGCATCCGTGCGGGCCTGCTCGAGAGCCTTCTGCTGCGCCGCGGCCAGCTTCGCGCCGCGGTCCTGCAAGGCACGCTTGCGGTCGTCGGTGAGCAGGTGTTTGACCGCCTCGATCAGCGAGGGCAGGGTCGCCTCGGCATCGGCGGCCATGGCCAAATCGACTTCCGTGTAGCGCTGGAAGTCCTGGTAATTGTTTTTTAGATACAGGTCGTTGGCCGTGATACTGATCAGCTTGGCCTTGGGGTTCGCGATGGGTGCGGAGGAGCGATGCAGTTGCTCGCGGAAGGAGTTGACCGTGCCCCAGAAGTCGGTGACTTCGAGGCCCAAAATGACGTCCGCTTCCCGGACCAGCGCGTCGCTTCGCCCCGACTGGTTCAGGGGGTGACGCGAGGGAAAGTTCATCCGGCCTCCCTGGTCGACCACCGGAGCCTGCAATGCCTCGGCGAGTTCGATCAGCAACGCCATGCCGGCGGGCGTGCGCGCGACGCGATCGGTGATAATGACGGGGTGTTCGGCCGCCACCAGGAGCCGCGCCGCTTCGGCCACCGAGCCTGAGTCGCCCTGCGGGGGCGTCGCCAAAGTAAGCTTGGGAACGCGCAATCCGGAATTTTCGGCGACCGGCCGCTCCTGCAGCTCGCTATCCGCCACCAGCAGCACCGGCTCCATCGGCGGAGTCATGGCTACTTTGTAGGCGCGCACGGCGGATTCGGCAAAGTGAGGCAGCGAGGGGGGCTGATCGTCCCACTTGACGAGATCGCGCACCGTCGCCGCTGGATCCTGCGCGCTGTGGACCCATTCCACGCCCGGGCGCCTCATGGTGGCGTCCACCATGTTGCCCATAATCATGTAGACCGGCACGCGGTCGCAAAAGGCGTTGTAAATGGCCATCGTAGCGTGCTGTAGCCCCACGGTGCCGTGTAGAAACACCCCCAGCGGCTTGCCTTCGATTTTGGAATATCCGTGAGCCATGCCGACGGCGGACTCTTCATGGCAGCAGGTGATAAATTCGGGGGCTTTGTTCCCTCCGTAGTTGATGACCGATTCATGCAGCCCGCGGTAACTGGAGCCGGGATTGGCGGCAATGTATTCGATGCCCAGCGATTTAATGATGTCGACCATGAAGTCGGCACCGGGCCGGTCGGTGGTGAGCACCTCGACGGCGGCAGGATTGCCGGTTTCGGCTTCCTTCGACATGGGCGGCGGGGCGGCGGGCGGGCGCGGCGCGGGCTCGCCAGCGGCGGCAACTCCGGTGCCGGCCACGAGCGCCGCCACGCCGGCCGCGGAACCCTTCAAGAAATCGCGACGCTTGACCGAATCTTTTTTCGACTTCGCCACTGGATTCGCCTCCCTTGGATACGACGCGCAGCATATAATATCAGACGCGGCCGCATCGCAGACGTTGGTTTTCATGCCTGGTTGAGGCCCGCGTATACGACGCGCACTTTCCCATCGGAGGTGGTACTGGTGAAGATTTCACGACTCAGTCTGGCCGTCGCGCTGGCGTGCGCGCTTGGCGCAACGACGACGTTCACGCAGGAGAAAACGCGCGCGGAAAGCAGTGCGCCGCTGGTCCTGACCGGCGCGGTTCCGCTGCCCAACGTGGTGGGGCGCATCGATCATCTGGGGTTCGACGGGAAGGGGCATCTGTTCGTCTCCGCACTGGGCAACAACACCGAGGAAGTGATCGATCTTTCCGCCGGAGCGCGGGAGCGGACGATCAGCGGAGTCCCCCGGCCGCAAGGCGTTGTGTACGCCCGGGAGTTCAACAAGCTGTTCATCGGAAGCGATGAAGGCAAGCTGTACATCTACGACGGAGAGTCGTTCACGCTGCTCGCGTCGATCGATTTCGGCGACGATGTGGATAACCTGCGCTACGATGCGGCCAGCAAGCGCGTCTACGTCGGCTACGGCGATGAGGAGGCGGGGGCCATCGCCATGGTGGATGCCGCCACGAACAAGCGGCTCGAGCAAGAGTTTAAGCTTGGCGCCCATCCGGAATCATTTCAGTTGGAGAAGTCGGGGCCGCATATCTACGTCAATCTTCCCGACCTGAAGCAGATCGCGGACATCAATCGCAACACGGGCGCCATCGCGCGATGGCCCGTCAGCCTGGAAGGCAATTTCCCGATGGCGCTGGATGAGGCTGGGCACCGGCTGTTCGTGGCCACGCGGGCGCCGGCACGGATGGCGGTGTTTGACACGAAATCAGGCCGCATGGTCGCTGCCCTGCCCTGCGTGCAGAATTCCGACGACCTGTTCTTCGACTCGGCCCGCAAGCGCGTTTACGTGGTCGGAGGGGAAGGCTATCTCAGCGTGTTTCGGGAGATTGATCTCGATCATTACCAGCTTCTGACCAAGGTGCCGTCCGCTCTGGGAGCGCGCACCGCGGGTTATCCCGGCAAGGGCTTGAAGGGCTTCGATCAGTTTTATCTGGCGGTGCCGGCGCGCGCCGATCACGGCGCCGAGGTGTTGATCTACACCGTGCAGGACTAGCAGGGTGCTGAACAAGGCGCCTCAGAGAGCTTCAGGGGCTAAAGCCCCGTGAAAACGAATGCGTTAACGCCGGGGCTGAAGCCCCGGCCTCCTAAAGAGAAATGCTACGAACTTCTTGGACGGCTCACTCGCGGCCTTCTTTCGGCGCGGGCACGTCCAGGGTGCGGACCAGCCAGGGAATAATCACGGTGCGGAAGATCACCGGGTCGGGCAGCACCTTAACCTGGCGGCCCAGGTGGCCTCCCTTCGGGTTGATCCAGGCTTCCTTCGGAACGTCACCATTGCTCAGGAGCAGATAGGCATCCGAAACGGGAACCTGGGTGTCCAGGGCCCCGGCGATGATGGGCATCGGCGAGGTCGGCTGGCCGATCAGATTCTGGTTGACCAAGGACATCTTGGGAAACATCTCCGCCAAGTCGTCGACGGTGTTGGCGCCCTCGAAGATGGACCTCATCGCCAGCGTCAGGCCGAACAAATACTCCCGATTGCCCAGGAGATCATTCCGCAGAAAATCCTTCTGAAAGAAGGCGTGCACGGGCGGAGACTGCACGACGACTCCCTTCAGGCGCGCGTGCTCGACAATTGCCAACTTGGTTCCCCAATACCCGCCGAAGCTCTGTCCGTCGACGGCGATCTTGGCCCGGTCGACTTCGGGCCGCGTGGCCAGGTAATCGATCACGCGCGAAAACATGCGCTCGGCCGTCGCGCCGGCCTTGATCGGAGCCTGCCCGGTGCCGGGTCCATCCACGGCGAAGAAACCGATTCCGTAGGGGAGGATGGCGCTG
>JAIQGD010000056.1 GCA_020072765.1 Terriglobia bacterium
TCAACCGGGAGCCCGCGCAGTTGCTCCAGCGCTTCGAGAAGAACGGGAACGCCCTTGTTGTGCCAATGGTTGCCAACCAAGAGAACCGCAAACCGGTCGGGGGAAAGCCCCAGCGCGCTCCGCGCCTCTTCCCGCAGGGCCATGCGGCGCTCGGAATTGAACACCTGGTGATCCAGCCCCAGGTACACGACGGCGCAGGCCCGGCGGCGCCCGTAGAATCGTTCCAATTCGGCCGCGGTCCTTTTCGCGATCAGGATTAGCGAGATGTCGGGCCGCGCGTACGTGCGGCGTTCGAGGAATACCGCCAGCTTGTAGTAGAGCTTGCGGTGCAGGAGCCGGGGCCAACTCCGGACGGAGTGCCGTGCCACGCGCAACTCCTCCTCGAGCTTGCGTGCGTACTCGGCAAACACGATGTGCACGGAAACCGCGTCCGCATCTAGGCAGTTGCATCCCGGGGTGAACACCACATCATGCCGCAGGCCGCGGACTCGCCGATCCCAGGCACGCCACAGGTGATTGGCCGCAATCCACCAGAGAAAATTGAACAGATGCGGCCCCGGCAGTTTCGGGATGCGATGCCACGTGATTTGGGAACGATCCACGTCCTCGACGCGCTGGCTGTAGACGTGTATCTCGAATTCGCCCGCCAGATGTGAAATCCATTCCACCACGCGCCGCTCGGTCCCATGCTGCTTGTCCAGAAACGGGGAAACCACTGCCAGGCGAAGCCTTGGTGTCTCGGGTGCCATGTCTAGACTCCCACCCCCATCAATTCGCACCAGCGCGCCAGCACAAAGATGCACCAGAGACGCGACCAGCCCACCGCGCCCGGCCTTTCCAGGTAGCGCTTCCACAATCTCGCCACACCTCCCGGGTCGAGCACTCCCACTGCGGCGAGGCGCTCGCGCCCAAAAGTTTCGTCAATCACGGGCCGCATGCTGGCCGCGAGCCATTGGGAAAAAGGAAACGTGAAGGTTTGCTTGGGCCGGGACACCAGTTCGTCATAGAACGCGGCGGGAATGCTGCCACGGGTCGCCTCGAGCAGCAACTGCTTCTTTCGCCGCCGCAGCGACATCGGAAGCCGCATCACCAGTTCCACCACTTCGTGGTCCAGAAACAGGGGCCGCACTTCGAGGCTGTGGGCCATGCTCACGGCATCCCCATCGCGCAAGAGCCGCGCTTCCAAATGCGCGGGGAAATCAAGATACGCAATCCGCTCCTGCAAACTCAATCCGGCGGTTTGCTGCGCCCAGGCCGCGATCGATTTCTTGGCCTCGAATTCCGAGCGGGCCGGCGCCAGCGCGGGGTGCAACAGCTGCTGCGTATCACCCTCTAGAAACATGATGCGTACGGCGAGTTGCGCCGCCACAAACGGATCGTCGGCGCCAACCAGATAGGAGAGCTTGCGCCAGCGAAACGGCAATGACTCATGGTCAAACACGCCCCGGCCCAGCCTGCTCGGTAGCGGTCTCAGCCAATCCGCCACGCCCGCAAACCGATCGAACCACGCAAGGGACTCGTATCCGCCGAACAATTCATCGCCGCCCTGTCCGGAAAGCGCTACCTTGAATCCGGCTTCGGCGGCCGCGCGCGAAATCCAATACGCATTTAAACCGTCCACGGTCGGCTGATCCATGGCCCAAATCGCATGGTCGAGCGATCCGCTCATGGCCGACGGCGACATCCGAATCACGCGATGGGGAATGCCGAGCGCTTCGGCGGTCTGCCGGCTGGCTTCGGATTCATCAAACGCTTTCTCCTCGAATCCGATCGTCAAGGCCGTCAATTGATCCGCACCCGCGTTCCGCATCAGCGCACCCAAAACCGCGGAATCGATCCCCCCGCTCAGAAACAGCGCGATGGGCACGTCCGACATTAGTTGCACACGCGTGGACTCCGCAAGCACCTCGCGAAGGCTGTCCGAAATTTCTGCAGGCGTCGCGCGCGACGATCCGTTGCCCGGAACCGGCAGGGTCCAGTAGGCCCTGGTCTGGAAGTGGCCGTCTTGCCAGATACCGATGTGTCCCGGCGCGAGCGGCTGCACGCCTTGAAGCGCCGTACGGGGCGGGGGAATATGCCCGAGTTGGAGGTAGGCGCGGATTCCCGCCGGATCGAGCTTGCGCGGCACCAATTCGGAAGCGAGCAGGGCCTTGATTTCGGATGCAAAAATCGCGGTGCCGGGCCCCAGGCGATAGTAGAGCGGCTTGATGCCCAAACGGTCGCGCGCCAGGAACAGCTTGCGGGAGCGGCTGTCCCAGATGGCGAATGCAAACATCCCTCGCAGTTTGCCGGCGCACTCCTCGCCAAACTCTTCGTAGAGATGGAGCACAACCTCTGTATCGGTGGACGAACGAAACTGATGACCCCGCTGCACCAACATGGGCCGGAGCTCGGCCGCGTTGTAACACTCCCCGTTGTAGGCAATCCAGACGGTGCCGTCCTCGTTGCACATCGGCTGGCGCCCGCGCTCGCTCAAATCCACGATGGCGAGACGCGTATTGGCGAGCACGCACGGGCCCAGGTCCTCCACGCCGTGGCTGTCTGGCCCACGATGTGCCAGCGCTGCCACCATGCGCTCGGCAGCAATGGCATGGCCCGGATCAGCCCGCTCCGATGCGATTCCCGCTATACCACACATCCCCCACCTCTCCTTCAGAACTGGAATCCGCCGTGCGCCCCAAACCGCCGCGGAGATACCGTCACGGGAGCCGTTGGGCTCGCCAGAAGATCGGGCAGCCGGAACAGCATCCCCACCAGGAGCCACAGGTACGCGTTGCTAATGTAGTTCTGGAACGACCATAGCCCGCCAAACATCCAGGGATAGAGCAGCCAGAAGGCATACCACCAGATCGCAAACGCGATTGGAAATAGGCGCGTCTCTCTCAGCCGCCGAACCACTTTCCACCCGTAGTACAGAAGCGACGCGCTCCACAAAATCCACAGGAACGGCGCAAGGATCCCCATCTCCACCACCAGGTCTCCGTAACCCTCTTCCACCCAAGCCATCGGCTCGTGCCGTCCGAGAACTTTGCTCACGTACTGCGTGCTCAGGGAAGCCGTTCCGGTACCGTTTCCGATCATCCAATTCGGGACGTCAAACGCCGCGAGTAGATTGTTAATGGGGTACTCCCACGAGCGGAACGACAGTTCGTACGAAGAACTGTCCGGGCTGAGCGTTTCGGTGTAGAACGCCAGACGGGAAGCCGCCTCGTTTGGGAAAAGCAGAATGAGCGCGGCCACGCCGAAGGCCGCGATGAGAAAAGAGCGGCGAATCGCCCGCACCAGGCGGTGCGCCTGCCTCCACCGCCACGGAGCGCCCCAGAGGAACCCCACGCATAGAGCTAGCAGGCTAATTCCCGTGCCCATGATCGTGCCCCGTGAACCGGACAACAGGACCGCCGTCCCGAGCACCCCAAACGCGACCAAGACGGTTTTGCGGCTGCGCGCCGTATGGAGCAACAGGTAACCGGCGGCGCCCGCCAGGACGATCACAACCACCACCAAATAGATGGCGAAGCGGCCCGCGCTCACGAAGACGGAGTCCGGGAGATAGACGATCTGATGGGTCAACGGGCTGATTTTCGAAAGGTTCCCCAAATTTTCCAATTCGGGAGCCAGGTGCTCCGGATTCAGGAATTGCTGGCCGACAATCGCCTGGACGATTCCGAGGCCTCCGATCACACCGGCCAGCGCCGCATTGATCGCGAGAAATTTCCGCAGATCTTCGTCGTTGCGGATCAACGCATATCCCACGAACAACAGGGGCACGTAGTAGAAATAGAGCTTCAGCCCGAGCAGTCCGTAGAGAATACTCGGTGAGTACGGATTGAAGATTTGCAGCACACCCAAAAAAAAGAAGAGGCTGAAAAACAACAGGAAGGGCGGCCGGAACGTCTTCTCCCGCCTCCGCCGGACGGCGAGATAAAACGACAGGTACACAAAACCCAGAAGGACGTCCTTTCCGAAGAACAGATACACGTTATTGCCCAGGTACTTGCGCGGAAGGTCCTCGAACATCATGAAGACAAAAAACAGATAGAAGCCGGTGCGCCAGTCGCGCATCGTCGCGATGATAGCAGCGCAGACCACGAATCCCAGGGCCACGATCTCCAGGGTGCGCAGGTCGCCCCCGGCAACTGTTCCCCCGACCTCCCAGGCTGCCACCAGACAGAAAATGAACACCGCCGCCCCAATCAGGGCCTGGCTCCTCATCGCTGGGATGCGGGCGTTCAGCAACCGCCTAACTCCTTAGGGGCAATGCCGCCCCCTGTGAAAGTGGCGGGATCACGTTTCGCATCCAGTTTCGCACAACATGGGTCTTATTCTCGGTGAAAAGAGCCACGATCCAGGCAAACGCCAGCGCGGCCGCGCCGAGCATCAGGCCGCGGAGGAGATGCGTCGCATCCGGCTGCCATCTTTCCGAAGGTGCGATCCAAGCCCTGAGGAAAAGCAGCAGCGGAAAGTGCAGCACGTACAGGCTGTAGGAGAATCCCGCAAACAGGTGTCCCATCTTCGCGTAGGAGCGGGGCGGAGAGGCAGGGCCAGTCTGAATAACGCCAAACAGGAACAGGCCGAATGAACCCCCCACTGCATAGTCGCTGCCGAGCACGCTGAACTGTCCCGTTCGCGCGGCGATCAGACACGCGGCGAGCCCCAGCGCGGAAAGTGCAACGTAGAGGATCCGCGACCCTCTCCGCGCCAGCCTCAAACAGGAGTAGGCAATCATTAAGGCGCATCCGGCCAGCCAGATGAGAAACCCCATGAGTACCGAGTCTCGCAAGAAAACTGCCAGGCACACGACAACGATCGTACAGGCTATCGCCCGCCGGACAGAATTCCTTGCCCAGGCCAAACCGGCGGACAGCCCCACGGGAAACAGCACGTAATACCAGAATTCGTTCGCCAGACTCCACAACGGTCCGTTCGATCCAAAGGTCGGGCAGACGATCGTCTGCAGGAAAAACAAGTTCCCGAGAAAGATCGGAAGCGTCATCTGACTCTTTGCGACTGCGTCGCCAAAGGCTTGCAGCGGATGGGAGTACAAGCCCGTCGAAGCAAACCAGACACTCCCGGCCTTGTCCCATAACAGCCCGAAGAGAAGCCCCGGAATCAAGACGACGTAAAGCCGGGACGAGCGGTCAATGGCGTAGTCGCGCCACGACCAAGTTCCCGACGCGCGCCGTTTCAATATCGCCGACGATATCAGAAAACCGCTCAAGACAAAGAACACCAGGACGGCCTGATGACCAAATCCAGTGAGAAAATAGACGCCTTTCAACAAGAAACCGGCATGCGGCACCTGCCGAATGTCGACGAAGAAGATGCCTCGGACGTGTCCCCACATCACAGCCCAGGCTGCCAGGGCACGAACCCAATCCAGATGCGCCGAGGCGCAGGGCGTCAGATCGCGAGGTGCGAATTCACCCACGTTTTTCAAGTCACTTCACCCTCAAGAGCGTCGGCAAACGCACCCGCCATGACGTCACAGAAACGGTATTTCTGCTGGGCCATTCCGCGCGCCAGACGCGAGATTCGCAGCTCCCCATCCGGATGCCGACCCACCAAGACGGTGCAAACTCCCATGGCCCGGATTGGGATAGCATCCCAATTCCGGCTCGGAAACGCGGTGAGACGCCGCTATCTTGGTGTGACGGCCGTTCCCTTCTCATCCGACTTCCACGCCACAATCAGCAGTTCATCGCCATCCAACTGTGAGTACCGCTCCGAGCGGCCTGTCAATGCGGCGACCACCTTTTCATCGAACGGGGAGGAAGCAAACTGGAACCGTTGCAGACCCGCTGCGGGCAATGCTCGTTCGAAGAACTCAACCGCAGGGGCGATGGGGTGATCCTCGCCGATCCACTTCAACCAGGCTCCCGACCGGGCAGTCTGGCCTGTGAAGTTTGGGAGAATGTGAAACGCCACCCCGTCATCCCGAAGCAGCCTCGTGCATAACGCTAAAGTCTTGCCAATGGTTGGCAGGTGCTCCAGAACGTGATGTGAGAAAACAACATCAAAGCTCCCGCTGGGAAGAGACTCCAACTCAGCAAAAGAATCGATGACCTGCACGGTTAGGTGTTTCCTGCCGTATGCGGCTCTGGCTCGTGACACCTCGAAACCAACTGCCTCATACCCTTTCTGCTGGAGCAGCCAGGTCGCATACGCCCAGGAGCATCCGTAGTCAAGCACGCGGCCAGTCGGTTTGATGGCCTGGAGGACGCCAAGTTTTTCACGGAAATCCCAAATCCCGGCAAAGTCCGACTTCTGAAGCGCCTCCAACTCTAGCGTGCCCGGCAGCCGCACCTGGGGAGCCTCTTCCGCAAATTGGGTCTCATAATGAGTGTCCAACTCCTCCGGAGTATCGAACGGCCAGCGGAATACCAGGCGGCATTTGCTGCATTGGAGAATGTCCACAATCCAGTTCTTGCGCCGCAATCTGCTTACCGGAGACGCGGGGCCACAGTGCGGGCACACACGAGGCTGCCCGCGCAGCCGGTGGTGCAGCATTCTCTTCACATACCGAAATTTTGATCTCGCGTAAGAACGATAGTAATTTGTGATCAAGATTCGTTCCTCGCTTCAATCCATCGACATGGACACACTCGTCAATCCCTCCCGGTCCCGAGCACGTCAACATACGACCCGGCAATCCGATCCCACGAGAAATACTTTTGCTGTGCCTGCACGCTTTTGCTCCGAAGCTCCCGCGCGAAGCCTGCATCGACCAGCACGCGCGCCAAACCCGCGCCTAGGGCTTCGGCGTCTCCGTACGGCACCAGCAGGACGCCCGCTTCGGCCAGCGGAGTGCCTTCCGCCTCTCCCCCATAACCGATGATCGGAAGGCCGCAGGCAATTCCGGCGATCGCGCTTCCGCGCCGTGAATAAAGCCTTCCCCGGACGCACAACATGGCGTCGCATTCCGCGAGCGCGTCACTGACGTTCTCCGCATCGAGCAGACCCAGATTCGATACTTCGACAGAGATGCCCCGAAAGGCACGCTCAATTTCCCCCCGTGCTTCCGGCGTGCCGCGGCCCAGGAAGATGACGCGAAGCTTCGCGCCGCTCTGCGCCGCCACCCGCGCGGCTTGCGCGATATCGCTTAATTGCTGCCGCCGATGCGGGGTGCCATCCAGGCAGAACACCGCGACCTCCCTCGCCGCGCCATTCCTCTCCGGGCCATCCGCAGTCTGCGGCAGCCGCTCCGGGATATTGGCTCCGATGGGAATGAAAACCGATTTCGTATCGTTCTTCGGCAGCCACCGTATTTTCTCCAGCGGATCGCAGAACACCGCTCTTCTTGCGCCGTGGTACAAGCGACGGATGACCCATTCCTGGCAGGCCCCTCGAACCCGGTCGATCCATCGCGTTCCCGGATGCCTCCAAGGGTCGTGGAACACGACCGCGCACCGCACCCCGCGCCGGCACAGCACCGCGAGCACCGCAAGCGCGCCGAAGGGGAAACCACGCCGCGACCAGGATAGAGCCGTGTATTGCACCAACACCCAGCGCCCGCGCCAACCGGCCGCGTCGCTCCACAGCCCCCGCAGGGCGCCCAGCCAGCCTTGCTTCATCCACGGCACGCGCACCCGCTGCAACTCCACGCCGCGGCCTGCCAGCCCCTGGCCGAGAAATACGCAGTAGTCCTCCACGCCGTCGGCGGGCTCGTCTCTTCGGCCCAGAAGCCCCACCCAGTGACTAATGGGGACGCTTGCCCTTGGCGTTGATGCCATTGTAGCCACGCTTGAGTTCCACCTCGGCCAGTCCAGCTTCCTCGAACCAGCGACGTACCTCTTCCATCGTCTGCGGCTGATCGTAGACGGGCGAAAGCATGTCGAGGGCGCTCAGAATTTTCACTTGCTTCAACTCCTCGTCCGTGTAGTTCAACCGAGGCGCGTGCGAAATCGGTCCAATGGGAATCAGCCGGCCGATTTGCGGCCCGATCACCGGGATGCGGTGCAGCGCCTTCTTCAGTACGAAGGCCGGCGGAATCGTCCAACACAACAACCGGTAGATGCCTTCCGTGCCGAGCGGGCGCAGGAACGGCCGCGCGATGTACTTCAAGGGGGGAAATCCGCCGGGCTTTTCGTACACATCAATGACAATTTCTCCGCCGGGACGCAGGAAGGGCAGCAGGCTCCGGAACGCGCCCCGGACGTCGGGACAATGCTGCAACACGCCCATGCAAAAAATCTTATCGAAAGCATCCTTGCGCAGCGGGATCTCGTAGATACTGGCCTGAAATATGCTGAGCTTGGGCGCGTTGGCATTATTGCGCCACGCCGCGTCAACCGCCGAACTCAGATCAAAGGAAAACACCTCCGCGCCTGTTTCCAGGGCGAGCTGGGTAAAGCGCCCCGAGCCGCACCCGGCTTCGAGAATCCGTTGCCCTTCGAGGTGAGCGGGCCAGCCCGTCGTCGCGTAAAAGCGGTCGCGGCTCAGATCGTTGTTCATGACACTGTCTACCTGGAGACGGTCGAAGCGGTTCCACTGAAATCCGAACGAAGCGGCATAGGAGTCCGACGGCACGAAGCGAGGCAGATTCCGCACCACCGGCACGGCGGCACGGCAGGCGCCGCATTCCAGGCGACCCTCGATCATCTCGCCCGTGGCGGGGTCCTCCGAAGCGACCGAGGCTACGCCCAGCGCCCCGCCACACTTCGGACATACAAACATTTCCAGAGCCTTCCGTTGCATTCCTCAAGACTCCTTTGGCGGCAACGCCAGAATGTGATTTCCGTCCACTGGCTTTCCGGCATATCCCCAGCGGCTGTGAACTTCCCGCGAGAATCCGCTCATCCCATGTGTTGCGGGACCTCTCAAGGAGCGCCGCGTTCCGTGGCTGTCGCCGCAGGCAGGCGGCCCGCTCGGCCCTGGGAAGCTGCTCGCTCGACCACGCTGCGGATCCGCGGGTAAAACCTGTCCCAGGCATGCGCCTCGCTGAGCTCCGCGCCTGCGCGGCTGACCTTTTGCCGAAGTGCGGGATCGGAAAGCAGCAACGTCACGGCGCCGGCGAACGATTCCTCGTCATCGGCGATCAACGTGTGCTCTCCATGGATACCCCCGGTTCCCAGAGCGCCCAGCGAGGTGGTCACCGTGGGAATCCCCATGCGCAACATCTCCAGCAGCTTGAACCGGACCCCCGTCCCGGAAATCACCGGCACGACGCCAATCGTGGCATCCTTCATGGCGTTGGGGATGTCGCATTCGCCGCAACGGACAATCCGCGGGTCGTTGCGATCGAACGCCACACGGTCGCTCCCCGGTCCCATGATCCGAAACTCGGCGCTCGGCAGTTTCTGCCAGACCTTCGGCAGGATGTGGTCGGCAAACCATCGCACCGCATCCAGGTTGGCGCCCCAGGTCATATTCCCGAAAAATCCGATCACCGCGCCGCCGGGATCCCGCTCCCGCCGCGGAAACCGCGAGAAATCCACCCCGATCCGCACGACCTCGGCCGGCTCCGCGAGGCGGTAACGCCTCGCGAGCTCGGCGGCGTCCTCCGAGTTGACCGTGCAGACCACCCCTGCGGCCCGGCACGTCTTCCGTTCAAATCGCTTCACCATCCACTCCTCGATCATCCAGCGCGGATGCCACATCCCCAAACGACGACGGCCATCCCGCGCATCCACGGCATGGACGGAATGTTTGAGAAGCACCACCGGCACCAACGGCGAAAGAACCGGGGCATAGCCCGCGACCACGTTTTCTGAGAGCACCACGGCATCGTAGCCCCCCTCCTGCACGCGCCGCAGGACTTCCCGGCGAAGGCTCCGCGTCATCGCCACCAGCGACGTTGGCGGAATGCCGCGGACCGCGGCCCCTGCCAGGCGCGCAACACGGGCAGAAAGCGGCGCCACCGGGTTCAGCGCCATGGTTTCAATCTTTACGTCCGGAAGCTCCGGAATCGACTCGCGCGCCTCGGCGGGATCGCCGATAAAAAGCAGCCGCACGTCGTGCGCGCGGCTCAGGGCCTCGATCCAGTGGAAAATCGTGTTCCGCGAGCCGGTGTTCAGCGGGTAGGGAAATGTCTGCGCAATTACCAGCAGCTTCATTCTGTTCCCAGCGTCCCGAGATGGCGATCCTTCTTGGCCAGCCCTCGAATCGCTCCCGGAATCCAAGCCGTCAGATGGACGAAGGCCAGCAGAAAATTCACCGCGCTCAGCTTCCACCGCAGGATGGCCTCCGCAAACGAGTTGCGCAAAGCGCCGCCCACTCCGGCCCAGCCGAAATTCTTTGCGCGGAAGTAGGCATCATCCTCAATCATTCCCGAGATGCGGCTGGGATTGATGCGCTCCAGCGGATTCTCCCAGCGCGCGGCGCGATGCGCGATTTCCGCCTCCGCGGTGTAGAAAAGCCGGTACCCTCTGGCCCGGAGCCGGACGCACACATCCGTTTCCTCTCGCCAACAGCCGCGCTTGGTGTACGCCCCATCGAAGCCCCGGACCTCGGTCAGCGAACGCCGCCAAAACGCCATGTTCCCGCCGGGCACGAAGGCCACTTCGTGAATTCCCGCCCGGCTGGAACTGTTTCCAGAAGACACGATCTGTCCATCCGCCCGGACGTGCGAGATCAGGGAATCATCCGGATAATCCGGCGAAACGCGGCCGCCGGCGCCGCCCGCCCCATCGATACGCAGCGCCTCCACCAGGCGGCTCAGCCAACCGGGAACCGCCAGGGCGTCATCGTCGATATAGGCGACGATCTCCCCACCGGATCTTTCCGCGCCGATATTCCGGGCAACAGCAAGCCCGCTGTGAGGAATCCGCACATAGCCCAGCGGCACCGGAGAGCTTGCCGCGATTTCTGGAATGATCCTCTCTCCCTCGCTCGTGCCGTCTTCCACCACAAGGATGTCAAAATGATCCTTGGGATAGTCCTGCGCCAAAAGACTCAGAACGCAGTTCCGGAGCAATTCCCGGCGTCCGCGGGTGGGCACAATCACGGAGACCCGGGGCAACGCACCGTTCGTATCAGCTGATGCCAACATTTAGCCTTCCTTGCGCGCGGCTAACAGATACACCGAAGGCTCGGCGATAATCTCTGGAACACGATAGGCCCCCAGGCATGTTTTCAATGCTATAGACTGCCCGCCGAATCCCGTAAATGCGTCTTCACCCCCCGGAAGTTCGCTGAAAACACGAGCACGATCAAATGAGTATGGCGCGCTGATACGCATTGCTCCCTCGCTCCTGCTAGTTGCCTCGCGTACTGAATTCAATCTGCCTGCATTCCAATGAACAAGGAATATTCAACACTCCGGCCCATTCGTCCATGAAGTGAGTCACCGCGGTGCCTTCGATGATCAGCGGGGGGGCCAATGTCCAGTAGTGCTGGCCTCCGTGATCGTCGTAAATGCTGAAAATGACGTTATAAGCACCCGGTCGCAGCGGTAGATTGGAAAACGTCAGGAATACCTCGTGGTTCCCTGGCGAGAGCTGAAAACTGTCAAATGACCACCCGGAGACCAGGACTCCACGCCCATCGTAGATGAAGGCTGTGGCTTTCCCGCGCTGAATCGATTGCTGATTACAAACTCGAACACGGATGGAGACCGGCTCCGACCCCTCTGAGACACTGTTAGATTCGCCGCCCCGCCTTCGCACCACTTCCCATCCCGAGAACCATACGGATTCGTGCGAGGAGGACTCCCTCCGTTCCGTATGCGTCGCCGCAAGCGACGACTGTTCATAGGCGCCAATCACAGGTTCGGCGGGGCCATCCCTGCGAACCTGCCCGGCGTCGATCCACAGCACCCGCTGACACAGTCGCCGGATCTGGTTCATCTGGTGGCTGACGAAGACGATGGTCCGGCCGCCCTTCGACACGTCCTCCATCTTGCCGAGGCACTTCTTCTGAAATTCGAGGTCGCCCACGGCGAGCACTTCGTCCACTAGGAGAATCTCCGGCTCCAGGTGGGCCGCCACCGAGAACGCCAGGCGCATCTGCATCCCCGTGCTGAAATGCTTCAGCGCCGTGTCCAGAAATCGCTCGACGCCCGAAAAAGCCACGATCTCGTCGAATTTGCGGTTGATTTCCGCCTTCCGCATGCCCAGGACCGCGCCGCTCAAATAGACGTTCTCGCGCCCGGTCAGCTCGGGATGAAACCCCGTGCCCACTTCCAGAAGGCTTCCGACGCGGCCGTGCACTTCGGCAAACCCCGCGGTCGGGCGCGTGATGCGCGAGAGAATCTTCAGCAGCGTGGTCTTTCCCGACCCGTTGCGCCCGATCAGCCCGACCACTTCGCCTTGCTGGATGTCAAACGACACGTCGCGCAGCGCCCACAAATAATCCGCCGGCCGGCGCTGACCGTTGCGCCGGAAAGGAGCCGTCAAGGCGCGCGTCAGCACGTCGCGCAGCGCGTAGTACCGCTCGCGCTCGCCCACGCGGTACCGTTTGCCCATCCCCTCGACTTTTATTACCGCCTCGCTCACTCTTTTGGAAACCCCTCCGCAACTGAAAACTGTTCTCGGACTCGAGACTGCCTAGTATCCCACCGCATGACCGTACTTGACGATGGGCTTCTCGAAGAAGGTCCAGGACAGCTGTGCGATTGTCATGGTCAAGCACAACGCGAAAAGGACCACCATCAGATCGGCCACATTTGCGATCTTCGGGGAATGATGCCGCAGGAATCCAAAGGCCAGCCCCAAGACCACTGTATGGATGAGGTAGGCCCCGTAGCTTACCGATCCCAACCACACGAGCAAGCGGCCTCGCAGTACGCGGCCAAGAAAACCACCGGGCCCGCTAATGGCGATCAGTAGCAGGCAAACGTAACACAGGCCCAGCCACGTGTAACCGAAGGACACCATGGGCCAACCCGACTGCAGCGGGGCTTTCACCGTCAGATACAGGACGCCCCCGAGAAGTATCACGAAAACTCCCACGAGATATCGCTGGTGCGTCACCAGATATGTCCAAGCGCTTTGCCGGCGCACCAGAAGGGCAGCCAGAGCGCCGAGCAGGAGCGCGTCCGCGCGGCACGGCATCAGAGTAAAGGCAGCCACCGCTCCTTGCGACGCCGGCAAGAGCCGAAAGAGGAGAATACGGAGACACGGCGCGAAAGCGATAGCAAACCCCAGTACGTATACCAGCTGCCGCTCCTCGACATACTTAACCACGGCTGGCAGCATCAGGTAGAACTGTTCTTCCACCGCCAGAGACCAGGTGACGACGGCCCATCCCGTTCCCAACGTTCCCGCCGACGCCATCCAGAAATTCTGCACGTATGTCAGATAAAGCCACCAGGACGCCGGCCGCGGAAACACCTCCCCCAGCACGCCGAATTGGCGGACGAACACGGGCCGCAAGGCGATCCACCACAACAAGCACATCGCCGCGTAGATCGGCACGATTCGGCAGAAGCGGCGACGATAGAACACTTGAAAGTAGCGGGACGATGTTCTCGCATCGAGCAAGATCCTGCCAATCAAGAAGCCCGATAACACGAAGAAGAGATCCACTCCACTCCAGGCCAACCGCCCCGGCACCTGCAGATAGAAAAGAAATGTCCCTCGTTGTGGCGCAGTCGTGCCTACAAAATAATGACAAATGATCACAAGCAGAATGGCCACGCCCCGGAGTCCATCGAGTTCCGCAATTCGCCCTGAAGCGAGGGGAAACGACCGAATTGCCGAAGGGGGCCGGACGCCGCTCAACCCCGTGCTCTCCATGCGTCACACCACGTCAGCAATCGTCGTCTCCATCTTCTGAAAATAGGCCGCGCCACTCAGGAACACCACCACGACCACCGCCGCCGAGACCAGCAGCAGGCGCCCCGGCGGCGCTCCCTGTCCCACCAGCGACCAGCGAAACCCTTCGATCACGCCCGCCATCGGATTCAGGCCGTACAGCCAGCGCCACTTTTCCGGGACGAGCGAGCTCGGATAGGCCACCGGCGAGGCGAACATCCAGAATTGCACCAGAAACGGCAGGACGTACCGCACATCGCGATAGATGGCGTTCAGCGCCGAAAGCCACAGCCCCACGCCCAGCGCCGTGAGCACCGCCAAAAGCAGAAAAGCCGGCAGCCAGAGCACGGCGGCGCCGGGACGGATTCGGTAGTACGCCATCATCGCGACGAACATCGCGAAGGAAATGCCAAAGTCCACCAGGCCCGAGGCCACTGCCGAAAGCGGCAAAGCCAGCCGGGGGAAATAGACCTTGGTGATCAGCCGCTGGTTTTCCACGATGGTGTTCGTCGCGTTCTGCAACGCGGCGGCGAAATACATCCAGGGCAGCAGCGCGCTGTAATAAAAAATCGGGTAGGGCAGCCCGTTCGAGGGAATGTGCGCCAGCCGGCCAAAGAACAGGCTGAAGACCACCATGGTGAGAAACGGTTGCAGGATCGCCCAGGCCGCTCCGATCGCCGTCTGCTTATAGCGGATCTTGATGTCGCGCCAGACGAAGAAATACAGCAGCTCGCGGTAGGCCCACAATTCCCCCAGCGGCAGCGCCACCCAGCGCGGGGGCGGGGTAATGCGGAGCACGGCGGGCTTCGCGAGCACGGGCATTTCGGCGGTCGCACTCATACCGTTGAGTCTGCTCCCCCCGGTGGACACAACGCCCTGGCTTTCCTCTCGGGGTGTTCGCCGCGCCCGGCTCTCTTCATGATTTAGCCGGCCGGCTGGCGTCCGCCCCTTCTTTGCGCAGGATGGCGATCACCGAAAGCGGCGGCAGCGGAAGCCAGCGGTCGACCCGCCGAAATACGGGCGTCAGCACGTTGAGCATGCGGATCTGGCCTCTCCCGAATGTCTTGCGGCGCAAAATGCGCCCGTTCAACCACCACGCCACCACGCCGGGCCGGTTGAATTTCAGAACCTGCTCGACCTGAAAGCCCGCCTGCTGCGCCACCTGGACGAGCTGTTCCCGCGTGTACCGCCGGTGATGGCCCAGCACTTCGTCCAAACTGCCGTACAGCCACGGCCCGCAGGGAACCAGCACGATCGCCCGGCCGCCTTCGGCCACCGCATTCCAAATATTCCGCAGCGCCGCGACATCGTCCTGCAGATGCTCGACCACGTTCAGGCATACCACCGTGTCGAACTGCTGCCCGGCGGGAAAGCTCTCCCCTTTGCTCGCGTCCGTATACGCCACTTGCATGTAGGGCCGCGTCCCACCGAGCGAATCCAGATAGTCCAGATAATGCGGATTGATATCCGTGGCCCAATAGGACAGACGAGGCATCAAGTGAACCGACAGATTGCCGGTTCCCGCGCCCAGTTCCAGCACGCGGTCGCCGACGTGCGGCCGGACCACATCGGCCATCCATTGGTTGAACCGCGGAGCGCGATTCAACCGCTCGAGAATTTCGCCGCCGCGCTCATCTTCCGCGTAGATCCGGTCCGACATGGCGTAGCGAGCAATGGCCCACAACGCGCGAAAACCGTCTTTCCAATTGATCTTCTTGCCCTCGCGGTAGGTCCGGCCCGAGTAGCTGATGGGCACCTCAAACACGCGCGCCCCCCGCTTCGCCAGCTTGATGGCCAGCTCCGGCTCCACGTCAAACGTCGAGCTTTCCAGCGGGATGCTCTTGAGCAGGCGCGCCCGCACCATCTTGTAGCAGGTTTCCATGTCCGTCAGGTTCAGATCGCAGACCAAGTCACACAGGAAGGTGAGCAGCCGGTTGCCCAGCGCATGCCGGAAAAACAGCGCGCGCTTGTACCCTCCGGACATGAACCGGGAGCCGAACACCGCATCGGCGTCCTCCTCCAGGAACACTTCCACCATCTTCAGGAGATCGCGCGGGTGGTATTCCAGATCGGCGTCATGGATCACCACGAGTTCGGTATCGACATGCGAGAGCCCCGTGCGGATGGCCGCTCCCTTGCCGCCGTTCTGCTCGTGCCGCACCCAGACCCAGGAAACCTTTCCACCGGGGCCTTCCGATTCCAGGGCGGCGCGAAAACTCGCCAGCGCTTGTTCCGTTCCGTCCGACGATCCGTCGTCCACAACGATAATTTTGATGAACTCCAGCAGCGGCGAATCGCTCAGCACGCGGAGCCGGCCTAGACTGGCCGCCACCAGGTACCTCTCGTTGTAGACCGGAACAATGACGGAGAGAGTGGTGGACACGGTGGAGTTCTCGCGTTCTCCGGTCGGCGCCCCGTTTTCCCCCGCACGCCCCCGCGATCCCGATTCTCCCGGCTGCTGGGTTGTTGAGATACTTCTTGTCATCTTGTCCAGAGTTTACGCGTGAAAATACCGGATTCGCCACACGGAAATTCGGTTCGACGCCCTGCGGTTACGGGCTTGGCTCTCGGTGCGGGGCGCGGCGTCACTCGGGTGCGGCAGCCGCAACAATGCCGCCGGCGGCGAGTGCCGCCCCGGCATCCGTTCTCTTCTGGAAATGCGCAATCACGCGGTCGATGATTTCGTCCAGCGGCGTGGCCGGCCGAAACCCGGTCAACCGCTCCAACTTGTCCAGCAACGGCACGCGGCGCAGCATGTCTTCAAAACCCGCCTCGTAGGCCTCTTCGTAAGGAATATATGTGATCGGCGAATGGCTCTGGCTGCGCTGTTTCACCAGGTGCGCCAGCCCCTCGATGGAAATCTCCCGGTCGGTTCCGATGTTCACGACCTCCCCCACGGCCTGGCTGGTTCCGATCAGCCGGAGAATCGCCGCCACCGTATCGCGCACGTCGCAGAAGCAGCGCGATTGGCGGCCCGTCCCATACACGGTGATCGGCGCGCCCTCCAGCGCCTGCCGGACGAAATTCGGAAGCACCATGCCGTACCGCCCGGTCTGCCGCGGCCCCACCGTATTGAACAGCCGCACCACGATCACCGGCAGCTTTTTCTCCTTCCAATACGAAAGCGCCAGGAATTCGTCCAGCGCCTTGGAAGCGGCATAGCTCCAGCGGCCTATGGTGGTCGGGCCCAGCACCAGGTCGGCCTCCTCGTGAAAGGGCACCCGATCGCTCTTGCCATACACTTCCGAGGTCGACGCCATGAAGACCAGCTTATTCTTCTTCGAGGCTGCCTCCAGGACGAGCTGCGTTCCTTCAACGTTCGTTTCCAGGGTGCGTACCGGGCTTTCCACAATCAGGCGCACGCCCACGGCCGCGGCCAGATGGAATACGATGTCCGATTCATCGACCAATTCGGACAGCAGATGTCGGTTCATAATGGAGTCAAAACAATAGTGGAAGCGCTCGTGCGTTTTCAGGTGGCGGATGTTCTCGACGCTGCCCGTCGAG
Organism: Terriglobia bacterium; assembly: GCA_020072765.1. Classification (GTDB taxonomy): domain Bacteria; phylum Acidobacteriota; class Terriglobia; order Acidiferrales; family UBA7541; genus Palsa-295. The sequence goes on from JAIQGD010000056.1 coordinate 17,199, forward strand.
AGATCGTCGAGGATGAACACCTCGTCGCCCCGCGCCAGCAGCGCTTCCGCCAAGTGCGATCCGATAAATCCCGCTCCGCCGGTGATCAGATAACGCAAGACAGCCTCCTGACTCTACGGTTGGTTGGTCTCATCCGGAACAGCGGGCAATCGCGAATTCTTGTCCACATCTTCTCCGTAGCCATAGCCATAGGCATACGGATAGTAGCGGTACGAGTAGTAATAATCGGGTGCCGAGGAATCCACCGCGTTCAGCACCACGCCCAGGATGCGGCTCTTGACCGAAATCAGCACGTCCCGCGCCCGCGTAAACGCTTCCTTCGGTGTTTCGCCGCTCCGCACCACCAGCAGCACTCCATCGGTGAGCGCGGAGAGAATCACGGCGTCGGTCGCCGCCATGATCGGCGGAGAATCGATCACCACGAACTTGAAGCGATGCCGCAGTTCCGCGATGGCGTCCCGCAGCCGGTAGGATGACAGCAAATCGGCCGGACTCGGTGGCACCGGCCCGGTCATCAAAACCGACAGATTCGGAATCGCCGGGTGCGCCAGCGTGATTTCCTCCAGGCTGCACACGCCCGCCAAGTAGGAGCTCAGCCCCTTCTCCTTGCCCGTCGGCAGATTGAGCGCGCGGCGAACTCCCGGTTTGCGCAGGTCCGAGTCCATCAACAGCGTGCTATCACCCAACTGGGCCAGCGTCACGGCCAGGTTGACTGCCGCCGTGGTCTTCCCTTCGCGCGGCATCGCGCTCGTAACCAGGATCACCTGCGGCGGGTGGTCGGCCTGCGAGAGCAGCAGCGAGGTGCGCAACGCACGGAACGCCTCGGAAATCTGCGACTTCGGCTGGACGTAAGCCAACAATTCCACCCTCGGACCTGTTGCCGCCTGCAGCACCTTGTCCTTCTGGCGCCGCGAAAGCCGGCTTTGCGGGTTGCCCAGTCCTGGCAGCGCGGGCACCACCGCCAGCGACGGCAGGCCGGTCAACGCCTCCACCTCGTCCGGCGACTTCACCGTGTTGTCCAGGTATTCACGGAAAATCGCCAAGCCGATCCCTCCCACCAGGCCGACCAGAAAACCCAGCAGAATGTTGCGCGCCTTCTGCGGCCGCGACGCCACCGTGGGAGCCAGCGCCGGATCCACGATGCGGATATTGCTCGAGCGCAGCCCCGCCGTGATGCTGGCCTCCTTCAATTTCTGCAGCAGGCCGTCGTAAAGCTGTTTGTTGGCTTCGGCGTCATGCTGGAGGATGTGGTACTGCACCAGCTTTTCGGCCAAATCGTTGGCCTCCGCCTTCTGCTTGTCGAGCGCCTCCTGCAGGAGCTGCGCCCGGCTGCGCGCGGTCGTGTCGTCCTGCCGAATGCTCTCCACCATCGTCTTCTGCGCCCGCGCCAGATCCTCCGCCAGCTCTTTCTGCTGCTCCACCAGCCGCTGGACCTTGGGATAGTTCGGGCCGTACTGGTTCACGGCGTCCGCATAGCTTTGGTCCAGTTCGGATTTGCGCTTGATGAGATCCTGGATCACCGGGTTTACCTGCGCGGTGGGCAGGGCGTCCACATTGCCGGACGCGGCCATGCGGTACAGCGCTTCCTTTTCCGCCAGCGACGTCTGCGCCTCGGTGACGGCCTTGCTCAGATCGGCGAGCTTCTGCGTCGTGATGTCCTGCTTTTCGTCGATCTGCCAGATCTGGTTGGCCCGCTCGTACGCCAGACGCTCATCTTCCGATTTCTGCACCTTGATCCGGAGTTCCTCCAGCTCGGCGGAAAGCCAGTTCGATGCCTGCGTGGTCGCGTCGTATTTGCTCCGGAAATTCAGCTCAATGTAATTCTGCACATGCGTGTTCACCACCTGCGCCGCCAACTGCGGATCCTGCGCTTCGAAGCGCACCTCGATCAGGCGGCTGTTGGGAACCAGCTTGACGCCCAAGCCTCCCAGGAAAGCTCCCAGGATCGCCGGACGCTTGGGAGCTGCGCCACCCTGCCGGAAGACCAGGGCGCTGGACGCTCCGCCAAACTCCGGATAGCGCCCCAGATCCATCGACTTGATGGTCTGCAGCGCCAGCGTCTCGCTTTGCAGAATCTTCGTCTGCGTCTCCAGGTACTCCTGCATGTCCACATACTCGTCGTCGTACTGGCTCCCCTGATGGAACGGCAGCATGGCTTGCGATTCTTTGTCCACTTCCACGCGCGCTGCGGCTTCGTAAATCGGCTTCATTTTGAACGAGGCGATCGTCACCACGGTGACGACCGTAACCAGAAACGTCAGCATCAGCCACTGGTGCTTCCGCAGAATGATGAGGTAATCGAGCAGGTGCGGTTCCCGGGGCATCTGTTCCCAGGAAAGCATCGAAGGAGCCGGGATCACCGCGAGCGCTTCCGCCCCCTTGCGTTCGCGATAGGCCAATCGGGATACGTCTTCCATGCGTGTCACGTTCCTTGCCGGGTTCCGGCCAGATGCCGTCGGCCTTGCACTTGCTTACGGCAGGCGATAGATAGCGGCTCCCGTTCCCATGCCCAGAACCGCTGCCCCCACGTGGGCCATCGCCTTCTTCCCCCCGCTGTCCGGAACGTACAGTATGTCGTTGGACAGCAAGGGCACATCCTCCGCCCGATGCTTGGTGATCTTCTGAATCTGCACCCGGATCTCGTCCTTCTGGCCCGTCGCGGCATTCGTGCGCAGGATCACCGCATGATCGGGCTTCGCAAAGGAGGTCAAACCATGCGCCAAGGCGATCGCCTTGAGCACGGTGACCTGTTCCCCGTGGCTCTCCAGCACATACCCGCCCGGCTGCACCACGCCGAATCCCAAAACGTACACGATGCCCGCCCGCGGCACCGTCACCGTGTCGCCGCCATAGATCGCTATGTTGTACGCCGCGTCACCGGATTCGAGCAACGGTCGTGCTCACAGGTTTGCTGGCCGCTGCGCCCGCGGGCGCCGGCCTGGTGACGATCACCACGCTCCCCGCATCATTGCTGATTCCGCCGGCCGCCGATAGGACCTCCAGCAGCGTCGTGGCTCGAGTCACCTGGTAAATCATGGTGTGATTGACCGCGCCCACCACCGAAACCGGCTGGCTGTTCTCTTCCTTGATAACGACGCTGACCTCGGGGTGCGAAACCAACCCGTTCTGGACCAGCAATTGCTGCAGCCTGGTCTCCAGCTCCCCGACCGTCAGATTGGCCACCGCTATCTTCCCCGGAATCAGCGGATAGCTGATCTCTCCCGTATCGCTCACGCGCACGTCGCGCGAAAGCTCCGGCACGTCGAAAACATCGACGTGCAGCACGTCGCCGCCGCCGATCGGAATATCCGCGGGACGAACCCGGCTGAACGTGGCGAGTTCCTGAATCTTTTGATTTGTCTGTTGCGGGGTTTCGAGCTTTGCTTGACCGTAGGCTGTCGGCAGACCACCTGCCAGCAGCACACACACCATGCACAAAAATCCTACCCGATTCCAGTCCGAGACCCCGCGGACTGTAAGACCCATCTCTTTGCGATGACCCCGCCCAGACTATGAACTAGCGCGTGGGACACTGTCAACTGGGAGAGTGTCCGACTGGACACACTGTTCCCCGCCGCGTTCACATCCGGGGCGAAGTTTCCCGAGTTCACGGGCCTTGGGCCGCGCCTCCAGACCGGTCATCGCAAGCCTTGCCCCACCCTGTGCGCGCGGGGCGGCCCTCGCCATCCAACGCGTTCTTACTCTTCCATCCCGCCGTCCACCATCAAGCGTCGCCGCCGCGACGCTCCCGGCGCCAGCGGCGGGGAAGTGGCCACACCGGCCTGCAGCAGGAACAGCAGCGCGTTGGCCGGAATATGCAGGTTGAAATCGACGAAACTGTGAAGCAGCAATCCGCTGGCGGCCACCACCGCTCCGGCGTGCAGCCCACGGGAAAAGCGTCCCTGTTCGGCGGCGAAGGCGTTGCGCGCCTCCCGATAGAACAGTCCCAGGAACATCAGTCCGCACACACCCCCCAGGATTCCCGTGTCCGCCAACGCCTCGATGTAGTCGTTGTGCACATGATCCACCACCTTGCCGTCGTACGCCGTCTCATACCGCGGATAGACGGCCGCCAGCGTCCCGAGCCCCGAGCCTTGGATCAGATGGTCGAAGAAGATGCGCGCGGCGCCACGAGACATCGAAATCCGCCTCTCCACCGAAACTTCCTTCTGGGAACTCAGCGCCGAAAACCTCTCGATTGCCTGGTCCGCTCCCACCCAAGCGATCACCGCCAGCGCGGCGACCGCCACCGTTGCGGCCGCCGCCACTCGTCCTCCCCACAACGCCCGCCGGCTCCGCACCAGCACAACCAGGATTCCTATCTCCAGGATCACCCCGATGATTCCGCCCCGGGAACCCGCCAGCACGATCGCGCTCAGCGGCACAATCGTCAGCACGCACATCAGCGGCACCACTTCCCGGCGCACGCCGCGAAACACCATCAGCACCAGTCCCGCGGGCAACGTCAGCTCCACGAATCCCGCGAAATGATTGCGGTTCACATACGGGCCGAAAGGCTCCACCTCGCTCTTGAACTGGCTCAGCCAATAAATCTCTCTCTCCGAGGTGAAGTGCTGAACGATCGCAAACAGAGACACCCCAAAGCAGAGGGTGATGACGAACCACGCCAGCTTCGAATAATCCTCCCGCGTTCGAAACGCCTGCGCCGCCAGGAAAAACACCAGAAAATAACTCGCCAGCTTCAGCGCCTCGGTCCGCGTGGCAAACGCATACGCAGTCTCGTGAAAAACCATCTGCAGCACGCCGATCCCGAGGAAACCTAGCAGGGGCCAATTCAAGGGGCTCCAGCGAATCGTCCTGCCGGAGTCCCGCAGGACCACCACGGCCCACAGCAGAAAAAGCGCCGCCGCTCCCATCTCCAGAATCGACGCGCTCCACACATCCACCGCGCCGAACGCCAGCACGCTGAACGCCAGCAACGCACATAACCCCATGCGCAGCCAACTCATTGTGGCGCCCGCTCCCCGGCAGGACTCGCCGGCACCAGCGACACATCGGCCATCCACGCCGTCCCGCTCAGCTTATTCTCAAACAGCCGGCTGGGAACCCGCGCCAGCCGGACCAGCAGAAACCGCGTCTCCGGTCCGGTGGTCACCTCCGCCTCGACGGCCGTCCAGGGACGCGTTCCCGTGAAGTCTTCGGTCAGCACATTCACGGCCCCGCCGTGGTTGGGATCGGTGATCTCAAAATGCACTCCGCTTTCGGTGGTGATTTCCGAGGTGCGCAGGTAGGCCCGGAAATGGTAACTGCGGCCCGGCTCGACCGCGACGTATTGCAACGGCGCACTCAACTGCAGATTCGTGCCTCCGCCGAAGTCCAGCCGCACCGCCCGCGAATGATTCGGCCCGGGCGCCGTGTCGAAGTCAATCGACACGCCCAGAGGCATATTCCATCGCCAGTCCAGCCCGCCCTCGGCAAAGTCCTTCTGAAAATCCCCGTTCCAAACCAGCGAGCCGTTACCGGGTTCCTGGTTCGGCAAACCCGCGGCGCCCAGCGCCTCCCGCCAAACGCGCCGGGCGTCGCCCGCCCGGTCTTCGTCTATTAGTTCCTCCAAAAATGGAAATGTGCGCGACAGCGCCACCGGCTGGCGGAGTTTCATCAAGCGCTGCCATACCGCCAGCGCGGGTTCCGCCTGCCGGATGGACGCGAAAAAATCCACCGCCTGCAAATACGCGTCGGCATCGGCGGGAAGCATCTGGTCGAGCAGCGCCGGCACGTCCCCGTTGGCCCGCCACGCCCGCGAAATAGCCAGCGGCAGCAAACTCGGGTCGGCCTGTACGGCGCGGTGAAGTTCCTGGTAGGCGGCGGGATAATCCTGCCGGCGCAGAAGAAAATTTCCGTAATAGAACGCCACCTCGGCGGAAGCCGGATAGACCGCCAGGGCGTGCCCAAACGCGTCTCGGGCGCGCACATCGTCACCGGCGGCCTCGTAGCCGCTCGCCAGGTCCATCCAATAGTGCGCCGAGCGGGGATTCGCGCGCACCGCCTTCTCGTAGGCGGCGATGGCCTGCGCCGGATCGGCGTTTCCCAGATCCCACTGGCGCAAGCGTCCCAGCCGGTCCCATGCTTCGGCATTGCCCGGCGCCAGCGCCGCACCCCCTTCCACCAGGTCCATCCGTTTGGAATCCATCCGGTGACGGGCGAGCCACAGCGTGCCCGCTTGCCAGATCAGGACCGCGGCGGTGGCCAACGCCACCGCCAGCACAGCCGCGCGCCGCAGCGCGCCGTGGAGAGACACTTCCATGCCGCCATAATCTGCTATGGATCCTACCCCTTACGCAATAGTAATCTGGAATGGTTCCGTCGGGAAGAAGCGGTGCGGTCCGCGAGGCTTTTTGGGAACACCTTCACGCGACGCGCCCGCTATCAGCGTGTTGATTTTCCAGCTGCCCCGCCGGAAATTTACCGTTCGCCGAAGCGGTACACGATCCCCACCGAAATGCGGCGCTCGCTCTGGCTCCGGGTCGGATTGTCGGAGGCAAAGCCCGTGTGCCCCAGGTCCACCTCAATCAGACGCACCCCCAGGTGCTTCCGCAGATACAGATCCAGGCCCCCGCCGCCCTCCCACGCGAACGCCGTGTCGTGCAGGTACTGCGCCGGGAAACCCCCGTAGCTGGGCTTCGCCTTGCTGTAACGCCCGGCGCCAAACAACAGGTGGCCGAACGGCGTCAGTTTGTGATGTCCCAGCGGATACACGCGCGGGCCCACCAGAAACGTGTAGATGTCCGTCTTCCCCAGGACGCCTTGGTCCTTGTACACGCCCACCACTTCCGCTTCCGCGCCCAGCCAGCGATCATAATTGTAATCCACCGACCCGTACCCGCCGTTCATGGCCAGGCTGGATCCTCCCGGACGTATCCCGTAGGAACGGTAGGCGTAGCCCGCCGACAGCTCGAATTTTGGAATTGAAACCTTCTTTCCCTTCGCCTCCGGCTCCGGCTTGTCGGGCGCGTCCTGCGCGCGCACCGGCGCCATCCACACCGCCAGCAAACCCGCCAGCACCACCAGTTTCCTCATCTCTCCCGTTCCTCCTGAGCCTCACGCCCGCCAAACTGCAATAGAGAAATATCGCAGAACTAGCCGTTGGAAGAAAGGGAAAAGCCCTTCTGAAGCGTCTGGTGAGAGCAAAGGATGGCCGGAGCCGGAAACCGCGATGACGTGCAGACCTGCGAATCCTACGTTGCGAGGCTCGGAAGTAGCCTCCTGGTATCGGCCGCTATCGTCTCGCACAGGTCGAAGAGCATCGCCGGATCGGCAGCGGCCCGGACCCGGCGGACCGGCACCTGCGCCGCGACGCGCCCCAAGATTTCAAACTCGCGACGCCGCATCTCCGGGTCGGGCCAATAATTCATGTACGTGTTGCCCAGCAGCGCAACAAACGCCTCGGCGCCCGTCACGCTTTCCACGACCGGTGCGGCCAGCCCCGCTTCGCGCTTCTGGAAAACGTAAATAGCCCCAAGGGGCAAAGACCTCGCTTCGAATTGGGTTTTCTGGTCCAGCGGCATGAAGTGCTTGTCCCAATCCGGACTGATGAGCGGAAGCCTGCCATTGGCCCCGAACAGCGCTTGCACCGACCCAGTCCACAGGTTCACCCTTGGATAGCCTGGTGGGACCACGAAACCAGATCCCTCCGGCCTCAGAGCCACCACGTCATCGGAAATGACGCGGCGACCGCACCGGGCAAAGGCCCCTGCCGTCGTGGATTTTCCAGCTCCCGCCGGGCCCATCAGTGCAATCGCATGCTCACCGATCGTGACCGCGCTGGCGTGCAGAGGAATTATCCCCCGCAGCCGCAGGATGAATCCTAGAATCGGACCCACCACGTAGGGGGCAATATCTTCAAGCGTCAACCGGTCGGGCCAGTCCGCCACTACTTCACCACCGTGGCGGTCGATGACGAAACGCGTTCCGTCACAATACGAAAACTCGAAATGCGCGCCGCCGTTGAGTATCGCAGCCCGCAATTCCGCCTCTCCGTTGGCGTCCTTAAATGGGCTCACGTAGAAGGCTTCGCACCCCAAACGGCCGGCCGGTGGTGGGAACCCATCCTGTTTGAGCCGCATTCGGACGTCTATGATTCCGTCCGAGTTCGATGCAATCGAAAGCCCGGGAACGGCCACGTTGGCCGCCAGCCGGAGCCCGTAGACGGAGTGAGCGACCGCCACACTTTCCTCTCGGGCCATCGCGGCGCTTCCATCCGGCCAGGTCATGGTTCAGTTGCGACCGCGTTTCGCAGGATAATATAGGGGTTCTGAAGCTGGGGGATTGTACGGCGGTATCGGTTCAAGAGAGCCCATCGATTATCCGAGCATCGACAAACTTGACTACAACGCGAAGACCACTAGCCCCCGGTTTTTCTATTCGCATTCTTGCCGCCGCCTGGATTATCACCGAGACCGACTGTGCCCGCTCGAGTGATTTCTGCAATGCCGCCATAAATCTGAAGAGAAGGCCTCACATAAGCCTTTTTGGACGAGGCTGGGGGATCGTTTGTTCGCAAGGTCTTCACGATTCTACACTCCTGGTTGATTTATACTGGACAAACTTCTGCCATTCAACCAAAAGTTCAGGCTGAGTGGCCTAAGATTGACCCACGCCGTCCCGGCGTTTTGCTCCCCGTGCACTGCCGGAATCCGGTTTCGCTCGACGTAGGGCTCGAGTTCCGGAAGCGCCTGGAACCGATCCACCCACGCCGACTCGGGCTTCCCGAGCAGGGCGACCGTGGGGTCGCCCCGCATGGGCACCTTGCGCCTCAGCCGCACCGCCTCCGGCAGGACCCCTCGCCCCGCTTGGCGGAGCAACTCCTTATCGCTGCACCACGGCAAGCGAGGCAAACCCATCAGGAACGTAGCTAGCCGCAGGTCGAAAAACGGGTAGCGCAACTCCACGGGAATCCGTGTGGCCCCTGAATCGAGCCCCTCAAACAGGCTCTGCCAACTCCCATGCGACATCCCAAAGATTGCCTCCGGACGGTAGGCCGTGATGCCGGCTTCCAGACGCATCACCGCCTGCCGGCTCGACAGTTCATGCATCCTCCAACGGTCGGGCAGGCTCAGCTTTTTCTCGATCTCTTCATTCAGCCACACGGGATACACACAATAGGGATTCCGCGCACTGAACAGCAAGCGCCAGCGCACACCGAGGTACAGCCTGGAGAACCTTCCTTCGGCGCTCAGATACCGCACCGCATCCCGCACCGCCTGTACGTACTGCCCCTGGCGCAGGAGTTCGCGGAAGTGGACCGTAATGCGGCTCGAAAACCCGGGATCGCTCCCTTGGCCGTTCAGCGCGATGCGACTCTTGGCGGCGATTTGCCGCAATTGCTCCTGAAAGCGTCCGGGCCAGGCGCAATCCGCGGGTTCGGGCGTGCGGTAGTCCGGGTCGGTCGCTCGGTCAAACAACCGGCAATCATCCAAGGACTGCAGTTCAATCGGAATGCCCAGTGCCGCCGCTACCGCACTCGCATGATGACCCTCGTCATCGGGGATCAGCCCGCCAATCGTCACCGTATAGGCGGATAACGCCTCCCTCTTCCCATTCTGCTCCAACATTCGCTTGGCTGCGGCCGCTATCGTCGGCGAATCCAGGCCACCGCTCAGCAGAATGCCCGCGCGATTCACACGCAGACGGTCCGCCACGGCTTGATCCAGCAGTTCCCGGAAACATTCCAGATATTCGCGGTCGTGCTGGAAGCGCACCGGTTCGGTGACCGAGAGCGTCCAATACCGCTGCACGGAAAATGTGTCGCGGTCGCATGCCAGCCGGTGCGCGGCGGGCAGCCGCTGGATGTCGGCAAAAGCTGTCGTCGCGGGGTCCTGGTTTAACTCGAAGAGCAGAAAATCGGCGATCGCCAGGTCGTTGAGCCGCTCCGATACCCGCGGATGCTGCCGGACGCAGTCCAGCGTGTTGCTGAACACGACGCACGAGCCCACGTGGGCGTAGTAGAACGGTTTGACGCCCATCTGGTCCCGCGCGCAAAACAGGCGCCGCCGGGGTGCATCCCAGATCGCAAAAGAAAAATCGCCCAGCAGGTGTTCGACGCAGCCGTCGCCCCACACATCGTAGGCGTGCAGGATCAGCTCGGCATCCGGCGTGGATAGAGACACGCCGCGGGCCGCGCCGCCTTTCGCTTTCAGCTTCTCGATCAGCCCGGCGCGCCCGTCGATGCGCGCATCGGCCGTGATCCACAGCCGGCCATCCAGCGCCGCCGGCTGCCGCTCGTTCGCGGCTTCGTGCGTCGTGCGCAACATCGTATGGCCGAAGCCGACAGCCCCTTCGGTCCACACCTCGCAGGCATCCGGCCCGCGAAACGCGAGCCAGCGCGTCATGCGCTCCAGCAAAATCCGGTCCACCGGCGCGCCGTCCAGATTCACGATGCCGGCCAATCCGCTCAACGCCAGTCTCCCCCGGCCGCGGCGATGCGCCCTTCAATACCAACTCGCCGCCCTTGACCATCCGCGCTCATCTCACCCGCCACAATTCATACCCCCGCCGGAACGGTTTCCCCATCGTGCGCACCAGCTTGCGGCCCATCCGCCCCACCCACACCGCCGGCTGTTGCAACGCCTTTCCGATTTCCCTAAGCCCCGCTCCCCATTTTCCTTGCCGGAAAGCGAAAGCAGCAAGCTGCACGCGCAGCCCAGCGCTGTTCACGCCCCCTGCGGCGGCCATGCGAAGAAACTGCGCGGCGCGCTCCGGCTCGCCGACCGCGCCGTAGATCTGTCCCAGCCTTCGGAAGACCAGAAAGTGCCGCAAATCACTCCAGTGCGGACGCTCGGCGGAAATGACGGGACTGTTCCGGAGCGAGACGCGCCCGGCTAACGAAAGCTTCAACGATTTTTCGTAGGCTGCAATCGCATCCCGCAGCCGGCCCGTCTTCCAAAACACGCGTCCCAGAGCACGGTGCGCGTCCAGCAAGTCCGCATCGGCTTCAAGGGCGCGCCGCAGTTCCAATTCCGCTGCGCTCCAGTTGGCATTCTCGCAGGCGATCCACCCGAGTCCCAGGTGCGCATGCGCGTCGTTGGGATCCAGCGCCAGCGCACGGCGACACTCCCGCTCGCAGTCGGCCCATCGCTTCTCCCAGTAATGCCAGAGCGCCGTGCTGTTGTGGGCGGTCCGATAACTCGCATCCAGATCGAGCGCGCGACGGTACAGTTCTTGCCCTTCGTCCCCGCGCCCGCTGTCCAGATACAAAAACGCCAGATGCCAGAGCGGCGCGGCCAGGTGCGGCAGCAGGGCCGAAGCCTCGCGATATGCCTGCTCCGCCGCCGCCCATGCACGGCGCGCCGCAGCTTCGGCGCCCGCGCGCATCAAATCCATTCCCCGCAGGATCGGCTCCGCGCCCTGCTCCTCCAGCCGCGCTTCCAGCTCATCCCCCAAATATTTCCAGCGCAAGGGCGTGTATCCGCCCTCCACCGAGTAGGCGATGGTCACCAGATCGGCCAGCACACCGCGCGCGCGCAGGCGCGCCACCAGATCTTCCGGCCAGCGCCAGGGCAGCGCCGGATGAGGATCGCTCGACCCGTACGTCACGCGCGGCAGGAGCAGATAGTCCACATCCAGGTCCAGCAGCACGCTTTCTTGGAATTTCGGCAGGCCTTCCACCGAACAGATGCGCAGGGGTTTCCCCAGCAATGTCGTGGACATCTGCTCGCGGGTGATTTCCACCGGCGCGGGAGAGCCGGGAAATTGCCGCTGGATGCGGCGCAGGTGGCGAAAAATCTGGCGGCGGTTTCCCGCCGACGCCCACGAACCGTCCGGCACAATCCAACAAATCTCGCGGAGGATTCCGTCCCGCAGCGCGGGACTGATGAAATTGGCGATCGTGACGCTTTGTTCGGGCCGCACCCACCACATGTCGTGGTGTGCATCCACGTGCACCAGGATGCGCCCCGCTCCGGCCAAATCCCTCCAGAGGGGCAACGCCTCGTCGTGATTTTCGATGCGGATGATCCGGCGCGAAGCATTCGTGGCGGCCATGCTTACCGCGATTCCGGCGGACACGTGGCTCATGCCCAGCCACGCGCGAATCGCTGGCACGGAAAAAAAGAATTACGCGGAGGAACCAACTTTCACCTCGACCAGCCCCTCGCTCCGCATCTTCTCCAACAAAGCGAGCAGATCGCGCTCGCAGCGCTCCGCCTCGACCTCGAATTCCTCGAGCAGGGCGTCCCCTTTCTGCCCATAATCTGTTTTCTCCCATTTCTGACCGGTCTCTTAACCGGGATAACGGTGGCTTTTGTAGGGACGACCTTCCCCCTAGTGATGAGTATCACCGGCGGAGCCTCTCTTGCCAATATCTCCCTCGCCTTTGCCGCCGGCTTTCTCGGCGTTCTTCTATCCCCGGTTCATCTTTGCCTTATCCTGACAAAGGAGTATTTCAAGGCAGACCTCTGGGGAATGTATAAGAAAATAATGCCTGCGGCCGCCTTCATACTCGTTGCGGCATTCTTGGAATTTATGTTATTGCGGTAATTTTTGTGCTATATTTATGGGGAATAAATCCGCTGGTCTTTCTGAGGATTTTTCGGGGTCTTCACACATGCTGAGAGAACTTAGGATCAAGAACCTTGCGATAATCGACGACCTTGTTGTCAGGTTTGAGAAGGGTTTGAATGTCCTTACCGGCGAAACGGGAGCCGGCAAGTCGGTTATCGTGGATGCGCTCGGCCTTGCGCTCGGTGACAGGGCCCAGTCGGACCTGATAAAAACCGGGGAAAAAGAGGCGGTTGTGCAGGCGTATTTCGAACTGGAAGAGTACGGAAAATTACCGGACATAG
>JAIQGD010000057.1 GCA_020072765.1 Terriglobia bacterium
AACAAAAGCCAAGTCATGTCCGTGTGGAAGTTCATCCTGATAAAAGTCTCCCGGAACAAGGGTTACACGGTTAAGAAACGATGTGCGTGCAGCCGAGCTTGCGCGCGTAGCAGATGCCGTCGGCCAGGATGAGGCGGCCCTCGGCGTCGGTATTGATCACTTCAATCGTCTTTCCGGACATGGCCGTCTGGACGTCGCCCGGTTTCTGCGCCCGGCCGCCGGGCATATTCTCGGTGGCGGGAATGACGGCGATCACGGGAACCGACGGCTTCAAGGCCGCCAGCGCGCGCATGGCGCCGAGCATGGTGGCGCCGCCGCCCATGTCGTACTTCATCTTCTCCATGTTGGTGGAGGGCTTGATGGAGATGCCTCCGGTATCGAAGGTGACGGCCTTGCCGACCAGCCCCAGCACGGGCGCGCCCGGCTTGGGATTCGCGGGCGTGTAGCGCACCACGATCACGCGGGGCGGCTCGGCGCTGCCTTGCGCCACGCCGATCAGCGCGCCCATTTTCAGCTCGGCAATCTTGTGCTCGTCCAGAATTTCGATGTTCAGGCCGGCTTCCTTGGCCATGGCTTCGGCGCGTTCGGCGAGCATGCGCGGCGTCAGGCGGTTGGAGGGCTCGTTGATGAGGTCGCGGGCGAAGTTCTGCGATTCGCCGATCACGCGGCCCTGCTCGATCGCGGCGGCCAGATTGGCCCCCAGGCCCGGATCGAATCCCGCGAGCGAGACGGATTGAATCTCGCGGTTCTTCTTTTCCGTGCGGTACTTGTCGGACTCGAAGTCCGCGGCGACCAGTCCCTCAACCGCAGCCTGCGCGGCGGCGGGGCCGGTTTCGCCCTCGCGGGTGAGAAACGCGAATTTCTTCACGCCGCGCGACTTGAGCTGGCGCAGCGCCGTTCCGGCAATCTTGCGCAGGTCCGACGTGGTGAATTTGCCCGGCTTGCCCGCCGATCTCGGCCAGGATGCCGTCCAGCTTGTTTTCCTGATCAAACACGTAGGTGACGATGGCGTCGGTCTGAATCGAAGCATACGGCTGCGTCTCGAGTTGAATCTGCATGGCTCCCTTTCGTGGTTACCGCCGCCGCGAGCGGTAAATGGCCTCGTCGGCTTCGCGTTTGGCTTCCTTCTGGCGTTCGGATTCGCGGCGGTCGTGGAATTTCTTGCCTTTGCCCACCGCCAGTTCGCATTTGGCCCGGCCATCCCGGAAGTAAATCTTCAGCGGGACGATGGTCATGCCCTTTTGTTGCGTCTGGACGAGCAAGCGCTCCAGTTCCCGGCGGTGGAGCAGCAACTTGCGCTTCCGGAGCGGGTCGTGGTTGCGGAACCCGCCGGGCTGGTATTCCGGGATGTGGCAGTTGACCAGCCAGGCCTCGCCGCCGCGAATTTCCGCGTAGGCTTCGCGCAACGAGCCTTTGCCTTCGCGCAGGGCTTTGACCTCGGTGCCGACCAGCATCAGGCCGGCCTCGAACTTATCCAGCAGATGGTAATTGTAGGAGGCGGTGCGGTTCTGCGCGACGATCTTGACGCCTTCCCGCTCCCCCTTTTTCGCCGCCGCTTTCACCGTTCTGCTATCATAGCCGCTCGGCGGGATGGGCTGCAAGGGACGCAAACGGCCCGATTTCCGGGCAGGGTCGCCGGGAACGTTCACAGGGCTGTAATGCGGCGGCTCGTGCACCTGTGGTACACCGGGGGACCGGCGGCAACGTGGCGATTCCTTGCCGCATCCTAGCCCGGATGTTAGACTTTGGCGGTCAGACCGATCCCCGCGGAGGCCTCTTGTTGCGCCGCACAGCGTATTCGGCAGTTTTGGTGTGGGCCGCCATTGTTCTGGCGGGATGCCCCAAAGGCAATCAGGATTACGACGCGGGCCGCAAGGCCGAAGCCGTGCAGGACTACGACACCGCGCTGGTCCACTACGAGCGCGCCCTCCGCGCCGAACCCTCCAACGTCGAATACCGGCTGCGCGCCACGCACGTGCGCTTCGAAGACGGCCAATTCCACGTCGAACAGGGGGAGAAGGCCCTCAAGGCCAACGATCTGCAGCTGGCGCTGGCGGAGTTCCAGAAGGCCCAGGCGATCGATCCCTCGAACGCGGCCGCCGACCAGGGCGTGAAGCGCGTGATGGATCAGCTGGCGGCCAAGACCGCCACCCAATCCTCCGAGGCGATCAATCCCAATCCACCGGACGACACCGATCTGCTTCCCGCGCCCCCCGAGTTGAAGCCGCTGTCGCACGAACCCATCAATGTGAAGATGACCAATGATTCGCGCGTGATCTTCGAGACCATCGCCAAGCTGGCCGGGCTCAGCGTGATTTTCGATCCCGATTTTACCTCCCGGCGCATTTCCGCCGAGCTGCCCAGCATCACGCTGGAACAGGCTCTCGACACTGTGTCGCTGCAGAGCAAGGCGTTCTGGAAGCCGCTGACCAGCAACGTGATTTTCGTGGCGCCGGATAACCCGCAAAAGCGCCGGGATGTGGAAGACGAGGTCGTGCGGACGTTCTATCTGGCCAATTCGCTGACGCCCCAGGACCTGACCGAGATCGTCACCGGGCTGCGTTCCTTGCTCGATCTGCGCCGCATCCAGCAGGTGAACTCGCAGAACGCCATCGTGATCCGCGACACGCCCGACAAGCTGGTGCTGGCCTCGAAAATCATCCGCGACCTCGACAAGGCCAAGCCTGAAGTCCTGATCCACGTGCAAGTCCTCACGGCCAGCCTGGACCGCTTGCGCGACCTGGGGATTCTGCCCGGACAGAGCACCGTGCTCAGCTTCAATCCGCGCTCCAAACTGCAGCCGTCCGGCGGCGGCAGTTCGGGTTCCTCCAGCACTTCGACGCCGCAGGTGACGCTCAATAACCTGCAGCACCTGGCCTCGTCGGATTACAGCCTCACCTTGCCGGGCGCCACGGCCACCGCCGTTCTCACCGACAATAAGACGAGAATTATTCAGGACCCCGAAGTGCGCGTGAGCGACGGGGAAAAGGCCACGCTCAAGATCGGCGACCGCGTGCCGGTGGCCACGGGCAGCTTTCAGGCCGGCGTGGGCGTCGGTGTGGGCGGTGGCGCCGGCGGCGTGGTCAATCCGCTGGTGAACACCCAGTTCCAATACATCGATGTCGGCGTGAACGTCGACGTGACGCCGCGCGTGCATCCCAACGGCGACATCAGCATGAAACTCAAGGTCGAAGTCTCTGCGATCACCGGCTCGAGCAATATCGGCGGAATCAATCAGCCGACCCTCAGCCAGCGCACGATCGAGCAGGAGATTCGCCTGAAGGACGGCGAGGTGAACGTGCTCGGCGGCTTGATCGAGCGCACCGAGTCGAAGAACGACAACGGCATCCCCGGCTTGGCGCAGGTTCCGCTCGCCCGCTATCTGTTTTCGACCGAGAGCAAGGAGCTCAAGGAGAACGAGGTCCTCATCGTCCTGACGCCCCACATTCTCCGTTTCCCGTCCATTACGGCGGAGAACCTGCGCACGCTGGCCGCCGGGACGGACACCAATATTCGCGTCTACCACGAGGAAGGGCCGGCGGGTCCCGCG
The DNA here is from genome assembly GCA_020072765.1 of Terriglobia bacterium. Lineage (GTDB taxonomy): Bacteria > Acidobacteriota > Terriglobia > Acidiferrales > UBA7541 > Palsa-295. Next base: position 3,551 of record JAIQGD010000057.1, read on the forward strand.
AAGCCGGGTGCGTCAGCAGCGCCGCCTTCCGCGACGCAGCCGCCGGCGCCGCCTGCCGGGGCCCCGGCCACGCAGCTTCGCTTTGAGCCCGCGACCACGGCTTTGAAAGTCGGCGACCGCACGACGCTCGGCTTGGCCGTCTCCAACGTCAGCGATCTGTACTCGATTCCGCTGCTGATTCATTTCAATCCCGCGGTGGTGCAGGTCGAGGAAGTGCGCAACGGAGGCTTCCTCTCCGGGGGCACCCAGGAAATCGCCATCGTGCAGCGGATCGACGCGCAGCGCGGCGAGGTGGTGGTCTCCGCCACGCGCCAGCCGAACACGCCCGGCGTGAACGGTTCGGGCACGCTGCTCGGCATCGTCGTGCGCGCCGTGGCTCCGGGAACCTCCGCGCTCCAGATTCTTCAGGTGAACGCCCGCGATTCCCAGCAGCGAACCATTCCCATGGTTTCCAGCGAGGCCGTCATCCAGGTGCAGTGAGCAAGCATGAGCGCGCTTCGCACCGGCGGGATCAGGATGTGCGCGGCGAGCGCGAGTGCGTCCGTGCGGCTCCGCGCGGGCCAGTCGGGCATGACGCTTCTGGAGCTCGTCATTGCGTGCGCCATCCTGGTGATCCTGGCGACCGTGGCCATGCCGCTCGAGCGCGTCAACATCATTCGCCACCGGGAAACGCTGCTGCACGAACGCCTGCGCGAGATGCGCGACGCCATCGACCGCTACAAGGACGACGCCGACAAAAATCTGATCCAGGTGCAGGCCGGCACGGAGGGATATCCGCCCGATCTGCAAACCCTGGTGAGCGGCGTGCAACTGACGGGAGCGAAGGATCAGCGCGTGCACTACCTGCGGAAGATTGAGCCCGATCCGATGACCGGAAACACGGACTGGGGCTTGCGCTCGGTGCAGGATGATCCGGATACGAGGTCGTGGGGAGGCCAGAACGTGTTCGACGTGTACAGCCAATCCACCGGCACGGCGCTCGACGGAACGAAATACTCGGATTGGTAGCCTGCTTTTCGGCGCGGATGGACAACTTGATGGCAAGACCTAACAACACGAGGCTCGGGCGGGGGCGGCAACGCGGCCCCGCCAGCGGTTTTACGCTGCTCGAGCTGATGATCGTCATTGCGCTCATCGCCATCCTCGCCGCGCTCAGCGTTGGGCGGTACGAGCAGATCGTGGTGCGCGCCCGCGAAGCGGCGCTCCATCAGGATTTGAGCGAGATGCGCAAGGCCATTCAGAACTACACGCGCGACAAGGAAGCCGCGCCCGCCTCGCTCGACGACCTGGTGAGCGCGCAATACCTGGGGGCGATCCCCGCCGATCCGATCACGCACCAGAAAGACTGGAACCCGGAATTCTGCAGCGACTTGCTGAGCGCCGAGCAGACCTCGGGCGGCATCTGCGACGTTCACTCCGCATCGGACACCGTGTCCCCGTTTGAGAAAACGCCCTACAGTTCGTGGTGAACTGTCGCACCCTCCCAGCCTTTTGCAATCATCGTGGTAGTCCCCGGAACGGAGCGAACGTCGAGGTCCCGCCGGTGCATTCTCTGGTTGCAGCGGGGAGGTGGGTGGGGAAAGCGATGGGAAAATCCGTGAATTCTGTCAGCGGAACTGCAAATCAATTGTGGCTACGCCCGGTCTCAAATTCTTGCGGGGGCCGACGCCCGGTTCACGAGCGCCCGCTCGCGTCGATCATCCGATCGCGCCTTGCTGCCGTAAGGAAGCGATCTCGTCCGCCGACAAGGATAGCAATTGACCGAGCACCGCGTCGGTATGTTCCCCCAGCCGAGGGGCCGGGGTGGAGGGCTTGGCGGCCATGCCCGACATCTTGATGGGGTTGCCCGGCAGCCGCACCTTGCCGACATCGGGGTGATCGTACTCCACGATCATTTCACGCTCCGCCACCGGCGCTTCGGCAAAGGCCTTATCGAAATGATTGACGGGCGCAACCGATAGGTCCGCGGCCCGCAGGCATTCGAGCCACTCCGCCACCGTGCGCGTGCGGAAAATGGCTTCGAGGTGCGGCACGAGAATACCTCTGTTTTTCACGCGGTCTTCGGCCGTGGCAAACCTGGGATCGAAGGCCAGTTCCGGTTCGCCCAGCACTTCGCACAGCCGGACCCAGGTGGCTGGTTCGCGCGCGGCCACCACCAAATAGCCGTCGCTGGCCGCAAAAGCCTGCCAGGGAACGGTGTAGTCGTGAGCCGAGCCGGATGGTTTGGGCAATTCCCCATTGGTCAGCCACATCGTCCCCATGTAGGTGAGCAAATGGAGCATGGCATCGAACATGGAAATGTCGATCTGGCTTCCGCGGCCGGTGCGTTCCCGGTCGAACAGCGCCGTCAGCACGCTCTGCATGGCGAAGATGCCGCCGCTCAAGTCGCCCAAGGGAATTCCCACGCGCGCCGGCGGACGCCCGGGCTCGCCGGTCACGGCCATATGGCCCGCAATCGCCTGGATGCTGAGATCGAGCGCCGGATAATCCTTGTAGGAACCGGTCATGCCGAACCCGGTGACCGAGCATTGAATGATGCGCGGATTGATGCGGCTCAACGTCTGGTAATCAATCTGCAGCCGCTCCAGAACTCCGGGGCGAAAGTTGTCGATGACGACATCCGACAGTTTCACGAGGTCGTAGAAAATCCCGCGGCCGGCATCGGTCTTGAGATCGATCACCACGCTCTTCTTGTTGCGGTTGAACGTCAGAAACAGGCCGCTCAGGCCGCGATAGGGCGCGACCGACGCATTGCGGCCGAGATCGCCTTTCGGTGATTCGATCTTGATCACTTCCGCGCCGAGATCCGACAGCACCTGTCCCCCATAGGTGCCGGCAATGATCTGGCCCAGCTCGAGGATGCGCACGCCTTGGAGTGGATGGGACATGTGGGCCTGGGATTTCCGTTTGGATCTCCCAGGCGACCAATAACGTACACCGAACCCAATCGGCTTGCAATGCTCCGAAGGCGCTGTTTTTGCCTTTTCGGTATCGTAATTCCTGTCCGCCATGCTCGCGGGTGCCATCCACGACCTCTGCCGTGATCAGTAGCGGGTTCCGAGTGCATGCAGCAGCATCGCTCTTCGACCATCGAATTCAGACGCAAACCGGGCATTCTGCGTCGACACCCTTGCTTTAGAGCTTGACAACAATCGGGCCAAGTGATACTTGCACATCTACGCTGCGGCTGCGTGGGTGGAAAAATGCCAAAGTTGCACCAGAGAGTTCTGGTTTGTTACGGCATGCCTGCTACTGCTTTCTCCTCACGTTTCCGAGCACGAGCCCTAGTCCGAATCCCGCAATACTACTTTGGAGGAATCATGAAGCGGATCTTGATCCAGTTGATCCTAATGAGCGTGTTGTGTTTGGGGTATTGTGGCGGACTTTTTGCGCAGGCCACATCGCAGATCTCCGGAACCGTCAAGGACGCCACTGGCGCGGTGGTGGCAGGAGCCGGGATTACCGTCACGCAAACCGCTACAGGAGTCACTCGGAGCGCGACGTCGGATGCGAGCGGAGTATATGTGCTGCCGAGCCTGCCACTCGGTCCATACCGGATGGAGGTCAAGAAGGAAGGCTTCGCCACGTACGTTCAGACGGGCATCGTCTTGGAAGTAGCCTCGGCTCCGACGATCGATCCTGTGTTGAAGGTGGGCGCCGTTAGCGAATCGATCCAGGTGGAAGCTTCGACGGTGACAATTGAAACTTCCTCCACGGGCGTGGGCCAGGTGGTCAACTCGCAGGACGTCGTGGAACTGCCGCTAAACGGACGCCAGGTGACGCAGCTCATCACGCTGGCCGGCGGATCGAACGTCGTGCAGGCCGGCTTTGGCCAGTCGCCGACGGTGGGAAATCTGATGTCCAGCAAGAACTACCCGAACGAGGCGCTGGTAAGCGTTGGGGGCGGGATGCTGAACGGAACCACTTATCTGCTGGATGGGGGATCGCACAACGATCCGTTCAACAACCTCAACATGCCGTTGCCCTTCCCCGACTCGGTGCAGGAATTCAAAGTGGAAACCAGCGCGCTGCCGGCCGAGTACGGCCAGCACTCGGCAGGCGCGATCAACGTCGTCACCAAATCCGGCAGCAACCAGTTTCACGGCGACGCGTTCGAATTCGTTCGCAACAACTATTTCAACGCCAATGATTACTTCACCGCCTCGCCTGCTCACCCCAATGGGCAGAGCGACGGCCTCAAGCGCAATCAGTTCGGCGGCACGATAGGGGGGCCGATCAAGAAGGAGAAGGTGTTCTTCTTTCTAGGCTACCAGGGAACGTTGCTTCGATCGCAGCCCGCGGCCCTCAAGGCCGTTCTGCCCACCGCGTCGGAGCTTGCTGGCAACTTCACGGCCTATGAAGCGCAGTGCTTCAAGACGCCCCAAACGTTGGTTGGCGCTTACACGAACAACGTCCTCAACTACGCGGTTCCTTCGGTGGTTACAAACTTCGCGAGCTACTTCCCTGTAGGCCCGGAGCCCTGCGGCAATGTTACCTACACGATCAGCCAGAATCAAAACGAGCACATGGGGGTGGCGAAAGTTGATTACCAGATCAACTCCAAACAGTCCCTCTTCGCGCGTTATTACGGCACTCACAGTCTGCAACCCTCCAGCTTTCTTCCGTCGCAAGGCGAGCTATCGGTTGCGAACGCGGGTACCGATGACACGGTGAGTTCGCTGGTGCTGGGTCATACCTATCTCATCAGCACCGCCATGCTCAACACATTCCATTTTTCCTATAGTAAAATCGGCATCACGAAATTTCAGGTGCCGATTCCCACCCCCACCGACATCGGAGTCGCGGGCATGTACACGGCTCTGCCCCACTTTTCCAACATCAACATCTCAGGCGATTTCCAGAGCGCCGGTGGTTTCGCTACGCCCGGTCTTGTCAACACCTATACATGGGGGGTAAAAGACGACTTCAGCGTGATCAAGGGCCCCCATCAGTTGCAGTTCGGGTTCAGCTTTCTTCGACCCAGACAAACTTCTACGTTTTGCGTCTATTGCAACGGGCTGTTTACCTTCAGTGGTGCGAGAACCGGCAACGCCATGGCGGATTTCATCGCCGGGCTGCCCGCCTCAATGATCCAGATAAATGTCTCGCACGACAACGAGAAATGGCGGTCGCTGGGGCTATACGTGCAGGATAGCTGGAAGGTCAATCCGCGCCTGACGCTGAACTACGGCCTGCGCTGGGAGCCGTATCTCGCCGGCAGTATTGATAACAACTACGTCTCCCATTTCAACATGCAAAACTTTATGGCCAATGTGCATTCGACGATTTGGCCAAATGCACCCGCGGGAAATTTGTATCCGGGCGATTCAGGCATCAACACCGGCGGGAGGCCAAACTTCACAACGTGGAACAATTGGGCGCCGCGCATTGGCTTGTCATGGGATCCCACAGGCCATGGCAAAACGCTCGTGAAGGCGTCCTGGGGAATGCTCTTCGATATGCCCCACACGCTTTTCTACTACAACTATGCGACGGAGCCGCTGTGGGGCTCAAGCGTCACGCTAATCAATCCCTCGTTCGCGAATCCCTGGGCGACTTATCCTGGCGGAGTATCGCCGTTTCCGACTGTGCAGAATGCCACCTCTGCTTACCCAAAGAATGGCTATTACGAGTCGGTTCCACTGCGTGTCCATAACACCTACGTGGACCAGTGGAACCTGGCGATTCAAAAGCAGATTGGGTCAAGCTGGCTCTTCAAGGCGAGCTACTTGGGCAATGACGTGATCCACCTTTGGGTAGACCAGGAGGGGGATCCCTCAATCTATTTAACTAACGGCATGTTCGGAGTACCTATAGACCCTATTACCGGCGCCTGCACGCTCTACATTGGAGCAACTCCGACTACTTACACTCCATGCAACTCGACGAAGAGCACCGCTGCGCGGCGCTTGCTCACCTTGATCGATCCGTTACGTGGGACTGCACAGGCTCAAGGACCATACTATGGATCGCTCGAACTCTTGAACGATGGCGGGACGGGCAGCTACAACGCGCTGATCCTTTCGGCGGAACACCGCCTCACGCAGCACTTTTCAATGCTGGCCAACTACACCTGGTCGCATTGTATCTCCGATGCGCAGACTACCGAGCTTTCCGCCCCAATTACCAACAATCCCAATAATTTCCGGTATGACCGCGGAAACTGCTCGTTTGTTGATGTTCACCATAACTTCAACTTTTCCGGCGTCCTTCAGTCGCCGCATTTTTCATCGCAAACGCTTCAGTGGATCGCCGGCAACTGGCAGCTTGCGCCTATCATTGGGATACACTCGGGCAGCTACTTTAACGTGACCACGGGTTTGGACAATGCGCTGAACGGAGCCGGGAGTACTTCCCTCGGGCAACGTCCGAATCTGATGCTCTCAGACCCTTACTGCCACCCCAAGACCGTGACTTGCTGGATGAACATAAGCGCATTCGCTAACCCGACGGCAGGTACTTACGGAAACCTGCCCATGAACCATTTGGAAGGCCCGGGCTATATCGATCTGGATCTTTCCATATCGCGCCGGTTCCCCATCAGGGAAAAGCAAAACTTGGAGATCCGCTTCGAAGCCTTCAATGTTGCAAATCACCCTAATTTCCTGAATCCCGGTACTGCCAATCTAGCGGGAGGAACCAACAACACAGTTATGACCGCAAGCACGTTCGGAAAGATTCAAGGCGACGTTGCTCCCAGAATCATGCAGTTCGCAATCAAGTACGCGTTTTAGTGTCGGTTTACGACGCCCAGCGGAGCGTGGCGCGCCACGCTCCGCTCGGGCCCTTCCGCACAACTCGAACGCATCGCGCTTTATTGAGAGATCACGCCTAAGCCGCTCCGTGATTTCACCGACTCTCTGCAAAATCTAAGCGACAACAGCGTCGTCATCGCCCGGGCAGCCTGGCATTCGTTCAAGCATTCACTTGGGCGGAGGCTGCTCTTGTTGCTTCTTCTTGCCGCCGAAGATGTCTATGAGCTGCTGAACTGGATTTGCTTGTTGTGGCTGTTGCTGTTGTGGCTGTTGCGGCTGAGTTTGATTTCCACCTTTTTGGCCCAGCAGACCTCCCAGAAGTCCAGCCGCCCCGCCCAACGGATTGCTGGAACTCGGCATCAATCCTTTCAGCTTCATCTGAGCAACCCTCTGCAGGTCGGGGGAGAATTTCGGATTCTGAAAAGTTCCCGTGACGATCGCGGGAATCACCAATTCCCCTTGATTGTTTGCCAAGGCCGTGGTGAGGTACCCGCCAACCGACGTGCCGCCGGACCGTTGGCTGAAATCTTTCGACAGCACCGCGGTCAGACGCAGATCCAAGGCTTGATTGACCAAATTGGCCGTGCCAGCCGCACCTACACTGCCGACATCCAGTTGCGCCATCACATTATTGGATTGAGCGACGCCATTTTTCACCAGAATATCGCCCGTCATTCGCGAGATGTTGGTGAACCCTTGGTCTTTTTCCGCTGACTTCAGGAACCCCCCAATCGAAGCCAATTGGTAACCGACATCAATCCCCGTATAGCGAATGCTGTTGCAATTCAGGTTTAGCGTACCGTTCAAAGTCCTTACCACGTCGGCCGAGGTCAGCGTCTGAAGCGGTCCCGTTGCGCGCACATCCATGTTGAGCTTGCCTGCCCCGCTGATCTTATCCAGTGGAGTTACACCGTACGCCTTGGCCATCGACAAAACCTCCGGCAAGCCTGCGTCGGAGGCGCGAAGCCTGGCATCCACCATCGGCGACTTTGACAAGTATTGTTGCAAGGCGAATCGCGCAACGAGTGTCGTGCCGCCAGAGGTGACATTGAAATCGTCGGAATGAATCTCGCTTGGCGTGAGGGCTAGATTGATCGACCTCACTCCTACTGGTTGCGGGATGTCCTTGCCGCTGATCTGGACATTCCGGCCTGAAACCGCCCCGCTCAACGCCGGTTTGCTCGCCGCTCCTCGCGCCCGAATGTCGGCGCTCACATTTCCGCTCACGGTCGCACCCGGAGCAAGACCCACGCCAGAGGCCGCGGCTAGACTCGCCGCTTCTGCGATAGAAACGTTGTCAGCCTTTACGCGGAGATCCAGTTGTGCGGGAGTGGGCTTGGTGTTGACCGTCCCGTTGACCACGATCGGTGTTGTCCCGAGTGTGAGGGTCGTGCTGCTGATTGTGAGCACGTCGGTTGTAAGATCATCCCTGATGTCATAATCCGCTGTTATTGAGTATCCAAGGGCACGGCCGCTCACTCGTGCATTCTGCACGTTCAACTTTCCGTTGGCTGCGAGCGCGCCTGATTCGCTGCTGATCTTGGCTTGTCCAGACAGCACGCCATCCGCATTAGCCAGTGCCGGGGAATCAAGAAACTTCCGCAGGCTGGCGATTTCCACCTGCTTCATATCGAGCGTTCCATGGAAAGGCGTGGCGGCAGGCTGATCTCTCACGATGGGCCCGACTTGGCCTTGCAACCGGATTTCCTGTGTTCCTGGACCCGGCAGATGGGCTGCAACATCGAGCGAGAATGGTGCATTGGAAGTGAAGTCCCGGACGCTCGCATCGATATGGTCGTACAGTGCCCTGGGCTTTCCGCCCTGCAAATCCGTCACGGCTACCTGACCATCCGAGATAACTAGTTTGGCCAGCGAAAACTGACGGCCGCCGCGATCACTCGATTCCGAAGGCCCTCCTGGCAAAGGCTGCTGGCCATCCGGTTTACTCGATACCGAAGGCCCGCCCAGCGAGGAGAAATTCCATATGCCTTGCTGGTTCTTAATAAGCTCAACGCTCGGACGCTGCAAATCCAGGGAATCGATTTCGACATTGCCTTTGAGGAGCGGGAACAGTTTTACCGACACGTCCAACTGTTGTGCCTCTACGAACGGCTTTTGTGCGGCGAAAGTAGGATCATCCGCGATGGCCAGATTCTGAACCCCGAAGCGCGGCGGGAATAAACTCAGGTGCATCTCGCCCAGCGTAACGGTGCGAACCAACCGCTGTTCGAGCTGAGATTGAATGGTGCCGCGGTAGCGGTTCACATTGAAGGTTGCTGCAAATACCGCCACCGCCACGATGATGATACCCAGGATGATTCCGATCGCAATTCCGACTCTGCGCATCATGGACCTCCAAATCCGTTCGGCCAGCGTGGTCCCGAACTCACTCCCATCTCACAGTAGCTGCAAACGGTGATTCACAGAAATCTCACACGGCCGTCAATGCAGAAGTGCAATGCGGGCAGCGGCTTGCTTGAATAGCAATGGCTGAGAAGCAAAAGGGACACTCTTTGGTCGTTACGGTAGGGGACTTCTCTTCGCCCTTCAGCCGGTTCACCTGGCGAATGAGCAGAAATACCGCAAACGCTACAATCAGAAAGTCGAATGCGGCGTTGAGGAAAGCGCCATAGTTTATTGTGGCTGCACCAGCGGCCTTTGCATCGGCAAGGGTCGCATAGACCGTCCCGGATAAATTGATGAACTTGCTGGCAAAATCTGATTTGCCGGTCAACAGGCCAATTGGCGGCGTCAAGATGTCCGAAACAAAGGAACTGACAACCCTTCCGAATGCGGCACCAATAATAATCCCCACGGCCATGTCCAACATGTTGCCGCGCATCGCAAAATCTGTAAACTCCTTGAGCATGGGACCGCCTTTCTTCCCTAACAACGCTTTCGGACTCCCGAGGCGGGCCATCCCGACACTTTCAAGAATTGGGTCTCTGACTGTTCCCATCACATACCTCTCAGATTACATACGCAGCATTTCCACTCGTGTAAACACCGCTCAGTATCGAAGACCTACAGGATCATCGCAGTGACGGGGCTCACAATTCGAATGATCTGCCTCGGAAGCCCGAAAACACAGAGAAAGAGAAGAATCCCATGAGCCGATAATCTAATGGCCTCGTGATAGATAACACGCTGACGGGTGATCTTCGTCACATCATTTCATCGGGCTTGGCTGCTGAATATACCGGAGAGCCGGAAGCTCTCGCCTCTCGTCATCGTGGTTCTCGAGAAGACTGGGCTGGCGGCCATGAACGGTGAATCCCGTGGGAGGGCCGACCCGGCCGACAATCCCCGCCTCCGTCACTGAGTTGTGGTAATTGATTTCTTGTGCCGCGCTGCCTCTCACCGATGTGATCCGTCGGTTTTGGCGGCCCAAAAGTATTGGGCGATTACGCGGGGACAAACAATCTGGTTCCCCGATTTGACCGCTTGATTTGGGTCCCGAAAGGAGCTCCTCAATGCCTCTCTCGAAAAAGCTTGTCGCGGAGTTCATTGGTACGTTCTGGCTGGTCTTCGGTGGATGCGGTGCGGCGGTATTGGACGCCGCGTTTCCGCAGCTTGGCATTGGTTTCTTGGGAGTTGCCCTCGCTTTCGGCCTGACGGTGACCACCATGGTCTATTGTATTGGTCACATCTCAGGTGCTCACCTGAACCCCGCGGTTTCAGTAGGTCTGGCCGTGAGCAAACGATTGCCGGCTGCGGAACTCATCCCTTACGCCATCGCCCAGGTGTTGGGAGGGATCTTTGCCGGTGCCATCTTGTACATAATCGCCAGCGGGAAGGAAGGTTTTCAATTGAGTGACGGATTCGCGTCGAATGGCTACGGTACTCATTCGCCGGGAGGCTACTCGCTCTTGGCATGCTTCGTGGCAGAACTCGTGCTCACCTTCATGTTCGTTCTTATCATCCACGGAGCAACAGACCGACGCGCCCCCTCGGGCTTCGCGGGAATTGCGATCGGCCTGGCTCTGACACTAATTCACCTTGTGAGTATCCCCGTCACCAACACTTCTGTAAATCCAGCGCGCAGCACGGGTCCTGCCGTGTTTGTGGGAGGTTGGGCAATCCGGCAATTGTGGCTGTTTTGGCTGGCACCCATCGTCGGAGGAGCTATCGCCGGGCTTGTGTATTCCGGACTATTTGAGGAACGCAAGTCGTAGCACCGCTTATTTTCCCAGCATGAAGGCAACGGTCTGCTGGGGAATGCACGTAGGAGCGATGAGATCGACTGGGGAGGAAGACAATGATCATTCGTGGCATGTTTCTCGGCTCCGTCCTGCTGTTGTTTACGGTGCCCGCTCTGGGCCAGGCTGATGAAATCTCCAAGCGTTTAGGGTTAGGGAAACAGAGCACCCTGAGCGATTCAAAGATTGCCTCGGGGTTAAAGGAAGCTTTGCAGGTCGGCGCCACCAATGCCGTCAAGAGCACGGGCAGGCGCGACGGCTACTTCGGCAACCAAGCTATCAAGATCCTCATGCCCAAGAACCTGCGCCCCCTCGAACAAGGGCTCCGCGCCGTGGGTTACGGCCCGAAGGTGGACGACTTCGTCCTCAGCATGAACCGCTCGGCCGAAGCTGCTGCTCCCGCGGCAAAGAAGATTTTTATCGATGCGATTCTTTCCATGAGTTTCGATGATGCGCGCAAGATTCTCTCCGGTGGCGACACAGCAGCAACGGACTATTTCAAAAGCAAGACAACGGAGCAACTCACGGTGGCATTTCGTCCTGTGGTCGAAAAAACAATGAACCAGAATAGCGTCACACAACAGTACAAGCAGCTTGTTGGCCAGGCTCAGACAATTCCATTCATGAAGAGCCAGAATCTGGACATCACCAATTACGTCGTCTCTCAAGCGCTTAACGGATTGTTTTATATGTTGGGACAGGAAGAGCGCAAGATTCGCAAGGATCCTGCGGCACAGACGACGAATTTACTGAAGCAGGTATTCGGAAAGTGAGAAGGAACCCTCGATGTTGGACCCAACTTTCGCGTGGGCTGCTCAACCGCGATGTTATGCTTGCGAAGGCCGAACTCCGGAAACACCTCGACGCAGTGCGGATGATCCCGACCGAGAGCGACGAGGCTTGGCACTACGTGGCAGAAGGGGCGTGGAACTTGCTGGGAGCCGATTCAGGCGTGGACCGAATGCGCCAGCCGTCTGGCTGGCGCATTCGGATGGTTGCGGGGGTCGGATTTGAACCGACGACCTCTGGCCCCGGCCCGATGAAACGGGCCGAATAAGAAATGGCAGCCCGACGTGTCTAGGGCTCATGAGCAGATCGGCGCAGGGGGAAGGGAAGGAAAGTGGTTGCGGGGGTCGGATTTGAACCGACGACCTCCGGGTTATGAGCCCGACGAGCTACCAGGCTGCTCCACCCCGCGAATTCATGATAGCGGATGGGTTCGATGCGGTCAAACGATTCCGGCCTTGGTGGAGCTGCCCGCAGGGGTGAAGCACGCGCGCGGGAGCGGAGCCGGAAGTCGCGTGCGGGAGACGTAGTGCGCCGCCGGCAGGAACCAGCGGCCGAGCAGCGGCGAGCAACATGGCCGGGCGGCACCGGCTGAGGGACCCGAGACGCCCGGCCGCTTCTCACCCATCTCCGCAGGATTTGGGTAAGAATTCGTTATGCGGCGGTTTCGTTGCTGCGCATGAACTCGTAGCGTTCGATGGCCGCGGCGACGCCCACTTCTCCGGAGGTTTCGGAGTTGCTCCGCAGGACACGTCCCAGGCAGCGGACGCGCACCGGTCCTGCTTGGGTCAACTCGTGGGGCAGGGTCATGACGATTTCCACCGGCGAGCCGCTCTTCAGCTTCTTGGGCAAATGGAAATAGAGTCCGCGCGAACTGACTTCGCGCGATTCCGTGGCGGCTTCACCGACCACGCTTTCATCGGTCCAGCGGACCGTCAGCGGCAAGCGCATGAGGAAACGCCGCGATACTCGTCGCTCTTTTGAAGACACAGTATAAGTCCTCCCAGCTTCCTTATCAGGATAGGGCCTGGCCCTCCGGGTGCCAATAGAGCAAAAGGCCCAATTCGAAGGCTTGAAAAGTAGTACAGAAGTACTGGAACGATTTGGGTTGGGCGATCCCATGCGGAGCCGGCGCAGGGCTGTCAAAACGGGCTCCGGAAGCGCCGGTAAAGCGGCTCAAAGTGTCAATTTCTGGCAAATTTTGGACCAGAATTCCCTGTGGGGAATCGTGCTGCGAGGGCCGGAGTCCACGGACCGCGGTTCTGCGGTGCATCTTTCGCGGGCGGGGGAAACGCAGGAGGTTGGCCGCGGGGCAGGGCCGGGAATCAGCCCTGGTCGATCAGGCGGTGGTGGATGGCGTAGAGAGCGAGTTCGAGGCGGTCGGAAACGCCGAGTTTGTCGAAGATATTGTGCAGGTGATTCTTGACGGTCTGCTCGCTGATGAAAAGTTTTTCGCCGATTTCGCGGTTGCGAAAGCCCTGGGCGACGAGCTGGACGATTTCCTTCTCGCGTTCACTGAGCAGAGGCTTGTCGCGGCGCTGGCCCGATTCGGCGGATTTCTTGAAGGCGTCGATCACCTCGGCGGTCATGCGATTGTCGAGCCAGATTTCGCCCTCATGGACCTTGCGGATGCTTTTGAGCAGGAGGTCGGTGGCCGACTGTTTCAGGACGACGCCGCGGGCGCCCAGGCGCATGGCGCGGACGACGTCGCGATCGTCTTCGGCGGCGGTGAGGACGATGACGCGGGTCGGCAGGGTATCGAAGTTGATCTCCTCGAGCACGGCGAGGCCATCTTTTTCCGGCATGCGGAGATCGAGCAGCAGGACGTCGGGCTTGAGCTTGGGAAGCATCTTGGTGCACTCGACGCCATTGGAGGCCTCGCCGACGATCTGCACGTCGTCAGCGGCCTCGAGCAGCTTGCGGAGGCCTTCGCGGAAGATGGCATGATCGTCCGCGACCAGGATGCGAATCGCCTGTTTTGCTTTGGTCATGTCAATGGGTCGGGATTTCGATGGTTAGACGCGCGCCGTGACCGGGATTCGACTCCAAGGTCAGCGTACCGCCCACACTCCGTGTCCGTTCCTTGATTGAAATTGGTCCCAGCCGCAACTGGTCCAGTTCCTCGCTCGTGTAGCGTCCGGAGAAGCTGAATCCCAGCCCGTTGTCATCCACGACGAGAAAAGCTTTGGCCTCGTCCTGACCTAGTTTTACCACGACGTGACTAGCATGCGCATGCTTTTTTATGTTGTGAAGTGCTTCCCTGTAAATCTGGAAAAGCTCGCGGCAGATGCGGTCGGAAAGGCGCAAATCGCGATCCTCGATGAACAACTCGATGTGGAGATCGTGCTCGCTGCGGAAGCGCTCGGCAAAGCCGAGCATCAATTCGCGCATGTCGGCGCTCTCCAGGCGCAGGGGCCGGAGGTCGGTGACCATGCGGCGCAGGTCTTCGCTTTCCTGCTGCACGGTTTTTTCCAGGCTGGCGAGGTCCTGTTCGGCGCGGTCCGGCTTGTGGGGGAGCTTCTGGCGGAGGACGCCGAGCTGGATTTTGAGGCTGAGCACGGTTTGCAGGATGCCGTCATGCAAATCGCGGGAAATGCGGCTGCGCTCGGATTCGATGGCCCGGTTGCGCAGATGGCGCAGCAGGAAGATGTTTTCCAGGGGCGGCCCAATGTGGCGGACGATCTGCTCGAGCCAGCGCAGGTCGGCGGCCGAGAAGCGGCGGTGCGGCGCCTGGGCTGCGGAGCGCCAGCCGGGCCCGCCGGGGGCCAGGGGATTGATCAGGAGGACGCGCCCGGCCGGGCGGTTGTCAAATTCGAAGGTGGCGGCGAGCAACGATTTCGCGGTGAACTCGTTGCGGGTCGATTCCGGGGGCGGCGGGAGGGTTCGGAATCGGCGTCCCGTGCGGCGGTCCCAGCCGAATCCGTGATTGCGACCGTTGCCGAAATTCCAGCAGACTGAGGTTTCCATGGCGTCGAGCAAGAAGGTGTCGGAGCGGCTGAGGGGAAGGGCTTCCGGGGCGGGGGCCTCGGTTTGATCCGGATAGACGCGCCAGACGAAGACGCGGTCGAGATCCTCATCGCGGGCGGCCAGACAGGCCTGTTCGCAATCAAAGGCCAGGGCCAATTCGCCCAGCATTTGGCGGATCGACTCGTTCAGGCCGCGTTCGAAGCGCAGCAGGCCGGTGACGGTGTCGAGGAACTGCTGGCGGGCCAGGTGCTGGCGTTCGCGGGCGCCGAGGAAGGCGATGCCCAGGCCGGAGACGAGCATGCCCAATCCGATGGCGGCCCAGCGGGAGGCGCTCTGCCACTGGAATGGCTCGACCCAGGCAAGGCGGACGAGGATGCCGACGATGGCCAGGGCGATCACCGCGCCCAGCGCGCGGCTATGGCCGCGCGTCGCCAGGGCGAAGACGACGAACAGCAGGAGAAGCCAGAAGGCGAATACGGAAGGCGCAAGACCCAGAAACAGAGCGAGCACGGCGAGGTCGGCAGCGACAGGAATGTGGAGTTGCCCGGCGTCGGTAAAACGTCCGCCGAGCGCGGCGCCTAGAGCAACGGCCAGATAGAGCGAGAGAAGCGCGACGGGAAGGCGTGGGACCGGCGCGGGAGACGTTTCCAGCAGCGCGACCAGAGAGAGAGCCGCCAGGACGGCGCGCGCCAGCGTGACCTGCCGCTCCAAATACATTCGCTCTACGTTTTCCAGGGGCATTGTGGCGGGCAGCAGCCAATCCAAGTCTAGCAAGGTGCAGGGCGCGCGCAACCGCGTGTGGTCATATGGTAATTGGCGGGGTGGGCGCAGGGCGCCGCGGGCGGGTAGTGTCCTAATTTGGTTTTTTGCCGACCGTAATGCTTATTGGAATGCTGAAATCAATGCGGCCAGTAACGCCAAAAGCTGCATACGTCCTTACGCCGGGGAAGTTTTGAGGGCCTGAAATGTCTAATCTTTCTGCGCCAATTGCCGCCACGATGGCCTTAGCGGCGTCCTTTATGGTATCGGTTGCGTTTGGGGCAACTTCTACCAGAATTCCCGACACCGTAGTCTGTGTCGGTTGTATGGCCAAATACGATACAACCCAACCTGCCCCTTTTGGCCCTAAAGCAGCAGCAATGTCTTCTGCCAAGCCGATGCCTTCGGTGTCTCCCGCATATGGGTTCACGTTCACCATTTGGCCCGCAAACGCGTGGAGTTTAGATGCGATTTCCCGTTGCTGTTCAGCGGTCAAACGTCGATTGGCAAGTTTCTCCCGAAGTTTAAGCACCAGCACGTTAGCTTCTGCCGCATCATGCTTGGCCCCTTCAATTTGTACATCTTTATTTTGTGAATCGACGGCCGCTTGGCGGTCCTTCACAGCCAGTAACTCGCGTTGGGCGGTCGCCAACAATTTACTTTTTTTGATAACCACAAGCTGCGCTATGAACACTCCGACGGCGAGTACAACTGTAAGCGCGACTAGAACGATGTACGCAGTGTTCCAATTGTCTATGGATCGACCCAAGTCTTGGGTGCGATCGGTCAGACTTTGGATTAACGACACCTTTTCACCGCTTTCATTGGTCTGCGCATTCATAATGTTAGGCGCTTCAGTAGCACTTGTGATAACCGCCTATAAATGTAACACGAAAAGACCACTTGACAAGTCATAATTACTGTAATACAGTAATGGCCATAGGGAGAGCGAATATGGCAAACGTCCTGAGCACGGAGAAGCAAGTCGCGGTGATCGGAGCACTGGCGGAAGGCTCTAGCAGGGCAAGACGGTGTGGGGGGGGATTGTCGAAGTTTTCGAGATTCGCGGTCATCCGAAAGCTCCAAAGGTTTACGCATGGGCGCACGATACGGACTCGAAGAAGCCACGCGTTGTGACAGTCCTGCATATTGCTCCCGTCACTTCGGCTATAGAAGCGGTACGAGCGGCCGTCATTCAGGAGTTCAGAAGTCTTGAGCCAACAGAAGAAGCCTAGGAAAGTAGGACGGCCAGCATTACCAAAAGGCCACGCAAAGGCCCGCATCGTGCCCGTGCGCTTCAATGCGGACGATCTAAAGGCTATCGAAGCGGCCGCCAGAGCCAAGAAACAGACTCTTTCAGAATGGATTCGGGGCACGCTCAATGCCGCAATCAAGTGACGGGAACTTCAAATTAGGACACTACCAGCGGGCGCGAAACCAATGCGGAGGATTGACAGCGGGTGCATAATCGTTGGCAGAAGAAAGAATCCGGCGGGGGAACAGCGGCTTGCCACAGCGATATACGCGGGGAGAAGTGGGGCGCATTCTGGGCGTGGAGCCGCGCCAGTTGCGCTATT
>JAIQGD010000058.1 GCA_020072765.1 Terriglobia bacterium
ATTGAGCAGCGGATTCGCTGACTGTCCATTGGTCTCCATGCCCGTAGTGGAACGAACGGTTGCCATGCTAGTCAGGCTGCCCGAAGCTCCCCAATGAACCAACGCGGTCGTATTGTTGTAGTAGATGTTGTAGTCCATTTCCGCGACGTTCGTGGAGGGGTAGGTCCATAGGCCGATGTACAGACTGCTCGTAATGATGTTGTTCTTGATATGGACATCCGTGAAAGCGAGAGACGCGTTGTTGCCGCCGCTTCCGTCTCCGAGAAGAATGTCAAAATACTGCACCGTTCCGCCGACTGTGTTGTTGAAGATATAGGCTGTCTGGCCGACCTGCAAGTTGATCTGGCTACTTGTACCGGTCGCCATGCTCACGCCCGTGGAGGACGTGGCGTCGTTGAAGACGACGTTGTTGAAAATCCAGATGTCGCTGTTCTGCGCTGGAGTGCCCAGACCGTCGAAATAGATGTTCTGGTTCTGATTCTTCACGATGTTGTTGTACACCAGGGTGTGCGGGCAGCCGGTGTACCCGTCCGCGAGGCCGTTGCACTCGATTCCATCCGGGTGGACGGAGGCCCAGTCCGAATAGATGTTGTCGTGGACGTAGTTGTCGTGAATCGACATGTAGCTGCCGTTGATGTTCACGGCATCCTGGTGATTCTGGTAGACCTCGTTGCTATAAATCTGGACGCCGTGCGCGTAGGTGCCGTCCGTCGAGTTGGTCGAGTAGGAGATGATGCCGTCGCCGTTCGAGCCGCCGGCCCCCGCCATGTTATAGACGGTGTTCCCGTAAATCTGGAAGTTCGTCACCAGCCGAACGTAGATTCCCGCTCCGGTCGCGTCGTTGACTACGTTGTTTCGGATGATCCCGCCCGTTGTGTTGTAGGCATGAATGCCGCCGGTCGAAGAGGTATATCCCGTGACGTGGAAACCGTCTACAACGGCGCCGGAGTGCGAAAGGATGTCAATGATTCCGCTCACCGTGACCGTATCGCCGGAATTCACTTGGAGGGTGACGCCATTCGCTTGGAAGCTGACGTTTTCGGTGTACGTGCCCGCGTGGACATTACAGATGTCGCCCGATCCAGCGGCGTTGATACACGCCTGGATGGTCGCGTAGGCCAGCCCCGTCCCAACCTCCCTTTGTGTCGCATAGACACTGGGGGCCAAGAGCAGGGCAAATGCGCAGACAGCCAATGTAGATATCAGGGTCTTGCCGCGGTTCATTGTGCTCCGGATCCAGTCCGTCGTGCATCGGCGCGTGTGGTGCTTCTTGGACTCGATCGCGACCATCCCAAAGCCCTTCTCCGGGTATTGCTCGTCGGAGATAGCAATCCCATGCGCAACGGGAAGCACGGATCGCCCCCAGGGGCACCGTACCAGCTCTGGAGAAGGCTGGACAACTGGCAACCAGACCAGATTGAGTACAGGCCCAGGTACCTGTCCCCCTCAGGCCCTTACTGAACGGATTTGCCTCTGCTTGTAGAAGAAACAGGAACGAGGAACCCCCTGAATCGTCCGCGAATCCTTTCGCGGCTTCTTTGTCCGATCCCGAGGGATCGCCTGTCTTGTCAGGTCCGAGCCTTTTCCACACTGGAGGAACCAGGATGTCCACGATGCGCTGGGCCGTTTTGCCATCCCACTTCTCCGGGACCTGACGCCGCATCTTGCGGCCCATCTGCTGCCGGATCGCCCTTCGGATTCCGGGAATCGACGTTCCTGCGACAATGTTTGTTCCTCGCTTGACGGTCACGGGGCGCTCCGTATTCTCGCGGATGGTGACGCAAGGAACTCCCAGACAGGTGGTTTCTTCCTGGATGCCGCCCGAATCGGTGAGGACCAGGCGGGCGTGCTTCATCACGCAAAGGAAATCGATGTATCCAAGAGGATCAACCAGATAGATCCCCTTAGTCCCTGTTGATGCCACTGGCGAGTTAGTGGATGGAACAGCGGCGGCTCCCGAAACCTCGAAATATTGTTGCAGGCCGAATTCCTCAATGCGTTTCCGAGTCCGCGGATGAACTGGAAAAATAATCGGCAACTGAGACGACAAATATTCCAGCCCTTTTAAGATTTTTAGGAACGCCGTCTTTTCGTCAACGTTTGACGGGCGGTGCAGGGTGAGCAGGGCATACGGTTGGATCTCCCCTCCGCTGCCGTTCCGGCCGGCCCCGGCGCGCAACGTGAGTGAATCGAGAATGGCGGATTCATCGGCGCGATCTGTGAATGCCAGAAGCGAGTCAATCATGGTGTTGCCGACAAAAAATACTCTCTTGTCGGGGATTCCTTCCCGCCGTAGGTTCACCAATCCGCTCTTTTCCGTTACAAACAGAAGATCGGAGAGGTGATCCGTCACGATCCGATTGATCTCTTCCGGCATCATCCGATCGAAGGAGCGGAGCCCTGCTTCGATGTGGGCGATCAACGGCCTGCCTCGGTGTTTGCTGGCCGGAAGTTTCGCGGTCGCCAGGGCACAGGCGACCGTTGAGTTGACGTCCCCCACGACCACCACGACGTCGGGCCATTCCCGGGTTGCTACGTCCTCGAATTTCCTCAGAATCTCAGCGGTCTGTGATCCCTGGGACCCGGAACCAACGCCAAGGTGCACGTCCGGCCTGGGCAGATTTAGGTCCGAGAAGAACTGGTCGGACATCAGTGTGTCGTAATGCTGCCCGGTATGCACGAGCAGATGCTGAATCTGTAGTCCCCGCTCAACGCTTTTCTTGTTGCGCTCGTGGATGGCTTGAAGGACCGGTGCGACCTTCATGAAGTTCGGCCGCGCGCCCACCACAGTGACGATCTTCAGGTGCATGGATGTGTTCCCGGGCTCCCGGATACTTTTGTAGTCCTAGCTTGTGTTTCCCTGCTTGAGCGAGGAACTTGCCGGCTACTTCAATCGTGTTTCTTGCCTATCATTCCAGCCAAATGGCTTCGCCGGCAGACTCACTTCTCGGCGACCCCGAACCTTCCGAACGCATAGAGCAACCAGCCCAATTCATAGGGCCGGTCTTCATACAGTATTCCGAGCCTTGTCCCTGAAGATCTGTCACTCGGCGCTCCAACAAGGCTCCGAACAACATTCAGGTACTTGTTGTAGTTTCGCTGTGGATAGATGCATCTCCAGATCAAATTCTGAGACGTCTCTCTCATGTCTTTTCCGAGCTCATTCGCCCCAGTGATCCAGCGCAGCCCTTTGTATATGGGTTCTTGAAAGCTGTGACCCGTGGCTTCCTCTGCAGCGATCAGGCCCATGGGTGCCATGCCCTGCTGGTGAACCGAATAGACAGGATACGGGCTCGACACCCGGCCTGTCTGTGAGTCATACAGCCACCACCATTGGCCGAGCTCACCTTGTGCCTCACAAATGGCGTTGGCGCAATCGAGAGCTACGCGTGCTGGAGCCTCCTGATCAAACGCGATCGCGAATTTCGCCATCGCATAGATTGGATAAATCTGGTCGGCAAAGCTGCCGATGCGTCCCCGAAAGAATCCGGCCACCGACTTCGCCGTGCTTTGGTGTCCGAACAGGCCGCTCTTGCCCCTGTTCCTTTCCAGCCGGCGATAGGCTTCAAATGCCAAGCTCCTGAGACCGGAAAGTTTGTCCGGACATGCCAGCCCCGCGTGAGACAGCCCTGCCAGGAGCCAGGCCAATTCCATCGTCTTCGCTTCGCGAGCGTCCACGTAACGATCCAGCGCCGTCTCCCAGTCGAAACGGCGGGAAAGACCGTCGATCTCATCCGGATCGCAAGCCGCGGTTAACCAAATCAATAAACCCAAATCGCCAGCACCGCGAATCCAGCTCGTGTCCTGAACGAAGGACGCATAGAGTGCAGGAACGTCAAAGGGAGAACGCGCTCCAGTGCGCTCGATTTCGTGGAGTCCCAGAAGAGTCATGATCGTGTATCGCGGAGAGAGTCCCTCGCACACCAGTCCCTGTCCCGTGCGGAGCAAGCGGTAACAAAAGAGTTTCTTTTCCGCCACGAACATGGGGACCAGTCCCTCCATCGCCATGCGATTTAATTCGCAGACATTGGGATCCATGACTCCCGGACGCGTGGATCGATTGTGTTGTTGAGAAGAGCTCAAGTGTGGTGTTGTGCTGGCAGGCACTGGTGCTCCGCAATGGAAAGAATTGCTTTCGAGATGCTGCGAAGAGCGGTGCTGTCCGCCGGGGCATCGCTACGAGCCGGCTCCCTCCGCTCAAGGGCAATTTTGGTAAGGATATCTTCAACACGCTCCAGAAGCACGAGTCGGCCCATTCCGGCAAGGTAGCGGTCCACGGCTCCGATCTGGCCGCGAAAGATGCTGTAAACCGGGACGCCCAGGGCCGCGGCTTCGCGATTCATCGTCCCGCCCCCGCTGATCACCAAGTCGGAAAACCAGATCAGGTCTAATCCGTCCACCACATGCTCGGGGATAATAATCTTACCGTTCGCAATCCAATCTCCCCACTCCCCCCGCAACGCTGCAGCCTGCCTGTCGTTACGCGGGAGCAGGACCACGCGTACATCGGGCTGGTGAGTCAAGAAATCGAGCGCCGCGCTCAGCAGCTTCTCGCTTTCGGAATTGTGATAATGAGCCTCGGTGGCTGGGGGGCGCACGGTCACCAGCAAATCGGTTCCGTTGATTCCGAGTCGCCCTTTCAGCGTCGCATCCGGCTTAAACCTCGGCACATAGACATCTTCCTTCAGCCCGGCGTAATGAAAGACTCCTTGTTTGGCCCCCGCCGCTGCGGAGTCCGGAATCACTGCCGGCACAAAAAACCAATCCGGATGCAAAAACTGCATCTTCATTACGAACTCATAGTCGAACATCACAATCGTTGGGATGCACAGGACTTTGCAGGCCAACAGTTGGGCGCGCGATACCAACGAGATGGCCAGGTCTGGTTTCTCCTTGGCCGCCAGCGGCACCAGTCGCGCGGCACGCCCGAGCGTCCCCACCGTTTTGAGGAGTCGGTTCCTGCCCCAGTGGCTCCCAACGATTTTGCAGGCCAGATGATGAAACTCCACAAGCTCGCAAACTTGATAGGAATCTCGAGCCGTCAGCAGGATTTGGTGGCCGCGCTTCTGAAGCTCCTCCATGATGGGCACAAAAAAAGGAACGTGAGGAGAGTTGTCTAGATCGACCCAGATCTTCTTCTGATTCCCTGGATCTACGCGACCTTCTGACCCTCTCACGAAAGGCTCCACAACAGACTGCGCTTCGGATGGCGCGGGGTGGTCATCAGACACTGCCAGCGTATGATGCAGCATGTTTTCGCTTCTTCCCAGAACTAAATTGCCTGCCCTGACTTTTGTTCTTCTCTCCCACCAGGACAGCCGTGGGAATATGAGTGATTGCGGTATCGAACGGGTTCAATGGTCGGAAGCGAACCTCGCGGCCCTGCAACGTATCTCGGATCTTGCCGAGGCCGGGGCTCCCGATGCACGTCATTGCATTTTGGGCGACGGACGCCGCTGTGGCGACTCCATGAGCGAAACCACAGTGTTCACGATGAAATCCAATGTGTCGGAATTTGCGGTGGCGGGTTTGGAAAACGACCGGCGAGCCAACACGATCTTTGTCCGCACATCCTCCACGCTTTCCAGAAGCACCATGCGGCCGTTCGCGGAGAGGTACCGATCCACCGCTCCCGTCTTGCCCCGAAAGATGCTATAAACGGGGACTCCTAGTGCCGTCGCCTCGCGATTCATCGTTCCGCCGCCGCTGATCACAAGATCAGAATGCCAGATCAGATTCAAGCCATCTACGACCTCATTCGGGATCTGGACCTTTCCGGCCGCGAACAGCTCGGGCCATCTATGTCGTGCTGCGATCGCCTGCTTGTCATTTCGAGGCAGAAGCACAACTTTGGTATGAGACTTCGCACCCAGAAGGTCGATCACCGCGTGAAAGAGTTCGTCGCTCTGCGGATTGTGGTAATGAGCCTCATTGGCGGGAGGCCGGATGGTGACCAGCAATTCTTCCGCCGTGATTCCCAAGCGGGTCCGCAGACTCGGATCGGGTTTGAATCGGGGAACATAGACGTCTTCTTTGATGCCTGGGTATTTCAGAAGACGATCGGCATCAAACGGAACGTCCTCGGTCATGATCATCTCGGGAACCATGGCCCAATCTGGCCTTACCAAAGGCATCGGCTTGGCGTGTTCGTAGTCGAAGAGCATCAAGTGGGGGATACCCAGAATCGCCGAAGCAAGCAAGTGGGATCGGGAACCGTGAGACAAGGCCAGCCGGGGCTTTTTCCCCAGCACAGCCAGATCGAGTTGCAGAGATCGTTGGCAGAGCCCCAGCAATTTGGCGATCCTGTTCTTGCCGTTGTGATGTCCAACGAGTTTGCAGTCGATGTCAAAAAGCTTGGCCAAATCCGCAACTTGGAAACAATCGCGCCCGGTCACTAACACCGAGTAGCCGCGCTTCTCCAGTTCGTCGATAATGGGCGCAAAAAAGGGCACGTGAGGCGAATTCTCCAGATCAATCCAGACGGTGCCGGCGTCAGGCGAGGGTGTGTGCTTTGTGCTGTTCATAAGTTTTCAGCTCGCGTATGGATGCAAGAAGACGTGTTGGTCTGGCGGTAGTGTAGCGTCAAACATGACGAAGGTGTTCGTGCCTCATGGAATCCGGTCGCTCATGGGCGGCGCTGCGTCGGCAATCGCGCTCGGTCTCACGCGGGATCTACGCGATGGTCACTGGTGTCTGCGCCGTGTTCGACGAGGTGAACGGGATTGACTCGCTGGTTCCACTCAGCCACGGCTCGGAATAATTCCAATCGCTTGGTGACAGCATCCTTCGGCCTTATGAAATTGAGCATGGTGTATCCCAACTGTCGGATGCGGATGCCCGCAAGAGTTGCCCGCCGGCAACGGATGGCCCCTCGAGGCCCGAAGTGCTTATAGAAATACCGGTAGCGGCTCCGGTATTTCTCCAGTTTGAACCGGATCGGAAAGCGGTTTGCCGAATAGCTGCCCAGATGTGTAACGATGGCCGCAGGTGTGTAAGCGATGGAATATCCCGCATCCCCAAGACGGCGGCACAGGTCCGCCGCTGCATACTGGTAGAAAAACTGTTCATCAAATCCATTGAAACGCTTCAGCACGTTTCCCCGAAGCAGGATGCAGCAATCCGCTTGGCAGTCAATCTGTCGTTCGGAGTCACCGTTCCATCCCACATAGGTGTCGGAATGAAATGTATCGGACAGATGTGCGAACGGCCAAAGGTAAAGTGCCGCAATCCAATAGCCGCGCA
Source organism: Terriglobia bacterium (assembly GCA_020072765.1). GTDB lineage: Bacteria > Acidobacteriota > Terriglobia > Acidiferrales > UBA7541 > Palsa-295. The sequence goes on from JAIQGD010000058.1 coordinate 7,243, forward strand.
GAGTCGGGAATGGCCGAGGCGCCATCTGGTCGGAGCCGTCGGGATTCAGCACCCGGCAGCCAAACCCTCCGGCCTCGGGGTGCCGATCCGCAAACTCAACCCATCGATCCAACGCGCCGTCATGGATCACCGTGTCCGGATGCAGGATCAGCACGTATTGACCCGTGCTTGCTTGGATGCCGGCATTGCTGCCTTTCGCAAAACCTAGATTCGCGCCGTTTTCGATCACGCGGACTTCCGGATACGTTTGACGCACAAATTCAACGGAGCCATCAACGGATCCGTTGTCCGAGACAATGACTTCGAAGTCGGTGCCATGGGTGCCGGCGTAAATCGACTGCAGGCAATCCTTGAGCGCCTCGCGGTCATTCCAGCAGACAATCACGACAGACAATTTCATGGCTGTTCTAGTCTCTCCGGCTACTACTTCGGTTCACTAAGCTTGCCACGGGGTCTCTTTACGACGGCGGCTTTCGGCTTTCGGATCACAGACGCGTGGGCACAGGCACAGCGGGGTCAGCCGATCATGACCAGGTCTTCCGAGCTCATCGCGAGGCCTGAAGGCTGGGGGTTGGTTTACACAGGGCGGTCAGATGGAGTGCGATCGTCGCGGTGACGGCGCAAGCGCGTTGTCCGCGATGGCTATCCAGGCAGGCCCGAAGCCCTCGCATGTCCTCTACAGGCTCAGCGGGAGGCGCCGACTGCTGTTGTAACGAATTCGATCACCTTGCCGGTAACTTCCTTCTGCTGGCTGTGCGTGAGCTGCGGGAACATCGGCAACGACAGAATTTCCGCGGCGGCCTGTTCGGATACCGGGAACTCGCCCGCGTGGTAGCCGAAGTTCTCGTACGCTTGTTGCAGATGCAGCGGAATGGGATAGTGGATTCCGGTGTCGATCTTGGCTTCCGCCAGGTGTTTCTGCAATCCCTCCCGGTTCTGCACCCGCACGACATACAAGTGATACACGTGCCGCGCCCAGTCCGGACAATACGGGGTCGTCACTCCTTCGGTTCGCGAGAAAAGCTCGTCGTACTGCCGGGCCACTTCCTGACGCTGGCGATTCCACTCGGCCAGATGGCGCAATTTCACCGTCAGAATGCCCGCCTGGATCGAATCCAGCCGCCCGTTGTACCCTTCCACGTCGTGGTAATACTTCCTCGCCTGTCCGTGATCGCGCAGCATGCGCATCTTCTGTGCGACGGCTGGATCGTTGGTGGTGGCCGCCCCGGCTTCGCCGCAGGCCCCCAGATTCTTGCCCGGGTAGAAGCTGAAGGCTCCGGCATGCCCCATCGCCCCGGCTTTCCTCCAGCGGTTTTCCTTCTTCGAAAAATACTCCGCTCCGTGCGCCTGGCATGCGTCTTCCACCACAAGCAGCTGATACCGGCGCGCCAGATCCAGAATCGGATCCATGTCCGCGGTCTGCCCGTACAGGTGCACCGGAACCACCGCCGTCACCGGAGCTCTCGACTTGCGGTGATAGGGCTTCCCGGTCTCGCGATCGAAGTAGCATTCCCGCTCGAAATATTCCTGCAGCTTCACGGGATCCATGTTGTAGGTGCGCTCGTCAATGTCGACGAAATCCGGCCGGCCCCCCGCCTGGCTGATCGCCTCGGTCGTGGCGATGAACGTGTGCGGCACCGTCACCACAATGTCGCCCGGCCGCACCCCCGCCGCCATCAGCGCAAAGCGGACGGCGTCGGTCCCGCTGCTGACCCCCACGCAATGCGCCGTGTCGCAAAACGCGGCGAACTCGCCCTCAAATTCCTGCAGCATCGGCCCGCCGATGAACCCCGCCGTCCGGAGCGCCTGTTGCAGGACCGGGAGCAATTCAGGCTCGAGTTCCTGATGCAGCGTTGCCAGATCCAAAAATGGAATTTTTGCGTGATTCGTCATTGTGCCATCCTCGGTTCCGCCGTGATTTCCCGCAGCACCTTCGCGGGACTTCCCGCCACGATCGTGTTCGGCGGCACGTCCCGGGTGACCACGCTGCCCGCCCCGACGATCGCGTTCTCGCCGATCACCACATTGGCGAGAATCGTGGAGCCCGATCCAATCGACGCGCCTTGCTTCACCAGCGTCCGCTCCACCTTCCAGTCCTGTTCGGTTTGCAGTTGTCCGTTGGAGGCCGTGGCGCGGGGATAGGAGTCGTTGATGAACGTCACGCTGTGGCCGATGAAGGCGTTGTCTTCGATCGTCACGCCTTCACAGATGAAGGTGTGACTCGAGATCTTGCAGTTCTTTCCCACGCGGGCGTTCTTCTGGATCTCCACGAACGCCCCGATCTTCGTGTTGTCGCCGACCTCGCAGCCGTACAGGTTGATGAATTTCGACAGCTTCACGTTTTCGCCGAGCTTGACGTCCGGCGCGATGCAAACGTAGTCGTTCATATCTGTACGATCTTGCCTTTCTGCTGGAGCGATTCGTCCGCGGCCTGGAGAATCTTCACCACTTCCAGTCCTGCCACTCCGTCATTGAACGGCCTCTTGTTGTTCATGATGCAATCGACGAAATACGCCGCCTCCAGCTTCAGCGCCTCAGACTGCTCCACTTTCGGCGCCCACATGTCGCCGGTCCGGTAGCTGACCAGCGCCTGATAGGTGGCCTCTCCCGAGGCGATCGCTACTCCCTTGTCGTACACCTTGAGCTTCTCGTCCGCCTCCAGGTCGTTCCACACCAGCATTTTCTTTTCGCCGCCGATCAGCGTCGTGCGCACCTTCACCGGAGACAGCCAGTTCACGTTGATGTGCCCGATCAGCTTGTTCGGGTAGTAGATCGTCAGATAGGCCACGTCGGCCACGCCGTTCAAATGCTGTTCGCCCGTCGCCACCACGGCCTCGGGCTTTTCCTTGATCAGATAGCCCATGATCGAAAGATCGTGAGGAGCCAGGTCCCATATCACATTCACGTCATGCTGGAACAGCCCCAGATTCACGCGCGTCGAGTCGTAATAGTAGAGATCCCCCAGCGTCCCGTCGTCGATCATCTGCCGGATGCGCTTCACCGCGCCGGTGAACAAGAACGTGTGGTCCACCATGATCTGCAGATTCTTCCGCTCGGCCAGCTCGATCAGTTCTTCCGCCTGCGCCACCGTGGCGGTAAACGGCTTCTCCACGAAAACGTGCTTGCCGTTTTCCAGCGCCGCCTTGGCCAGTTCGTAGTGCGTCCACACCGGCGTGACCACCGCCACCACATCGATGTCCTTGGAGGTCACCAACTCCTTGCAATCCTCGGTGACATGGATCTCCGCGTGCGACTGCCGCACCCGCTGCAGCGACTTGGCGGACTTGTCACAAACCGCCACCACACGGGAATGTTCCTGCCCGTGAAAGTTCCGAACGATGTTCGGTCCCCAATAGCCGTACCCTAGCACCCCCACGCGCAGCCGGCTGTCGTTCACCTCCGGACCGAGCGGCAGCGTCAAACCGGAGCTAATACTCATGTGGATGGCCATTTCGTTCACCTTGGCTTTCGAATTGAGACGCAGACTGTCTTCACAACGTCTCCCAGCGAGTGCGAACCTGCGGCAAAACAATCCTGGAGGGAGCCGGACTTCCGAGGGAGTGCCAGGCGCGCCGGTCGCGCGGCCCGCTCTCCATCCCGCCTCAATACGCGCCGTCTCCGGAAAAGACCGCACGAGGCGTCTGCAACAGAATCTTGATGTCCAGCAACGGGGACCACGTTTTCGAATAGTGCAGATCCAGGCGCACCATCTCGTCGAACGTCGTCTTGCTGCGTCCTTGCACTTGCCACAGGCCCGTAATGCCGGGCTTGGCTTCCAGCAGGCGCCGCCGGTGCCAGATATCGTAGGCTTCCAATTCGTAGGAGATCGGCGGCCGAGGCCCCACCAGCGACATCTCGCCTTTCAGCACGTTCCAAAATTGAGGCAGCTCATCCAGGCTCGTGCGGCGCATGATCTTCCCGACCCAGGTCACCCGCGGATCATTCGTAATCTTGTAGACGGTCTCTTGCTCTCCATCGGTCCGGCCCGAACCCGCCTGGCCCGCGATGAACTTCTTCACGTACTCCCGGTGAATGGACGCGTCATTGGAGACACGCATCGAGCGGAACTTCAGAAACTGGAACGTCGTGCCATAGCGCCCGATCCGCTCCTGCCGGAACAGAATCGGACCCTTCGATGTCAGCTTGATCAGAATCGCGAGCACCACAAAAAGGGGCGTACAAGCCACCAGTGCGCATGTGCTGCCCAGAATGTCCATGACCCGCTTGGCAAGCAGGGGAATTCGCTTGCTCTTCTCGTCCTCGAACAGGTCGGGATACAGCGCCGGATCGATCGCGGGCCGGTGGCCGTCGCCGTTCCAGCCATCCGGAAAGGCATAGAACGAAATCTGAAAATGGCTCGATTGGCCCGGCTGGAAAGACTGTTGGATTTCCGTGGTGATCTTCGCCGAAATGATTTTCGCCGCCTCGCCGATATCCGAGCTTCCCAATTCCGTGAAAATGGCGCCCAGCACTTTGCCCGATTCGAACCAGCCTGCCAGGTCGGTTTCCCGCAGCATGCCGCACAGTACGTGCGAAACATGCTGCAAAGGCACATCCGGGCCATCGGAATTGGGATTGGTCCGGTCGTCAATCAGCATCAGCAGGAGCGGCTGTCGCGAACGCTCCGACCTCTTCCGCTCCCGGCACAGCATCTGGCGGAAAGGCCCTTCGGCCAGAAGACACCCGGCCGCCTGCGATGTGCTCCCTGCCCCATGGGTCTGCTTCTTTCCAGTTTTCGTGGTGTTGGAGTTCTTGGGCATCACGCGATTCCTGTCACTTCCTGTGCCGCACTCTCGTTGGAGAGCATTCTTCTCTCTTCGCAGAAAACTGCTGCTTATACGGCGACCATGAGTTCGCGTTCCTCTGCAACCGGCTTGGATAGGTTCCGCGTGTTCGAGGACTGCAGCGACGTCACCATCGCGGAATCGATTTCCACCGCGACCGCGCGCTGCAGCAGCGTAATGGCCAGAATGAGATGGTGCTTTCCCTTGTAATTGGTCAGCTTGCCTTCGACCCCGGCCAGCGGCCCCGATTCGATGCGCACCCGTTCGCCGATCTGAAACAATGAGCAGGGTTGGTTCTGGATGCCGGAGGTTACCAGTCTGCGGATGGCACCGATCTCGTCTTCGTCCACTGCGGTGGGAATCCGGTTGTAGCCCACCACCCGTATGACGCCCGGCGTGGTTAAAATCGGCAGCCGGTTCTCCACGTTGAATCGGCAAAACAAGTAGCCCGGAAACATGGCTGCTTCGACTTCTTTGATCCGATCCGACCATTTCTTCCTGGACTTGTGCTGGGGTAGGAAGCATTCGTACCCCTTACCTTCCAAGTAATCCGTGGCGGTAGCCTCGTAGCGCGTGCGCACCTGCAGGGCATACCAGGGATAAGCGTTCACAGTCACCTCGCCCAACACCGGAGATTTTTCTTCTGCGTATTGAGTTACGGTCATTTTCTGTCTGGTCCCAAGCTACCGCCATGAGAGTCCCAATCAGAGGACCCCTGATCTACAGTAAAGGTTTGCACGGCACATGCCAGTCGCGGACATATCGGAGCATTTATCTAACTCGTTGAGCCAAAGCCAGTTACTACAACTTCAGGGCTTCCTGTCGGCCACATTCTTTGTTCTCTGGAGCCCACTTTTGTGAACATTGCTATCCCAGAGTTGCAAGAGTTTTCCTAGTTCTATGCCATTCATAAGACATTCATATCCGATTAATAAGAAAGGACATACTCGCAATGGGTTCGGAGTTCTTGGTTCGAATTGCCGTTCCATGGACAACCTCACGCGGCCATTGAAGCGTCTTCACTAAGTTATGTGTTTACAGTGTGTTGCAGAAAGTGCAGGTTCCCATAGGACTCTCGACTGGCTGCCATCTGGTTGGCCATCTGCGCTTGCAATTTCCGGCGGTAGAGGGCAGTTAGCCGAGTCCTGGGCCGGGCATGGACCGATGTCCATGCCGGTTTCATCGATTAACTTTAGGCGCATTATCGCCATATCCGTAGTTCGCGCCTTGATAGTAGTAATACGAACCATGGACATGGTTTTCTTCCACGGCATTCAGCACCACGCCCACCACGTTCCTGGCTTGCATTTCCTGGCTCGCTCGGCGCGCCACTTCCGAACCCGTCGTTCCCGCGCGCACCACCAGCAAAACGCCATCGCAAAGATCGGCCAGGATTTGGGCATCGGCCACGGGAACGCATGGGGGAGAGTCCACAATGATCCAGTCGAACTCGGCCCCGACCCGATCGAGCAGGGTCTTGAGCCTTCCACTGGAGAGCAATTCGCTGGGATTCGTCGCCCTGCTGCCGCCGGCGATGAAGTAGAGATTTCCTGCTTGGCCATGTTGGATAATCGACGGTTCGTCGGCTGTGCCGCCCAGATAGTCCGCCAAGCCAGGTTCCGCCGGGGCACCCAGGGACAGGTGCAGGCGCGGCCGGCGCAGGTCGGCATCAATCAAGAGCGCCCGCCGGTCCGACTGGCGCACGATGGCCTGCGCCAGATTGTTGGCCACGAAGGTCTTTCCTTCTCCGGGGATGGCACTGGTCACCAATATCGTGCGCAGCGGTTGGTTGTTCCGAAGCTGATACAGCCGGGAACGAAGCGTCCGGAAGTGCTCCGCCCCATGAATGATGGGTTCGGCATTGGAAAACACGTTGACGTTTGGATCCGGATGCCACTTCGGGTGCATGCACTGCGTGAGCAGGTGATCAAACGGCAGATCGCTATCCTGCCGTGCCAGCGCCGGCCTGGCGGATAGTTCTGTGGCACCCATCACATCGGGCACCGCAAGCTGTTCCGCTGGCGCCGTTACCCTGGCTTGCGGTGGACTGGCCAACTCCGGTCCTGCAATCGCGGCCCGTTCCTGGGCGGCTTTTCGGAGGGCGTCGTGAATGCGGCTCATGATTTCCTTTCGCGGGACGCGAGCGTATTGACTTGTCGCAAGCGACCCAGCAGTTCGTCCAGGTTGGACAGCAGCGCCTGGGTATCCAAGGCCCGTTCTGGCGAAGCTAGCCTGACCGGCGCGACTGGCGCAATTTCGTCGAGCTGAAACTCCTGCGCGACTGCTTCCACTGTCTGTGCGGGAACGGGGCGTAGGCTGTCTACATACGAGTTAATCAGGGCATGCTCGCACAGCAGATTGATGACGCGCGGGATGCCACGAGAATAGGTATACGCCGTCTGGATGGCCTCTTTGGAGAAGATCGGCTCGCCATTGGCTCCGGCGATCCGCAGCCGCTCGGCTACATACCCGAACGTTTCTTCCTGGGACAACGCCGCCGTGCGGCAGCGCAGCGTGATGCGCTGGCGGAGCTGCCGCAACTCCGGCAGCTTTAGCTTTTCTTCCAGTTCCGGCTGGCCCGTGAGTACGATTTGCAGCAGTTTTTCCGTCGACGTCTCCAGATTCGTCAACAGTCGGATCTCCTCCAGCACTTCGGGGCTCAGATTTTGGGCTTCGTCCACAATCAGCACCGCGGTTTCTCCCGCCCGATAGCGGTCCAGCAGCCACTGATTGAGCCGCATCAATACCTGGCTCTTGTCCCGCGATTTGCAGGGAATCTCGAATTCCGCCATCATGAAATCAAACAGATGGTCCACCTCGAGCCGCGAGTTGAAAATATACGCGGTGGACACCTTCTGCCCGCGCAGCCAGTCCAGCAGGCGGTTCAGCAGCGTCGTCTTTCCCGTGCCCACCTCGCCCGTCAGGAGAATGAACCCCTTCCGGTTCTGGATGCCGTAGGTCAGCCCGGCCAGCGCTTCTTGAATCTGTTTGGTCATGAACAGATAGCGCGGGTCCGGATTGGCATTGAACGGGCTTTCTTTCAGCCCAAAAAATTTTTGGTACATGGTTTCCTCAGACCCTCGCTCCGAGCTTCAAGCTCGATTTTGCCCCGCCCACGACTTCCAATGGGCTCCCCGCTCGGGCCTGCAAAGGCTTGACCGCAGGAATCATGACCAACAGGGGCAGGCGCAGGTAATACTCCACATCCCGTTCCGTGCGCAGCGACGTATCCCGCATTTCCAGCAGGAATGCCAGCCCCAGCCCCAACCCCAGGCCGCCGGCCAGTCCCCCCAGCGCAAACAGGCGCCGGTCGGGAAACGACGGTTTATCCGGCAGGTTCGCGGGGTCCAGCACGCGGAACTGCTCTCCCTGTTGCTGCCGCTGCAAATCGGTCGCCATAGCCGCATCGTCTCTTTTCTTCAACAGTCCGTTGTAAGAGTCCAAGGCGGTCTGGTACCCCCGCGTCAATTGCTTGTATTCCTCTTCGACAACCGGACTGGCCTGCACCCGATCCTGATAGAGCCGGATCTCCTCTTTGATCTTTTCCTGCTCCTTGCTCTTTTCTGCAATCACTTGCTCGTGGGTGTGCACCTGCGCTCGCAATTGCGTGATTTGCGGAGGTTCTACGGAGCTTCGAGTCTTGTCGCGCGTGACCACATCGTGCTGCGCGTTGCTCTCCGCAATCTTTTTCTGCAGCTGCGCAATGTCGTTTTTCGCTTTGATCACGTCCGGATGATTGTCGGTGTAACGCGCCTGGAGATTCGACAGCTGCGTCTGCAGGATCGTAAGCTGTTGCTCCAGTGTTTCCGGATCATGGCCGGCTTGGGAGGACTGCCACGCCGATATTTGCTGTTCCAGCATCGATTCAGTGAAACTCTTATCCTGCTGCGCCCGCGCCAGCGCCTGAGTGGCCGCATCGAGTTGGGACGTCAGCCCGGTCAAAAGATTCAGGTTCGTCTGCGCCTGGTCCGGAAGCGAGCCGAGGTGCCGGCTCTTGAACGCCGCCAGCGCCGCATCCTGGGCGTCCAGACTCTTTTTGGCGTCTGCCAGTTGGTCGGACAGAAATTGCGTGGTCACTTCCGATCTCTGTTGCAGCGTCCGCAAATTTTCCTCAATAAACATCGAGGTCACCGCGCTGCAGATCTGCTGCGCCGTCTGCGGACTATCCGTGGTCACCTTGATGAAGAATCCCGGCAGATTGTTGGTGCGTGTCTCCGCCATCGGCTGCACGGGACTCACTTCGATCGTCTTTTGCAACCGCTCCACCAGGCCGTCCATCGAAACCCGGTCGACATCCTTCGCATACAGCCCCAATTGCCGGATGATCGGCTCCAGCCGCGACCGGCTCAGGATCTGCTGCTGCATGCTGGACAGCCTCTGGCTGATGTCCGACGCATCCACCGGCTCCACGATCTTCGCCGACACCGTCGGTGGCTGCACCAGAACCAGCGTCTGCGACTTGTACTTCGCCGGCAGAATTCTCGACACGCCATACCCCAGCGGCGGCCCCATGATCGCCAGGATCGTGATCAACACCCACCGCCTTCGCAGCATGGCGAGGTAGTCTGCGGGAACCCATTCACGCCGAGTCATTCCGACCTCTCTTCTTCTCTTCCAGTTTCCGGCTTCTTTCGCCGTTGTTCACCGTGTGCCGCTAGAACAGCAGCGGCCGCTCGTGCCAGCCCAGCCCGAACGAAATCGTATGGCGTATCATGCTGGTGCTGCACGTAGGCCCGATACAAAACGGGGCATTCGAATCCTGGTACTGCATCTGGTACGACAGCGTCAGGCCCAGCGTCCGTCCCACCGGATGGCTCAGCGTTGCGCCGGTGAACCAGTAGTTGTAGTTTTGATTCGATGTGATCTTCCCCGTCGTCAGCCCATTGTTCCGGGCATAGCCACCAGTGATTCCGCTGCTAAACGTCCGCGACATAAGGTGTGTTACCGACCCGCTGGCCGTGTCGTTGATCGCCCCTGCCAGCACGCCTGCGCCGCCGCTCACTCCGTGACTGTAATCAACGGCAAAGTGATTCCGCCGCAACTCGTATTGCAGCGCTGTGTTTAACGACCAGTAGACATTGGTGGTACTTGTCGCCGTGCTGGAGATCGGCGTGTGAAACATCGCCACCTCGGGACCACCGGCGATCTGGAACGCCAGCCGCCCGGTGACGCGCCGCCCGTAGGCGACCTGCGCCCGATGATCGTCCACCGATTGCGGAAAGCCCTTGTATCGGATTGCCTGAACGTTATAGAGCACCGCGAGGGTGTTGCGTCTCGAGAGCTCGTAGTTGTACCCAACCCGCCCCATCACGTTCATCGTGTCCACCAGATTGCTGTCGAAATAGTAGAGCGTCGAGTACCCGCCCGCGAATGTCAGCGAGGAGCGAGGCGTCACGCTCAGGTCCAATTCGGTCACATATGTATTCGTGATGTTCTGGCCCCGTCCGGCGAGAATCGTTTGGCCCGGCGACACACCGGATCCCAGCCCCGTGGTCATGCCTCCGGGCAGCGCCACCCCGCCCAAGCCGCCGAATCCAAAATTCTGTTCGGGCAGGTAGCCGAACTGGTCCAAGAGCGTGACCGTGGCGCGCCGGAATACGAATTTGTCGCTAAAATTGAGTTGCTGAACTATCCCGGTCGGGTGGCTGCCGTCGGTCGAATACGTGAAGCCGCCGGTATAGCCCAGCGTCAACTCGGAACCGCCAGAGATCTGCTGTACGTCCATCCCTCCCGCAAACGAAGTCCAAGTGGCCCAGTTGCTCGTGCTGCCCGTACTCTGGCCCGCATTCGAGTCGCCCGTGGCGGAGAGATCGATCCGCGGTTGCCAGTAGCTGCGGCTCCGATCCAACCCGCGCAAACCCAACGTCTGCACGCCCGCCAGCTGCCGCGTGTCCGGCGGCTCCTGCGCATTGTCTTCGGCCTCGCTGTTGTCGCCCGACAGCAGCGGCGCATGATACGCGGGAATCGGTGCTCCGGATTGCCCCGAAGATGGCTGCTGGTCGCGCGGCTGTTGCTGAGCCCGCGTGCCTGGGGCGCTCAGCCCCAGGATTCCCAGCGCCAGCATCGTGAGACCGGCCGCCCGCCAATTGTCGTGCCACATGCGCATCATGCACTCCTAGGGCACGACGATTTGATCGCCGGCCTTCAACACGATGTTCTGCTCGGGATGCTTCCCACCGATGGCTTCCTTGTAATTAAAAGGAAACTTCTCCTGCTTTCCGTCCGCTTGCCGCAGCACGTAAATCTTCTTCGTATTGGCGAAGATCGAAAAACCGCCCGCGCTCGACAGAGCCTGCAGCACCGTCATCCCCGGCAGCAGCGGATAGGCCGCTGGCCGGACCACCTCGCCCAGGATGTAGACCCGCTGGCTATTGGTCTGCGCGACGATCACCGTTACTTGAGGACTCGTTATGAATTTCTTCAGCCCTTCCGTGATCTGCGCCGCCAATTGCCCCGGCGTCAGCCCGGCCGCCTGGATGTCGTTGAGCAGCGGCAGCGATATCTTCCCGTCGGGACGCACCGGCACCTGACGCGTCAATTCGCCTTCCTTCCACACGTTAATATCCAGCACGTCCTGCGGACCGATGACGTAATTGGCTTCTGCGCCGGCGCTCTCGCCCCCCCGCGCCGCAGGGCGCCCGCCCGCATTCGTTTGCGCGCTCGCCGGAAACACGAGAAGAAAAAGCGCCAGTGCCACGGCCAGTCCAAAATACAGTTTCTTCCTCATGGTCCTTTTACCTGCCTCGCTAATTGCTTCCTTCGTCCGGCAGTCCAATCTGCTTGAGCTTATACAGCAGGGACTTGTAGCTGATTTGCAGCTCCTGAGCCGCGCGTTTCCGATTCCACCGCGTCCGCTCCAGCGCCTTGAGAATCAACTCCCGCTCGGCCTCGCGCGATGCCGCCCGCGACGCCACTTTGAGAGAGCCGGTGTGCCCGCTGATCGCCGCGGGCCGCTTGGCCGGTGGCGCGGCGGCCAATTCGCTGATGGCCAGGTCTTCATCCGCCAGCGCCACGATGCTTTTCACCACGTTTTCCAGCTGCCGGATGTTGCCTGGCCAGCCGTAGTCCGACAGAATCTGCAGCGTCCGGGAGCACAGCCCCCGGCGCGACCTTCCCAACAGCGCCGCATGCTTCGTCAGAAAGAACTCGGCCAGCATCGGAATGTCTTCTTTGCGCTCCCGCAGCGGAGGCAGCCGCAGGCAAACCCCGTTGAGCCGGTAATACAGCTCGCTCCGGAAACGCCCGCCGCGAATCTCGTCGTCCAGATTCTGACTGGTCGTTGAAACCAGCCGCGCCCCCACCCGCGCGCCCCGCGGACTTTCCTCCCCATCCGGCAACGCGTGCAGCAACGCCCTCTGGCAGGCTGCATCCAGTTCGCTGATTTCATCCAGCAGGATCGTCCCAGGGGAGCCTGCCGCGCTCCGCTGGCTGGATTTGCTCCCGTCATTCCCGTTTATCCCCAGTTCCTCGGCCAATCCGTCGCGCGTCATCGCCGCGCAGGCGATCTTCACCAGCGGCTCTTCCGACCGCGGAGACAGCGCGTGAATCCGGTGCGCGAATATCTGTTTCCCGGTCCCGCTCTCTCCCACCAGCAGCACCGGAATCGAGGTTTGCGCAATCTCGCCGATCATGCTCTCCAGGGTGAGCATGGCCGGACTGAGCCCCCCCACAAAGCTTTGACCTTCCCATGTGGCACTGCTGCTCAAAACATGTGTCTGGCTATTACTTAGTCTGGAGTCCATAAGCCTTGATCCGGGTCCCCGATCCAATTTGAAAATATTAGTGCGGTATATCGTTTTGCAAGGCGGTGGCCAGTGAGCTCTGCTGGCCAGAAATCTCCCAACACGGCATGTAAGCTCCCTATCATCATAGATATACAATTATGGAGATGGACGAATGATGCCCCTGATTCAGCCAGACATTCCTCTGCCATTTACCCTAAAGGGCAAATTACTTCCTCATTTATCTAACACGCTGATTCTAAAAGATATGTGTGTGATTTCTGGTATTCTAAAGTCAGAGGCAGGCTATCTCCTGTGTATTCAGTGCCAATCCGAGCCATCAAATGGGCAAAACATCTCCACTTTGTGCCAACTGGTTGACCACCACATCCAACCGGTCTTGCGGGAAACCTCAAGTCTTGCATCAGGGCACGGCTTCAGCGCGCCCTCTCCGTCCCGGACAGCCGTCGGGACCGTGCCGCTGCCGCAAAATCCATGCCGCTTTCGCGCCTTTTGCGTCCCGACGTTTTGGGTCGAGAAGCCGCTGAGGGACGTCAACTCCGGTTGCCAAACAACCGCTTTAGCCTCCCTCCGGCGTCTGTTTCAGCACTCCGCTGATGTCATGTCTCGTGTCCGCTGCTTGCCGACACACGGCTACTTGCCCGGTTCGTTTTCGCTCCTGGTGAGATTCCTGTGCTCCAAGCCATCGCGCAATCTCGCCCCGCGTCAATTTGAGACCCATCGCCGCCTCCGATGGCACATATTACAAAACTCGGACAATGGCGCCCCTCCGACTCTGCAACAATGGGTGTAGGCGGTGTGGCCCCTATGACGACTTTGCCGGTGATTATTCAAGGTGGAATGGGCGCGGGCATTTCCAACTGGCGTCTGGCGCGGGCTGTCTCCCAGCTCGGCCAATTGGGCGTTGTCTCCGGCACGGCTCTGGATTTGATTCTGGCCCGGCGGCTGCAGGACGGCGATCCCGGCGGCCACATGCGCCGCGGCCTCGATCAGTTTCCCATCCCCGAGATGGCCGAGCGTGTCTGGCACACCTACTACATCCCCGGCGGGAAGGCCGAGCGCGCCTCCTACAAGCTCCTGCCATCCCACGCCAAGGACTGTCCGGCCGAACTCCAGGAACTTTGCGTCGTCGCCAATTTCGTCGAAGTCATTCTCGCCCGCGAGGGCCACGACAACCCCGTCGGCATCAACTACCTGGAAAAGATCCAGCTGCCGCATCTGCCTTCCATCTACGGCGCCATGCTCGCCGGTGTCGGATATGTCCTGATGGGCGCGGGCGTGCCGCTGAAAATTCCCGGAGTGCTCGACCGCTTCGCTAATCACGAGCCGGCGTCGTACGCTCTGCAAGTCACCGGATCGCTCGACGAGGATCGCACCATGGTGTTCGCGCCGCGCGAGTTCATGGGACG
>JAIQGD010000059.1 GCA_020072765.1 Terriglobia bacterium
GCAAAATGTGCTCCCGCGTCTGCGGCATCGGCCCGTCGGTCGCCGCCACCACCAGAATCGCCCCGTCCATCTGCGCCGCGCCCGTGATCATGTTCTTCACGTAGTCGGCGTGCCCCGGGCAGTCGATGTGCGCGTAGTGACGGTTCGGCGTCTCGTACTCCACGTGCGACACCGCGATCGTAATCCCGCGCTCCCGCTCTTCCGGCGCGTTGTCGATCGAATCAAACGCCCGAAACGACACCTTCGGGTTATTCTTGCTCAGCACCTTCGTGATCGCCGCCGTCAGCGTCGTCTTGCCGTGGTCGATGTGCCCGATCGTCCCCACGTTTACGTGCGGCTTCACCCTCTCGAACTTCTCCTTCGCCATATCTGTCTACTCCTCCGCTTGCGCGTGCGTTGCTACCGATTCCGGGATGAACGTTCCAATTAAGCTTTCACAGTCTTGCCGGTCGCCTTGGCAATGACTTCCTCGGCCACGTTGCCCGGCGCCTGCTGATAGTGCGAAAAGTGCATCGAAAAACTGCCGCGCCCCTGCGTCCGGCTGCGAATGTCGGTGGCATAGCCGAACATCTCGGCCAGCGGCACCTGCACGCCGATGATCTCCGTGCCCGCGCGCGATTCCCGGCCCTGCATCTGGCCGCGCCGCGAATTCAGGTCGGCAATCACCGGCCCCATGTGGTCCTCGGGAACCACCACCTCGACGCGCATGATGGGCTCGAGAATCTTGGGGGTGGCGCGGCGGCAAGCTTCCTTGAAGGCCATCGAGCCGGCGATCTTGAACGCGATTTCCGAGCTGTCCACGTCGTGATAGCTGCCGTCGGTGACGATGACGGCGATGTCCACCATCTCGAAACCGGCCAGGACGCCGTTTTCCATGGCTTCCCGGACGCCGTCTTCGATGGGCGCGACAAATTCCTTGGGGATGGCGCCGCCGACGATCTTGTCGATGAACAACAGGCGATGTTCCTTGTCGAAGCGCCACTTGGCGCCCTTGCCGGCCACCTGCTTGGCGAGCTCGTCGAGCTCGTCGGTGGACATTTCGTGCATGTCCTCATGGCCCGCGCTCGGCAACGGCTTGACGGTGAGGCAAACGTGGCCGTACTGGCCACGGCCGCCGGTCTGACGGATGTATTTTCCTTCAGCGTCGGCGGCCTTCAGAATCGTCTCGCGGTAGGCCACCTGGGGGCGGCCCACGTTGGCCTGCACGCTGAACTCGCGCATCATACGGTCCACGATGATTTCGAGGTGCAGCTCGCCCATGCCGGAAATCAGCGTCTGGCCGGTCTCTTTGTCCGAGTGCACGCGGAAAGTGGGATCTTCCTGGGCCAGCTTGGCGAGCGCGGCGCCCATTTTTTCCTGGTCCGCCTTGGTCTTGGGTTCGATGGCGACGGAAATCACGGGGGCGGGAAATTCGATGGACTCGAGGACGATGGGCTTGTCTTCGCTGCACAGCGTGTCGCCGGTCGTTACGCTCTTCAAACCCACGCAGGCGGCGATGTCGCCCGCTTCGATGGATTCGATTTCCTCGCGCTTGTTGGCGTGCATGCGCAGCAGACGGCCGACGCGCTCGCGGCTCTTGCGGGTCGAGTTATAGACGAATTGCCCGGTCTTGAGCACGCCGGAATAGACGCGAATGAAGGCGAGATGTCCGACGTAAGGGTCGGTCATGATCTTGAAGGCCAGCGCGGCGAAGGGCTGATCGTCGGCGGCGCGGCGCAACTCGGGGTCGGAGCCGTCCTCGGTCATTCCCTCGACCGGCGGCACGTCCACCGGAGAGGGCAGATAATCCACGACCGCGTCGAGCAGCGGCTGAACGCCCTTGTTCTTGAAGGCCGAGCCGGCCACCACGGGAACGAGCTTCAGGGCAATCGTCGAGCGGCGCAGCGAAGCGCGCAATTCGGCCGGTTCGAGGGTGTGCTGATCGAGATATTTAGTGAGAATGGCGTCGTCGTGCTCGGCGATGTACTCGACCACCTTGTCGCGGTGCTCGCGATAGAACTCCGGGGTCAGCGCCGAAGCCTTGACGGCAATCTCGACGGCCGGGTGTTCCTTCAAATAGGCGGCGTCCCAGAGCTTTTCGAGCGGCAGAATTTCGTACTCCGAGCCGAGGGTTTCGTCCTTCCAGATAATGGCGCGCTCTTCGATGAAATCGATGACGCCGATAAAATTGTCTTCCCGACCGATAGGATACTGCAGGGGCACGGGGTGGGCCGACAGGCGCTGGCGCATGGAACGAATGGAATGATCGAAGTCGGCGCCGATGCGGTCCATTTTGTTGATGAAGGCGATGCGGGGCACGCGGTACTTATCGGCCTGGCGCCAGACGGTCTCGGACTGCGGCTGCACGCCGGCGACGGCGTCGAACACGGCGACAGCGCCATCGAGCACGCGGAGCGAGCGTTCGACTTCCACGGTAAAATCGACGTGGCCGGGCGTGTCGATGATGTTGATGCGGTAATTCTTGTCGAAGCGCTTCCAGGAGGCCGTGGTCGCCGCGGACGTGATGGTGATGCCGCGCTCGCGCTCCTGCTCCATCCAGTCCATCACCGTGGTGCCTTCATGCACCTCGCCGATCTTGTAGGTGACGCCGGTATAAAACAGGATGCGCTCGGTGCAGGTAGTCTTCCCCGCATCGATGTGCGCCATGATACCAATGTTGCGCGTATGGTCGAGTTGTACTTGGCGTGCCATGTCTAAAATCGGTTCGCGCGCAGCGCGCTCCCTTGCGATTGCCTTCCTACCACCGGTAGTGCGCGAAGGCCTTGTTGGCCTCGGCCATGCGGTGCACGTCTTCCTTCTTCTTGACGGCGCCGCCGCGTCCATTGGCGGCGTCGATAATTTCTTCAGCCAACTTGTCGGTCATCGACTTGCCGGCCCGCGAGCGGGAATAGAGCACCAGCCAGTGAATGGCCAGCGACTGCTTGCGGAACGGATTGACCTCGATGGGCACCTGATAGTTGGCGCCGCCGACGCGCCGCGACTTCACTTCCAGCACGGGCTTGCAATTCTCGATGGCCTTCTTGAACAGCTTGAAGGCGTCGTCGTTGGTCTTCTTGGCCACCTGGTCCATGGCCGTGTAGAAGATGGTCTGGGCCGTCGAACGCTTGCCGTCGTACATCATGCTCGAGATGAACTTCTGCACCAGGTCGCTGCCGTATACGGCATCGCCCGGAATCTTGCGGCGAACTACCCAGCCTTTGCGTGGCATCGTTCCGGTCTCCTACTTCTGTGCGGCTTTGGGCCGCTTGGCGCCGTATTTCGAGCGCCCCTGTTTGCGATTCTCGACGCCGGCGGTGTCGAGGGTGCCGCGAATGACGTGGTAGCGCACGCCCGGCAGGTCCTTCACGCGGCCTCCGCGGACGAGGACGATCGAGTGTTCCTGCAAATTGTGGCCGATCCCCGGGATGTAGGTGGTGACTTCGGCGCTATTGGTCAGGCGCGCGCGGGCCACTTTGCGCAGCGCGGAGTTCGGCTTCTTGGGCGTCTGGGTATAGACGCGCACGCACACGCCGCGCTTTTCCGGGCATCCCTCAAGAGCCGGAGACTTGGTCTTGGTGCGCATCTTCTCACGGCCATACCGCACTAGTTGTGCAAACGTCGGCACGCTTCCTCCCTGCTTCGAAAAACTCCGTGTCCCAGCGCTTCCGCGCGCCACTGATACCGGCGCGCAGAACTCTGCGGGTGAATGAACAGAAAAGGCCGCCAAACCCGAAGGAAAAACCAGGTACTCCGCGCTGCTGATTCACCCCGAGGAGTGAACTGCATCTGCCCACTGCGGAGAGGCTCACACGGCTTTGCGGGGCTGGCGCCCCATTTCGGCCGTTCTTTCCTGCCCCATTCCGTCGTTCTCTGTTCCGGGGCGGAAAGACTTCCTTTTCACCACTCAGGCCCAAAGGCCTCAGGACAACCGCATTAGTATAGGCAAAGGAACCTTGCGTGTCAACTTGATTCCGGTGTGGAAATCCAAGTGCAGGCCGCCCACCAACGGGTGAGGCTTCCTGATGGACGCCCTCACCGAAATCAGTATAGCAGACCGGATCCCATTCGTCTCAGGTCCTATGGCGAAATATCAACGGGCGGCTGAGGAGGACGGTTTGAAAAGCAGCCCAGCCTCCGATCGCAACTTTATCTACTACATAACACTACACTTACAAAGACTCATTTCGATGCCACACCCATAGAATCAGGACCAGTACCAGTGCACTCGTTTCAGACCCCGACATCCGTTCCGCCGCGCCTGGATCGGGCGCGCAGCTGGCAACTGCTTCGCCTTCCCCGCTTTACCGAGGACGGGAATCAACCTAAACTGGGAATTCATCAGGGAGAACGAATGAAACATTTTTGGCCAGTGCTTTTGTGCGTGCTGAGCGTGCCCACGGCAGCCGTGTCGCAAGACCACCCGGCGACGGGCACTCCGCCCGCAAACGCCGCAAACGCTTCCGCAAAACAATCCCCTGCGGATTATTCGCAGGAACCGTTTGTCGTGGAGCAGTACGTCACGACCGCGCGATTTGAAAACGACGGGACGGGCGGACGCACCGTCACGGCGCGGGTGCGGGTGCAAAGCGACGCGGGGGTGCAGGAACTGGGCGAACTGGTGTTCGGCTACAACTCGGCGAACGAGCAGATGGAAGTGCGCTACGTGCGGGTGCGCAAGCCGGACGGCAGCGTGGCCACCGCGGGCGCGGATGCGGTGAAGGAAATGACGGCGCCGGTGGCGCGCGACGCGCCGGTGTACACCGACTACAAGGAAAAACATATCTCGGTACCAGCGCTGGCTCCGGGGTCCACGCTGGAATACGAGATCGTCACGCGCCTGGTGACGCCGCTGGCGGCGGGCGAATTCTGGTTCCAGCACAATTTTCTGGCCGGCGCCATCGTGCTGGACGAGCAACTGGAAATCAATATTCCGGAACACCGGCAGATCGGACTGGAATCGGCGGGCGGAACAACCTACGAGATCCACTCGGGAAACGGGCGCACGGTCTATCGCTGGAAACATTCGAATCTCACGCATCCGCCCGAAGAGGAAACGAAGAAGGCCGCGCGGGAAGCGAAAGCGCCCGACGTGCAGCTGACGACGTTTCGCAACTGGTCGGATGTGGCGCAGTGGTACGCCCAGCTGGAGAAGGGCCGCACCGAGCCCTCGGCGGAAATTCGCGCCAAGACGGACGCGCTGCTCGGCCAGCTTCCGGGCCACGCGAGCGACTTGGAAAAGATGCGGGTTCTGTACGACTACGTCGCGAAGAACATCCGGTATGTCAGCCTTTCGTTTGGGCTGGGACGCTACCAGCCGCACACCGCCGCCGAGGTGTTCGCCAATCAGTACGGCGACTGCAAGGACAAGCACACGCTGCTGGCGGCGATGCTGCGCGCCGCGGGAATGCAAGCCGACGCCGTGCTGATCCCGTCCGCGCGCAAGCTGGATACGTCGATGCCTTCTCCGCTGCAGTTCGATCATGTGATCACGGCCGTGCCCATGGGCCACGAACTGATCTGGATGGATTCGACGGCGGAAGTCGCGCCGTTCCGGCTGCTGGCATCGCCGCTGCGGAAGAAGTCCGCGTTGCTGGCGCCTCCCGAGGGAGGCGGCAAACTGGTGGAAACGCCCGCCGACCCGCCGTTTCCCTCGACGCAGCAGGTGGAAATCGAGGGGCAAGTGAGCGATCTGGGGAAGCTCACGGCGCACGCGCATTACGTGTTGCGCGGCGATACGGAACTGGTGCTGCGCCTGGCGTTTCGGCGCACCCCGCAAACGCAGTGGAAACAGCTGGGGCAGACGATTCTTTCGCTCGACGGGCTGCCAGGCGAGGTTACTTCGGTAAAACCGAGCGATCCCACCGCGACGCAAACTCCGTTTGAGATCGACCTGGAATTCACGCAATCGAGCTTCCTGGACTGGTCGAGCAAGAAGGCCAAGGCCAGCGTGCCCCTGGTAGTGATCGGACTTCCGGAAGCGGCCGACGACACGACGGCGCCCATCGAACTGGGCAGCCCGCTGCAGGTGGGTGTCCGGCTGAAACTGACTCTGCCGCCGGCCTTCCTGGCGCGGGCGCCCATCGCCGTGTCGGTGACGCGGGATTACGCGGAATACAAATCGAGTTACCGCTTCGCCGAACATACGCTCACGGCCGAGCGTTCGATGGATTTCAAGATGGCGGAATTGCCGGCCTCTCGGGCCAGCGACTACCTCGCCTTCACGCGCGCCGTCACCGCCGACGAAAACCAGGCGCTCAGCGTGGAAAATGCGGCGCCCGGTGCGTCCACCGTCCCGGCCACGGCCAAAGCGGACGAACTGCTCGAGGCCGGCCGGGCCGCGCTGAATTCCGGCAACGTGCGCGCGGCCATTCCCCTGCTGGAACGCGTGGTTGCGCTCGAACCGCAGCACAAAGAGGCGTGGAATGATCTGGGGCTGGCGCGCCTGCGCGCGGGCAGCAACGAGGCAGCGGTGGCGGCCTTCCGGAAACAGCTGGAAGTGAATCCGTTCGACGAGCACGCCAACGACTACCTGGGCATCGCGCTGGAGCAGCAGCAGAAATACCCCGAAGCCATCACTGCATTCCGCAAACAGATCGAGGGGAACCCGCTCGACGCGATCGCCCACGCCGCACTGGGGGAAATCCTGCTGCAGCAGCACAGCTACGCCGACGCCATCCCCGAGCTCGAAAAAGCGACCATTCTCTCGCCCGACAATGGCGGGCTCCAGGCAGAACTGGGTCAGGCGTACCTCAATACAGGCGAGCAGGACAAGGCGCTGGCGGCGTTCGAAAAGGGCGCGGAGCTTTCGCAGACACCCACGGTGTGGAACAACATCGCCTACAGCCTGGCCGACCACAAGCTGGAACTCGACAAAGCGCAGCAGTACGCGGAATCCGCCGTTTCCGCGACCGCGGCCAACCTCCGCACGATCGATCTGGCGCACGTGACCCTGGACCAGATGGGCGAAGTGGCCAGCATCGGTTCGTACTGGGATACGCTGGGCTGGGTCTATTTCCAGCAAGGCGATCTGGCGCGGGCCGGGCGGTACGTCGAGGCGGCGTGGACGGTGAATCAGCACGGCGAGGTGGGGGATCATCTGGCGCAGATTTACGGCAAGCTGGGGCAGAAAGACAGGGCGATTCACGCCTACGCCCTCGCGCTGGCGGCGCGGCACGTCGTGCCCGAAACGCGCGCGCGGCTGATGCTGCTGCTGGGCGGCAATGCCGGGATCGAGGAGTTGGTGAACCAGGCGCGGCCGGAGCTCGATGCCGCGCGGTCCATTTCGTTGGAGAATGCGTGGAAGGAAAAGGCGGACACCGCGGCCGATTTTCTGATTCTGTTTTCACCGGGAAGCGCCGGGGGAGCAGCGGCCAGCGTGGAAGCCGTCCAGTATGTGAGCGGGAGCCCAGCCCTGCGGGCCTTCGCGCAACGGCTGCGTTCGCTCGACTATGGCATCAAGTTTCCCGACGCTGCTCCCGTGAAGCTGGTGCGCCGGGCGACGCTTTCCTGCGCGGCCCGGAGCGGCGATTGCACGCTGGTGCTGAGCCCGCCCGAAGACGTGCGCGCGGTGAATTGACGATCCGGCCAGGATCGTCCGCCTTCGGTCGCGGCACGGCCATTCGGATCAGCGGCAGGAAGAGAGATCCTTCGCTCGCTGCGCTCCGCTCAGGTCCGATTCGTGGACTCCGGTGGAGTCCCTCGGACTCCAGAAACCGGAGATGACGATCCTCGTCGGATCGTCACTTGATTTCGAGGACTTCCTTTTCCTTGGCGGCCGCGAGGTCTTCGATTTTCTTGGTTTCGGCGTGGGTGAGTTTTTCGAGTTCGTCGAGCGAGCGTTTGCGGTCGTCTTCGCTGATCTTCTTGTCTTTCTCCAGCTTTTCGACGGCCTCTTTGATGTCGCGGCGGATATTGCGGACCGCAGTGCGGTGATTTTCCAGCACCTTGTGCATGTGCTTCACCAGTTCCTTGCGGCGATCTTCGGTGAGCGGGGGAATGGGCACGCGCACGACTTTGCCGTCGGTGGCGGGATTCAGCCCGAGATCCGAGGTGCGGATCGCTTTGTCGATCAAGGGAACGGCGCCCGGGTCCCACGGCGCAATCACGATCATGGTGGCGTCCGGGACGGTGAGCGCGCCGAGCTGGTTGATGGGCATCGGAGTGCCGTGGTAATCCACGCGGATTTGATCGAGCAGCGAGACGTTGGCGCGCCCGGTGCGCACGCTGGCGAGGTCCTTGCGGAAATCCTCGACGGCCTTTTCCATGCGCGTCTTCGCCTGAGCCAAAGCGTCCTTACTGGTGGCCACTGTAGTCATCGAAACAATCGCCTCCGCCGGAGGAAGTTTACGCCGCCGTGACGGTCGAGCCAACTCGCTCGCCCAGCACGACGCGTTGCAGGTTTCCCGGCACGGACATGTTGAACACAACGATGGGCATTTTATTGTCCATGCAGAGAGAAATCGCCGTGGAGTCCATCACCGACAGGCCCCTCTGCAGGACGTCGATATAGGTGATGCGGTCGAACATCTTGGCTTGCGGGAATTTTTCGGGATCGGCGTCGTAGATGCCGTCGACGCGCGTGGCCTTCAGGATGACCTGGGCCTTGATTTCCATGGCACGGAGGGCAGCGGCCGTATCGGTGGAGAAGTAGGGATTGCCGGTGCCGCCGGCGAAAATCACGACGCGCTGTTTCTCCAGGTGGCGGGCGGCGCGGCGCCGGATGAACGGCTCGGCCACCTGATGCATCTCGATCGCGCTCATCAGCCGGGTCTTGCAGCCGGCCTTTTCCAGCGCGTCCTGCAGCGCCAGGCCGTTGATGACCGTGGCGAGCATGCCCATGTAGTCGCCGGTAGCGCGGTCAATGGCGAGCCCCTGCTGGCGCGCGCCGCGGAAGATGTTGCCTCCGCCGACGATGATCGCGACCTCCACCCGCAGGTCGTGGAGCTTCTTTACTTCCCGCGCAATGTTCTGAATGGTTTCGGCGTGGATGCCAAAGCTATCGGGTCCGGACAGCGATTCACCGGAAAGCTTCACCACGATGCGCCGGTAAACCGGCGTGCGCGGCGCGGCGAGCGCTCCGCGGGTCTTCTTCTGTTTTTTGGCTGCCTTGGGCATAGAATTCTTGGTCCGACGCATTCTAGCAGAGAATGGCATCCAGCGGACCGCGGGATTGCACGCGCGGGAGGTGCGGGGCGGCGGCATCCTGGCTGCGCGGACGCGGAATCACACCGGTCGGAAAGTAGATTCCGCGTCCCTCGGGGTACCGAACTGCAGATGCCGCGGGATGCTAGGCTTCGACGGCTTCCGGCGCGGCGCTGGCCGCTCCGGCGGCATCCGACTCGCCCACCTTGAAGCGGGAGAAGCGGCGGATGGCGATGTTTTCGCCGAGCTTGGCGATGGCCTGATCCACGAGTTCCTTCACGGTGACGGCCTCGTCCTTGATGAAGTGCTGCTCGTAGAGGCAATTCTCTTCGTAGAACTTTTCCATCTTGCCGTTCACGATCTTCTCGATGACGGCCGGGGGCTTGCCGGTGGCCTTGGCCTGCTCGCCGTAAATCTCGCGTTCGCGGTCGAGGATTTCCTGAGTCACTTCCTCGCGACGCAGGAAGCGCGGGTCGAGCGCCGCCACGTGCATGGCGACGTCGTGGCAGAGGCGCTGGAACGCTTCGGTGCGCGCGACGAAATCGCTTTCGCAATTGATCTCGACGAGCACGCCGATTTTTCCGCCGGCGTGGATGTAGCAGCCGACCAGGCCTTCCGAGGTGGCGCGCTGCGCCTTCTTGGCCGCCGCGGCCTGCCCTTTCTTGCGCAGGATATTGATCGCCTGCTCGATATCGCCGCCCGATTCCACCAGGGCCGCGCGGCAATCCGAGAAGCCCGCGCCGGTGCGGTCTCGCAGATCCTTCACGAGTTGCGCGGACACATTTCCTTTTCCACTTTCCGGTGCTGTCGCCATCAGTGCTGAATTCCTTTTCAGAGAATTACGTTCGGTTAGCCGCTCCGGCCAAACCGGAGCGGGCTGGAGGAAAAAAACCGTCTGCGCCCAGGCTATTGCGGAGCGCTTTCGTCGTCGGTGGCCACCGGGGCCGCAGCCTCATCGGCCGCGGGCGCCGCGCTCGGCTCGCCTTCAACGAAGTCGCCTTCCTGCTTTTCGTACTGTTCGTAGGCGCTGGTATCGACGTACTCGGGGCCCTCTTCGCCGGCGGCTTGCTCGGCGGCTTTCTGGTCGGCGATCTGGGACTGCTCGAACGATTGCCGGCCGGCCAGAACCGCGTCGGAGATTTTCGAGGTAAACAGGCGAATGGCGCGCAAGGCGTCGTCGTTGCCGGGAATCACGGCGTCGACCAGCGTGGGATCGCAATTGGTGTCCACAATGGCCACCACGGGGATGCCCATGCGCCGCGCTTCGCGCACGGCGATCAATTCGGAGTTGGGATCGATGACAAACATGGCATCGGGAAGCGTCGTCATGTTTTCAACCCCCGCGAAATTCTGGTTCAGGTGCTTGAGCTCGCGCTCCAGGCGCGCGGCTTCCTTTTTCGGGAGCGCGGCCATGCGGCCGTCCTCGACCATGGCCTTGAGCAGCTTCATGCGCTTGATCGATTTTTGCAGGGTGACCCAGTTGGTGAGCGTGCCGCCGAGCCAGCGGTGGTTGACGTAAAACATGCCGCAGCGCTGCGCTTCTTCGGCGATGGCTTCCTGCGCCTGGCGCTTGGTGCCCAGAAACAGCACGGTTCGGCCCTGGGCTGCCTGTTCGGAGACGTACCGGGCCGCCTCGCGGAACATCTTCAGGGTCTTTTGCAGGTCAATGATGTGGATTCCGTTGCGTTCGCCGAAGATGTACTCCTTCATCTTCGGGTTCCAGCGCCGCGTCTGATGGCCGAAGTGCACACCGGCCTCCAGAAGTTCCTTCATGGTGATTTCGACTGCCAAAGTACCTCCTCCCGTTAAAAGGGATGCTTGGACCCCCGGCTTGCGGGGGCAGCATCCTTTTCTGCCGGTTCCTTGCCGGCCGTGAATTGAGTCCGGCCCGAAGGCCGGACCCTTGGTGCTTTAACGCTTGCTGTACTGGAAGCGGCGGCGAGCGCCCTTCTGCCCGTACTTCTTGCGTTCCTTCATGCGCGGATCGCGCGTCAGGAAACCGTTCTTGCGCAGCGCGGGCCGGAGTTCCGGGTTCAGGATCGCCAGGGCGCGCGAAATGCCCATGCGCACCGCGCCGGCCTGCCCGCCCACTCCGCCGCCCTTGACCTGGGCCTTCACTTCGACCTGATCCAGCATCTGGGTGAACTTGAGCGGCTCGACGGCGGCGGTATGCCAGGCCACGTTCTGGAAATATTCCTCGACGGGGCGTCCGTTGACGGTGAAGCTCGCCGGGCCCGGCTTAACGTAGACGCGCGCCACGGCTTCGCGGCGGCGGCCGGTACCGTAGAAATGCTTGGTGGCACCTTGCATTGAATTGGCGGCTGAACTCAACTTCGTTTCCTCCTGTTTCCCCTGCATGTCCTGCGCCGATGGCGGCGCCGCGATAGGCGGCACGACACGGCAAAATGCTTGGCCCGGCTCAAGAAACTCGAACCTGTGTCTCGAGGCTACAGCGCGAGCGGCTGGGGCTTCTGTCCGGCGTGGCGGGCGAGCGATTCGCTTCCCTTATAGACACGCAATTTCTTGGCGCGGCGCGCGCGGAGCTTGTTCTTCGGCAGCATTCCGAGCACGGCCTCGCGCACAACTTCTTCCGGATGCTTCTGCAGGAGCGTCCGAATGGGCACTTCCTTCAAACCGCCCGGATACCCGCTGTGATGGCGATAGATTTTCTGATCGATTTTGTTGCCGGTCAGCCGGATGCGCTCGGCGTTGATCACGACCACGTGATCGCCGCAATCGAGGTACGGCGTGAAGCTCGGTTTGTCCTTCCCCATCAGAAGCCGGGCGACGCGGGTCGCCAAACGCCCGAGAACCTGCCCCTCGGCGTCAATTACAAACCAGTTTTTGCCGACCTGGAGGGCTTCCGCCTCCCGGCCCTTCGGCACGTACGTCTGCATTGGCCCAGTCACACCTTTCCTTATAGAGACAAACGTTGAGTCTAAGCTACGGGAGGCATTCTGTCAACGCGGAGTGATGCAAACTTCCAGACAGGCGCCGGCGGGCCGCTTCTGCGCGGCCCGCCGTGCTTGCCGAGGAGGAACAAACTTAAACGGCCGAAGCGGTGGTCGAAGCCGACGCGCGGGCAAACGACTTGTGTTCGCTTTCGCCCGCATCGCTGGTCTTGTCGATCTCGATGGAGCCCTTGAAGTAGGCCCCATCCTCGATCATGATCCGCGCCGTGGTCAGGTCGCCGACCACCGAGCCGTCCTTCTTGATCTCGATACGGTCGCGCGCCCGCAGATTGCCCTTCACGTTGCCGTAGACGACGACTTCGCGGGCCAGAACGTCCGCGGTGACGCGGGCGCTGGCGCCGATGGTGAGCTTGCGGTCTTCCAACTGAATCAAGCCCTCGACACTGCCATCAATGGCGAGATCTTCGTTACCGCTGATTTCGCCCTTCACGTGCAGGCCCGAACCGAGCCGTGCCGTGCCGCCGCTCGCCCGTTCGGAAACCGTCGTCCCATAGGTCGTATCCATCGGTGCCATCTTCTCAGCCTCCTTGGAAAAGGTTGGTACGGGTGTTTCCATCTCTCGCACAGGTGTAGCAACTTCCCTAGGCTGCTGCTGGAGCGGCATCCTAACGGGAGCCCCCTGCTTCTTATCTCCCCACATTTCGCCTCCTTGGGCCCAATTGCGCCGAAACCAATTCGTAGATGTGCTGACCGGGGACCTCAATCTAGTGCAGAGCACGAGGGCCGCCAATCCCAAAATGGGAGGCTTGTGTCTGAGCGATTAATGGACCAAGGATCAGGATAAGAACAGGGCGAAAGGTTAGAAACCTCTGAAGGTGGACGATCTATCGGCGAGTTCTTTCGGCACGCCGGCCGCCGAAGGCGTGGATGGTCCTAGTCCCAGCCACGGGTTCACCGCCATGCCAGACGCCCTTCGGTATGAAGTATTCCTCACCGGCTCTGACCGGAATGCGCCGGCCATCGATGATCAACGTGTAACAGCCCTGCACGACAACAAAATACTCGTCGTAGTCATGGACATGCGGCGCGGATGCCGCGGTCTCACGGCACGTCCAAAACGCCATCTGATTTCCGCCCACGCCGTCAAAAACGTAACCTTCAACTCCGGGGGTGGCCTGACTGCTCACCGCAATCTTGTTCGCGGGATGCTTCATGAAGTCCGGGAAATCGTCCACCGTCCCTCCTTCACCTCTTACATGAATCTGGTCAGTGGCCACTTCCCACGAGCTCAAAACTTTCTCAAGACGCCGACCACTTTGCCCTGAATCTTGACGTCGGTGGCCGGCAGGATGATCGGCGCCATCTGGGAATTGGCGGGCTGCAGTCGGATTTTGCCGCCGGCTTCGCGGTAGAAACGCTTGACGGTGGCTTCGTCCTCACCGACCAGCGCGACGACGATTTCTCCCGGGTTGGCGACCTGGGTCTGCTCGACCACGATGTAATCGCCGTCGAGGATGTGATCGTCGCGCATGGATTCGCCCTTCACCTGCAGGACGAAGCTGTTCTGGCCGCGCGCAAAATCGGCCAGGGAAATGGTCTCGCGGTCTTCGACGGCCTCCAGGGGACGCCCGGCCGCGATGCGTCCGGCGAGCGGCAGCTCCACCACATGCCGGTCGAGAATCTCTTCGCGCACCGGCTTGGGAAGCTGCATCACTTCGATGGAGCGGCTCTGGTTGTAGCCCCGGCGCACGTAGCCCTTCTTTTCCAGCGTCGAGAGATGCTTGTGCACCGTCGCCAGCGAAGTGAGCTTCAGGGCGTGGGCGATCTCCTCGAAACTCGGGGCATAGCCGTTTTTGTTGAGGAAGCCCACCAGGTAATTCAGCACTTCCTTCTGCCGCTTCGTCAGTGTCATCGCAGTTCCCTCCCTGAGGCACAGCGGTGCCGGGTGCTAGCGTCGCAAAGTGTAGGCGAATTAAAGGCGAAAGTCAATGGAGAGGTGATTAGTGATTGGTGAGCGGTGATTGGTGATTCATGACTCGTAATTCGTGTCCCGGTATCGCGCATAAACCGCGCACCGGGATCCCGGTTCGTGATCCGCACCGGGAATTCGTGCGGCGACTTTCGGGCTCCGCCTTTTTTCTGTGCAAGGCGCGCGGCTGCAGTCTTCACTCTCCTTTACCTCCTCTGCTTCCTCCGCTTCCTCTGCCTCCTTCTCCTCGCGCGGCAGATACTCGAAACGCCACAACTGCGGCCAATTGGCATTTTCCTGAGTCCGCGGCTGTGCTACCCTTGTAAAAGTGGAGCGGATTGCCGCTGACGTTTCGGCGGCAATCTCTGGGTAACCTATACGGCTCCACATCCATCTATAATACCCATGTCTACGACTCTGAGTCAGCCTCGGCAGCACAAGCGCGAGATCGTTGAAAAAGCGGTCATCCGGTTCGCCGGCGATTCCGGCGACGGCATGCAGATCACCGGAGGCCAGTTCACCAACACGGTGGCCCTGTACGGCAACGACCTGGCCACACTGCCCGATTATCCAGCGGAAATCCGCGCTCCCGCGGGGACGATCCCCGGGGTGAGCGGATTCCAGGTGCACTTCTCCTCGAGCGACGTCTACACACCAGGCGACAACGTCGACGCCCTGATCGCCATGAACCCCGCGGCGCTGCGCGTGAATCTTCCCGACCTCATCCCCAACGGGATTCTGATCGTCAATCTGGACGATTTCGGGGAGGCCGACCTGCGCAAGGCGCATTTGACCTCGAATCCGCTGGAGGATCATTCGCTCGACGGGTACCGGCTGTTTCCGGTCGAACTGACGCGACTCACCCGCGCGGCGCTGAAAGACGTGGGGCTGGATGCGAAGTCCATGGACCGGTGCAAGAACTTCTTTGCGCTGGGGATGTGCTACTGGCTCTACAACCGGTCGATGGACATGACGCTGCGGTGGATCGAGGACAAATTCAAGAACAAGCCGCTGCTGGTGCAGGCCAACCGCCTGGCGATGGAAGCGGGCTACAGCTATTGCGAAGCCACCGAAGCCTTCCAGATCAGCTACGAAATTCCGCCGGCCAAGCTCGCGCCCGGGCTGTATCGCAGCATCAGCGGGAACGTGGCGCTGGCCATGGGCTTCGTGGCGGCTTCGCAGAAGGCCGGAATTCCCCTGTTTCTGGGGTCGTATCCGATCACGCCGGCTTCGGACATCCTGCATGCGCTGGCTAATTACAAAGAGTTCGGCGTCATCACCTTCCAGGCCGAGGATGAAATCGCCGCCATCACGTCGGCGATCGGCGCCGCGTACGGGGGGGCCCTGGGCATCACGGCGACATCCGGCCCGGGAATGTCGCTCAAGACCGAAGCGCTGGGTCTGGCCGTGGGCGTCGAACTGCCGCTGGTGATCTGCAACGTCCAGCGCGGCGGTCCCTCGACGGGTTTGCCGACCAAGACGGAACAGGCCGACCTGTTGCAGGCGCTGTTCGGGAGAAACTCCGAGGCGCCGGTGCCGGTGCTGGCTCCGGCGACGCCGGGCGACTGCTTCTGGATCGCTCTGGAGGCCGCGCGCATCGCCATCAAGTACATGGTGCCGGTGATCATCCTTTCCGACGGCTACCTGGCAAATGGTGCCGAGCCGTGGCACATTCCTGCCGCGTCGGACCTGCCGGAAATTCCCGTCCACTTCGAAACCAACCCGACCGACTTCAGCCCCTACCGGCGCAACCCGGAGACGCTGGCGCGGCCCTGGGCCATCCCGGGCACGCCCGAAATGGAGCATCGCATCGGGGGAATCGAGAAGCAGGACATCACCGGCAATGTGAGCTATGACCCGATCAACCACGAGCACATGGTCCGCCTGCGGGCCGCGAAGGTGGATGCCGTGGTCCAGGAAGTGCCGGACGCTGTACCGGCCGGAGATCCCTCGGGTGACTTGCTGATCGTCGCCTGGGGCTCGACGCACGGCGCGGTGACGGCGGCGTTGAAAGCGCAGCGCGCCCAGGGACGCCGCATCGGACATGTCCACCTGCGCCACCTGAACCCGCTGCCGAAGAATCTCGGCGAGGTTCTCGGGCGCTACAAGAAAGTTCTCGTCCCCGAAATGAACATGGGGCAGCTCCTGATGGTGCTGCGCGCCAAGTATCTGGTGGACGCGCAGGGCTACGACAAGATTCAGGGCAAGCCCTTCAAACAATCGGAAATCGAGCGCAAGATCGAAGAGATGCTCGGCGTGAATCAGGAGACCCGGTAATGACCACGGCCACGATGCCCCTTGTTACGAAAAAAGATTTTCAGACGGACCAGGAAATCCGCTGGTGCCCCGGTTGCGGAGACTACGCGATCCTTTCCGCAGTTCAATCGGTCTTCCCCGAACTGGGCATTCCGCGGGAAAATTTCGTCATCATATCCGGGATCGGATGTTCGAGCCGGTTCCCGTATTACATGAACACGTTCGGCTTCCACACCATTCACGGCCGCGCGCCCGCCGTGGCCACGGGCCTGAAAATCACGCGCCCGGATCTGAGCGTCTGGGTGGTCACCGGCGACGGCGACTCGCTTTCGATCGGCGGCAACCACACGATCCACATGCTGCGGCGCAACATCGGCCTGAAAGTGCTGCTGTTCAACAACCGGATTTACGGCCTCACGAAGGGACAGTTTTCGCCGACCTCCGAACTCGGCAAGCGGACCAAGTCCACGCCGTTCGGCACGACCGACCGGCCGTTCAATCCGCTGTCTCTGGCAATCGGCTCCGAGGCGACGTTCGTGGCCCGCTCGGTGGACGTCTTCCAGCAGCACCTGAAAGAGACGCTGAAGAAGGCCGCCGCCCACAAGGGCTCGGCCTACATCGAGATCCTGCAGAACTGCAACATCTTCAACGACCGCGCGTGGGAATCGCTGACGGAAAAGGACGCGCGCAGCGAGCACGTCGTGCATCTGGAGCACGGCAAACCGCTCATCTTCGGCAAAAACCACGACAAGGGAATCCGCCTCAATGGCCTGGAGCTCGAAGTCGTCACGCTGGGCAACGGCATCACGGAGAAGGATCTTCTCATCCACGACGAGCATCATCCGCTGCCCGCCTACGCCTTCCTGCTGGCGCACATGGAAGAACGGCCCGGCTTCCCCTCTCCCATCGGCGTGCTGCGCTCGTGGGAAAACGTCCCGTGCTACGAGGACCTGATCAACCAGCAGATTCGCGACGTGCAGGCCAAGCGCGGCAAAGGCGATCTCGCGAAACTCCTCCGCGCCGGAGATACCTGGGAAGTCAAACCCTAAAGCCCGTCCGGAATCTGTGAATTTCAAGGAAACGGCGTCCCAATGCACCGGGGCGCCGTTTTCGTTTTTGCAGGACTCGAATTCTTTCGACAGGATTGCGACTAGCGGCTGGCAGACGGCGGCGCGGGCGAGATGTTTTTCGCAAGCGCGGGCTGCTGCGAGGGCAAGGGCGGCATCAGCGCGAGGGCACGGTCGCGGGCGGCGGCGAATTCCTTCAGATCGCGCTTGGCCACGGGATCGGCGGAAGGCAGCGGCAGACGCTCGAAGTTCAAGAATTGCCCGCGAAGCTGGATGCGGAAATCGAGATGGGGTCCGGTGGCGAGGCCGGTCATGCCCACCAGCCCGATGCGCTGGCCCTGCTCGACGCGCTCGCCATTGCGCACGAGAATGCGCGACAGATGCATGTAGTACGTCGCATAGCCGTTGGAGTGCTGCACCTTGACGAGATTTCCGTCTCCGCCTTTGCGTCCCGCAAAGATCACGCGGCCCTCGCCGATGGTCTGCACCGGCGTGCCGGTCGGCGCCGCGTAGTCGATTCCCAGATGCGGGCGATACTGCTTCAGAATGGGATGAAAGCGGTGCTGGCTGAAGTGCGAGGTAATGGGCGCCCCAAATTTGAGGGGCGAGCGCAGAAACGCCTTCTTCATGGACTTGCCTTCGGGCGTGTAATAGGAGGCATTCCCCGCCCCGTCGTGGAACAGCACGGCGCGATACGTATGGCCGTCGTTCGTGTACTCGGCCGCGAGAATCCGGCCGTAGCCCGCCGTTTCGCCGCCGTCGAGCGTCTTCTTCTCGACGGCCACGCGGAACGTGTCGCCCGGCCGCGGATCGGTGTAGAAATCCAGGTCCCATCCGAAAATTGCGGCCAGGCGCATGGCCAGCTCGGGTGTTTCTCCGGCGTCGGTGACGGACTGGAACAACGAATCGCGGATTTCGCCGCTCACGCCGGCGGTTACGGTTTGCGAAGGAATCGTGTCAATCTCGGAATGAAAGTCGCCACCGCGAGGCGCGATGGAGAGAAAGCGGTCGGCATCAATGCGGTAGCGCACCTCGCGCAAATCACCGAGCACGGAGCGTCCCACGGCCACCTGGTGCCCCGCGCGCATTTGGCGCAAATCGAAGACAGGCTGCGCCGCCACGGCCAGGCTCGCTGCCGTCTGGGCATTGACTCCAAAACCCTGCAAGAGTGAGGCGAACGGAAGCCCCTCGGGCACCACGCGCTGGGTGAAGAGGACCACCTGCTGCTGAATCCTCTGCGCCTGCTCGCGCGCCGCGGTGGCCTCGATGGCCATGCGCTTCTCGGCGGAATACCGGACGTAATACGACGCCCCGAGGCACACCGCCGCAGCCGCCGCAAAACTCAGCCAGAAAACAGTTTTCCCTTTACGCCCCATGGCCCCGCGATGCCCCCTTCCAGAGAGTGCGCAGCATAGCGCAGAGGAACTGCCGGCGAGAAGCGGAAATGCACACACTTGCGGCGAGTCCGGCAACAGCGTGTGGATTAGGCGCGGGACGCTAGCGCGAGGGGTTGGTGGAAACGCTGGCGCGAACCAACTCGGGATATGCTGCTTCGGAAGGGCCGGCCGGCTCGGACTGGGCGAAGTAATTCCGCACCGAGAGGCCGCGGTAGATGCGCCCGGCGATTTGCGAAGCATGCGGCCCGCTGACAATATGGCCGCCGCCATGCAGCAAGACCACGATCACGATCTTGGGATGAGCCTGGTCGGCGTAGGACACGAACCATCCCAGCCGGCCGCCGATCCCCTCGTCGTTGCACGTGCCCGTCTTGCCCAGGGCTTGTTCGCCATAGGGATCGAAACTGCGCCGCGCCGTGCCGTACAGCACCGCGGCCAGCATTCCTTCACGCAGATCGGGGAGCAGCGGCGCGATATCGAGCTGCTGGCGGACGCGCGGCTCGAAATTTTGGCGCTCCTGCTCGCTCCGCGGATATTGCAGGTAATACTGCGTTCCGCCGTTGGCCAGCGTCCCCACCAGGGAGGCGAGCTGAAAGGGCGTGATGCGAATGCCTTCGCCGAAGCTCGACATGCGCGCCACGCCGCCGTACGCCGGAGGCGCGGAGGGCAAATAGCCGGGCTGCTCTTCGGGAATGTTATAGCCGACGTGCTGGCCGAGCCCGAGGAGATGGTCGTACTTGGCCACGCGGTCAAAACCCAGCCGCCGGCCAACTTCTTCGAAAAACTTGTTATTGGAATGGGCCATCGCCTCGGTGAGGTTCATGTAGCGGCGGCGCCCCACCTGGATCATGGTGTCGTGCGCCAGCACGCCCTCCTGAAGTCCGGCCAGCGCGATGAAGGGCTTGATAGTCGAGCAGGGCTCGAAGCCGGCGGAAAAGGCCATCTTCTGATTGACGATGGCGAGGATGCGGCCGCTGGTCGGGTCAACCGCCACGACGGACCCCTTCTCATGGCCGAGTGCGCCCGCGGCCACCTGGCGGATCAGCGGATCGTCGTGCTCGGTGATGTCGTCCTTCGCGGGATTGGCGTAGTACGACGCCCGGTGCGACGTGCGCGCACGGTGCGCCACCGGCTTGGATCGGGGCGCCCCAAAGGCGGCACAGCCGCTCACAAGAAGGAGACAAAAGATCGCAACCGCATGTCGAAGCACTGGATTCCGCAGCATATAAAGTTGGTTGGGCCCGTGGCCTTCTTCCCCAATGAACGCCGGACTTCAGTGTAAGGAATCCCGAACGACCGGCGCAATCAAAAAAGCCACGGACCTGTTCCAGACTGGCATGAGACCTCCACCCCTGGCCGAGCGGACAGGTAGACGCCCCGGATCATTCCCTCGCGCTTGGCCCGCGCCTGCCAGTGGAGTATGATCCCGAGCCAAGCGGGGTCAACGTGGAGGACACCATGACGGCAAACGAACGGGAAGTTATTTTGAAGAATCTTGCGGATTCGCGCGAACGGCTACTGAGGCTGGCGCAGGGTCTCTCGAAGACGCAACTGGCATACCAGCCCGCGCCGGGGCGCTGGTCGGTGGCTGAGAACGTCGAGCACTTGGCCGTGGTCGAAACCGGCATACTCGGCATGGTCCAAAAGGGCCTGGAGGCGCCGGCGGATTCCTCCAAGCGCAGCGCGATGGATGATCCGGGCCTGATCGCGGATGTCGCGGGCCGCATTACGCGTTTTCCGGCACCGGAGTTTCTGGCGCCCACGGGGCGATGGCGGGACGACGAGCTATGGCCGCAGTTCGACGCCGCTCGCAAACGCACCCAGGAATTCGCCGCCGCCACAAGCGCCGACCTGCGCGCTCATTTCCTACCGCACCCCATCATGGGTGAACTGGACTGCTATCAGTGGCTGCTCCTGATGGCGGCGCACTGCGATCGCCACTGCACGCAGATCGAAGAGGTCAAGGCCAGCGCAGGGTTCCCGCGAGCCGCCGCAGCCCGCTAGTCACACCAGGGAAAAGCAGTATCTCAGCTGTTAGCCAAGGCCGCATCCAGGCACGCGGCCGATGCCGCGCGCCGGTGCGGAGATGTTCCCGTCCCGCTAACGCGCGGGGCGGCCTGGCGCGGCGGCAGCAGCTGCGGCAGCCGCCTTCACCGCGGGTTTCTCGGCTTCGGCGGACGCTTTCTTGGCGTCGTCCAGCGGCCGCGTGTTGAGACCCAGCACCTTGCGCAGATCGTGCTCGATCTTGTCGCGGACGTCGGTGTGCTCGCGCAGGAAGACGCGCGCATTTTCGCGGCCCTGGCCGATGCGCTCGCCCTTGTAGGAAATCCACGTGCCCGATTTTTCGACCACGTTTTTGGCCACGCCGAGATCCAGCAGGTCGCCTTCCTTGGAAATTCCTTCGCCGTAGATGATGTCGAACTCCGCCTCGCGGAACGGCGCGGCGACTTTGTTCTTCACGATCTTG
This sequence comes from Terriglobia bacterium, assembly GCA_020072765.1. Classification (GTDB taxonomy): domain Bacteria; phylum Acidobacteriota; class Terriglobia; order Acidiferrales; family UBA7541; genus Palsa-295. Next base: position 21,189 of record JAIQGD010000059.1, read on the forward strand.
GCGCGGGTGCGCGAGCCAACCACGCGGTCCCCTTCCTTGATGGACTGAATGCGGCGGATATCCACGCGCATCGAGGCGTAAAACTTCAGCGCGCGGCCGCCCGTGGTGGTCTCGGGATTGCCGAACATCACGCCGATTTTTTCACGGATCTGGTTGATGAAGACCAGGCAGGTGTTCGATTTGTTCACGATGGCGGTGAGCTTCCGCAGCGCCTGCGACATCAGCCGCGCCTGCAAGCCCATCTGCGGGTCGCCCATGTCGCCCTCGAGTTCGGCCTTGGGAACCAGCGCCGCGACCGAGTCCACCACGATGATATCCACGGCACTGGTGCGGATCAGCGCCTCGGCGATAGCCAGGGCCTGCTCGCCGTTATCCGGCTGCGACACCAGCAGATTATCCACATCCACGCCCAGCTTGCGCGCGTAGTTGGGATCAAGCGCGTGCTCGGCGTCGATGAACGCCGCCTGTCCGCCCAGCTTCTGCGCTTCGGCGATCACATGCAGCGTCAGCGTGGTCTTGCCGCCCGACTCCGGGCCGTACACTTCGATCACCCGGCCGCGCGGGAATCCCCCGACGCCCACCGCCGCGTCGATCGAGATCGAGCCCGTCGGAATCACGTTCACGGGGACCAGCACGTCCCGGCTCCCCAGCCGCATGATCGAGCCCTTGCCGTAATCCTTTTCAATTTGCGAGATTGCGATTTCCAGATTTTTTGTTTTTTCGTCTGTCACAGTGCACCTCGAGAGAGCGTTCGTTTAGGTCCCGCCGCGGCGGGCGGCCCGATTCTACCAGACTGCCCTTTCCCCAGCCCGTCCATTTCCGAGGGGGGATAGTAGCATGAGGCGAAGAAAAAGCAAACACTATTTCGGCCCCCAGAGCCGTGGGGCTCGGGATTGAAGATGCCGATTCCCCGCCGCTGCGCGACCGGGCGCCCTCGGGCTCCTAATACTTGTAGAAGCCGCGGGAGGATTTACGGCCCAGCCAGCCGGCGGCCACATATTTCCTCAGCAGCGGGCAGGCGCGGTATTTCGGATCGCCGAAGCCCTTGTAGAGCACGTCGAGGATGGCCACGCAGACGTCGAGGCCGATGAAATCGGCGAGCTCGAGCGGGCCCATGGGGTGGTTGGTCCCGAGCTTCATGACGGTGTCAATATCCTCGGGCTTGGCCACGCTTTCCATGACGGCGAAGGCGGCCTCGTTGATCAGCGGCAGCAAGAGGCGGTTGGCGACGAAGCCGGGCGAGTCGTTCACGGCCACCGGCGTCTTCCCCAGCTTCTGGCACAGCGCCATGGTGGTCTCGAACGTCGCGTCGCTGGTGGCCAGCCCGCGGATCACTTCCACCAGGGCCATCATGGGCACCGGGTTGAAGAAGTGCATCCCGATGAAGCCGCCGGGACGCGAGGTCTCCGCGGCAATTTCGGTGATCGCGAGCGACGATGTGTTGCTGGCGAGGATGACGCCCGGGCGCAGGACCGCATCCGCTTCCTTCAGCACGCGCGTCTTCAGCTCGCGCTGCTCGGGAACAGCTTCGATGGCGATATCCGCGGCGGCCAGAGCGGCTATGTCCGTGACGGGCTGGATGCGCCCGAGCGCGGCGGCTTTGTCCGCTTCGGCGAGTTTTCCTTTTTTCACTTCGCGGTCGAGATTTTTGGTGATGGTTTCCAGGCCGCGGTCCAGAAACCGCTTTTCGACGTCGCGCAGGATGACTTGGTATCCCGAGCGGGCAAAGACGTGCGCGATGCCATTGCCCATGGTGCCCGCGCCGAGAACGGCCACGGTTTTGATTGCGTCAGCTGACATGAGAGCTCCTTGCGTAAAAGAGGATAAGAATGATGGCATATCCAATCACGGTGGATGATAACGGAAGTCGTGTGGTGAAAGAAAGGAATCCGGCGCGGCTATTCCATTGGGGTTTGTTCCGTGATTTCGCGAACGACCTCGCGGGCGCGCGCCTCGGCTGCGGGAAGGACGAGAATCCTCAGCTTGCCGCCATCCTCGGCAACGACACAGCCAATGCCGACTCCGTTGAGGCAGTCCTGGCAGACTTGCGCCATCTCCTCGCTTTCGCCGGCCCACACTGCGGCCGTGGCATCTTCGGGATCGAAGTCTTCAATAATGTCGCTCGGCGCAGGTTCATGCGGGGAGTCGGACTCGGGCGCCTCATCCTCGTTTTCCATGTCGCTCTGCCCGGGAACCCGGTTGAAGACCGGGCGGTTAATGCTGAGCGGATTCACCCTCTTCACGTCTATCGCAAGCCCGTCGACGTTCCGTTCGTCGTCAGGCCGTTGGGCGAAGGACTCGGCCAGAACGGCGCGGGCGGCGGCGCGATCGGCCGGTTTGATCCAAATGAACATCGCACTCTGCGTGAAAGCGGGGAGGATACCGAAATCCTTGTCCGTATCCTTATGGAATATGCGGGCGGCATCGAGGGCATCTCTAATTTCACCGGCCAGTCCGGGCGAAAGGCCGCTCCAAAGGAGCTCCAGACCTCCGGAGTCCGTGGGAGGGTTGTCGCCATCGGCTGAGTCGCTACCGGGCAGATACTCGGCCAGCGCCACGTGACAATCGGCACATTCGTTGAATCCCGGCCGATACTCCGTCTTGCAGAGAGGACAGAACATAGTGGCGGCAGTTTTACCGCAAAGTGGCGGTTTACGCTACAGGCGTTCGACGGCCAGCGCGACGGCGTTGCCTCCGCCGAGGCACAGCGCGGCGATGCCGCGCTGGAGGTTGCGGCGCTGCAATTCGTACAGCAGCGTGACCAGCACGCGCGCGCCCGAGGCGCCGATGGGATGGCCCAGCGCCACCGCCCCGCCGTTCACATTGACCTTTTCCGGATTGAGCTTGAGCCCCCGCGTGACGCCGATGGCGGCGACGGCAAACGCCTCGTTCAGCTCGTACAGGTCGACGTCCTTGTCGCGGTCCCAGCCGGTCTTCTTCAGAATCATTTCGACGGCATCCACGGGCGCCATCATGATCCACTTCGGCTCGATGCCGCTGACGGCCTGCGCCACGATGCGCGCGATCGGCTTCTTGCCCAGCCGCGCGGCGTTCTTTTCCGTGGTGACGACGACCGCTCCGTCTGGATGACGACCGGGGCGCCCTTCCGTTGCGGGATTTCGACGGGAACGATTTGCGCGGCGACGAATCCCGATTTCGTGGCGTTCACGGCCTTGCGGTGGCTTTCATACGCGAACTGGTCCTGCTCCTGCCGCGTGATGCCGTATTTTTCGGCCACCAGCTCGGCGGTCATGCCCATGTGGAAATTTTCGTAGACGTCCCACAGGCCGTCCGCGATCATCGAGTCGAGCAGCTCTCCGTGGCCCAGGCGGAAGCCGGTGCGCGCGCCCTTCATCAGATACGGGCAATTCGACATCGACTCCATGCCGCCCGCCACCACGATTTCCGTCTCGCCGAGCATGACTCCCTGCGCCGCCAGCCCCACGGCCTTCAGGCCCGAGCCGCACACTTTGTTGATCGTCATCGCCGCAACGCGCGGGTCCAGCCCGCCGCGCAACGCCGCCTGCCGCGCCGGATTCTGCCCGATCCCCGCCTGCACCACGTTGCCCATGATCACTTCGTCCACCTGCTTGGGCTCGATGCCGGCCCGGCGCACCGATTCGCTCACCACCCGCGCGCCCAGCTCCGGCGCGGTCAGTGACGCAAGCCCTCCCATGAATTTCCCGATCGGCGTGCGCACCGCACTCAGTATGACGGCCTGCTCCATGATGATTTCTCCTTAGTATGAAAGACGCAGAAGAAGCAGTATAGGCCGCGCTCAAAGGAGGGTCAACGTAGCTGGGAAATACCGGATCGGGACGAAAAAAAGGGACCACCCGCCCGACCGCCATAACAGAACCCTGGCGCGGTCGGCGACCGCGCTGGCCTGGTACTGGGACCAACTTGTCCGGTTAGCGCGTTTACCAGGCACTGCATCCTGAAGATGAACACCTTAGCGCTGGCTTAGGGAAACATCACAATTACGGAGGCTTGCGGCAATTTTCTTGCCGAACCAAATGGCCGCATTCGTGCGGGCTCCGTTAGTTTGAGCCTGCGCGGGGATGGTAAGGAATCTTGATCGGGATGTAGAAGAATTTGCCCTTGGTGGAACCTTCGAGCATCATGGCGGACATCGCTGTCGGCCATCCCGAATAGAACGCGAGATGAGTGATGGCTTCGACGAGCTGCTCCTTCGTCACGCCATTAGGAACGCGCGCTCGAGATGGAAGCGCAGCTGTTCGGTACGATTGAGCGCCACAAGGCTCGCGACGGTGATGAGGCAAGGGTCGCGCGTGGCGAGGCCGGGTCGCGCCCAGACGTCGCCGAAAAGAACTTTCTCCGTGAGTTCAACAAGCTTCGGCGCAACGTCGCCAATTGACGCTGCTGCGGGCAACTTCTGCTGGGTTGCCATGAATCCTCCCTATCTCTCAGGCTCGCCTAGTCGGCGACCTGGGAGCGCTTCTTTGTCGAATCGAACGCGGGTGCGGGGATTCTATGCGATTCGATCGAGGATTCACAACTGACGGACTCCCTGGGGGTGGACTTATCTCCTAGGCTCGCCTAACCGGTGACCTGGGAGCCCTTCCCTTGCGCCGCGCGCGGAAGTATCTACGGGCAATTGACGACGGTGACGGAGATGTTCTGCCCTGATGTAGATGGCGGGCTCGCCGAATCTATCGCACCGAGCGACCCCTGAAAGGTGCCGAGAGCACCGGGTATGCCACTGAAAACGCCAGTGCTCTGGTTGAGGATGAGGCCGGGCCAGAAGTTGGACATGAAACTGAATTGAATCGGCGGCAAGCCACCGGTGGTCGTGACGGTAAAAGAGTAGGGCTGATTGGCGCAGGCATTCGGCCAGGTGGCAGGGCTGGTGATGGCCACAGGCTCGGCGATCTGAAGTGTGTATTGCTGGCGCGCCGTCTGCGGGGGGCTGCCGGAATCGGTCGCGAGCACGGTGAACGTGTAGGTGCCATCGGTGGTGGCGGCGCCGCTGATCACACCCGCGGAGCTGAGCGACCATCCCGTCGGCAACGCTCCGGAGTCCAGCGACCACGTCACGGAACCTGTGCCGCCGGAACTCTGCAACGGCTGGTTGATGTTTGCGCCGCGAGTGGCGCCAGTTCCCAGGGTCGTCGTCGTAATCGTCAACGGTTCCACGACGCCGCTGATGTTGAGGTAGTACTGCATGTCCGGGCGGGCATCGCCGCGCCAGTCAAACACGTGAACGTAGAAAGTGGCTTGGGCCGTCGCACTGCCGGGCACTTTCACGTCCAGCGCCGAGTCGAGCGTGGTGTTGTCGAGATCGTCGTTCAGGCAGACGGAACTGAATGCCGGTGAAGTGCAGGTCTGTAGCCTGTTGCCGCTGCCATCGAGAATTTCGATCACAGTATCGAGCGGATCAGCACCCCAGGACCGTTGTGCATACGTTTCCACATGCACGGTGCTGCCACCGGCGGCGACCAGGCGGTAGAAGTCCGTGTCCGGATTCGGAGTGGCCGCATTGATCGGATCAATGTAGGGGCTGATCGAGAAAGGTATGGGGGTTTGCTGGTTGGCGCTATTGCCCAAAGGAGTGGCCGTGGCGATGGAATCGTTGCGGCCCATTCCCTTGCGAATCACGATGAAATCGTTGGCAGTGGCCTTCTGCGCCGGAGACTGGGAATCAGTGCCCTGCGCAACGAAATTGAATGTGCCGGCTTGCGTGGGCGTGCCGTCAATGAAGCCGGCGGACGTGTCGAACGTCAGCCCCGGGGGCAATTGGCCGGAAGTAATCGCGAACGAATACGGCGGAATTCCGCCGGAGATGGGAATCTGGGAATGATAGGGCACGTTGACGGGAGCGGGCGACAACGGTTCTCCGCCCACGCTCAAGGGCACGGGCACGACATCGAGCGTGAACGGCTGCTGAATGGATTCCGGCGGATTCCCCGAATCCGTCAGCTGGAGAACAATGTTGCTCGAGCCAAGCTGCGTAGGCGTGCCGGAGATGCTTCCACTGGGATAAAACGAGAGTCCCGGCGGCGTGATTCCGGAAGAGAGCGACCACGTGTAGGGGTAGAAGCCGCCGATGGCAGTAAGGTTGGCGAGGTACGGCCGCCCGATATACGCCGGAGGCAGATTGCCGATGATCTGCAGTTGCGAAGCGATGTTGAAAACGCCTTGCGCGGAATCGCTTTGCTGCGTCGCGCTGGAGTCCGTGACCGTGACAGTGTAGGGGAAACCACCGGTGCTGGCGGTGGTACCGGAGAGTGTTCCCGATGCCGGGTCGAGGATCAGACCGGTCGGAACGCCTCCGACCTTCGACCAGCTGATCGTCCAGGTGAAGGGAGGCGTGCCGTTCACAGCCGTAAACGAATTCGAGTAGGCCTCATTCTGCCGGCCGGGTTTCAGCGTCGCCTTGGTGATTGCCAGATGGGTATCCACGACGAGGGTGAAATCCTGCGTGGCCGTTTGTGGAATGGTGTAATCCTGGGCTTGCAGGGTGAAATTGAACGTGCCGGCCTGCGTGGGAGTGCCGGAGATCGCCTCCGCGTTGAGGTTGTTGATGGCATTCAAGGTGAGGCCTGGCGGCAACTGCCCGCCCGCGAGGCTCCAGCTCGCGATAGCAGACGATGCCGTGGCTGTGACCGTGAATAAGTACGGTGCGTTGAGGTGCGCCGCCGGAGGCGGGGCCGGATTGATCGTGAGCTTCGTCCATACGTTGGAATAGAAAAGCTTGGAGATGCTCGCCTTCGCGTCGGCCGCTTGAATCGTGACGCCGACGCCTGAGCCGGCGGTCGGGGTGCCGGAGATGATACCGGTGGAAGACTCGAGGGAAAGCCCGACCGGCAATTGTCCCGAAAGGATCGTCCAAGTGACGGTGCTGAGTGCCCCGGTTTCCTGCAGAGTCAGACTGAACGGCACATTCTGCACGCACTGAATTGGCGAAGGCGTTGTGATGGTGATGGTCTCGGGCTGCGGAGGAGGCGGCGGCTGTTGGACCACCTGCGAGGATCCTGCACCGCAACCGCTGAAAGCGGCAGCGAGCAACAGCGCGGCTCCTGCCAGCCATGCGCGCGAGCCGCGCTTCACGACGCACGCTCCAGGCTCCACGGTGCCGGCGAAGGGCGAAGCAGGAACGGTTCGTGGGGCGGCAGCAGAAGCACTTCGCCGTCTTCAAACTGGTCGAAGCGATTCAGCATCGGGGTTGTCTGATTGAGGATGAAGTTGATGTTGCTGATTTTCTGCCCCGCCTGCACGGTCACCGGGTCTTTGACCGTGGGATCGTCGTAGGCCGATTCGTACAGATGCCAGAACTCCGCCGCCGCGTACGTGGTGGCGGGCGGAACGAGAGGGCCGACGTTCGATCCCCCGGCGAACGCGGAATCAATGTTCTCCGTCTGAATCGTGTAGGTGCCCGGGGGCACGGGAATCTCGTAGTAGCCGATTAGAGCGGGATTCCGGCTGCCATACGAGCTCCCACCAGTGTTCGTGCCGGAGATGGATTGTCCGGGATTGCCGGTGAAGGAAAATCCGGAGACCACCGATACGGCGATGCGCTTGGATTCGTCCTCCGGCGTCGCGGGATCATCCACGCGGCGCGCGATGACGTTGACGCCCTGCAGCGCCGTGATCCCGTCCTGGAAAAAGACGAAGCCGCTGATCGTGCCGTAGTTCGACGCGTAGCTGGAGGCCGGGTAGAGCTTCGAGATCCACGCAACATCATCAGGCGCAAGGATCGGAAGCCCTGCAGATTTCCGCGACTGGCAGAACAGGATTGGGAACATCAGCGGGAGGCCCGCCAGTCGGTCGAGGTCGCAATTCCCCACCGCGCCGCTCTCGTAAAGATCCAAGTTGATCTGCGAGTGATCCAGTCCGGAAAAATGTCCCATCTCGTGGGTGATTGCTTCGTCGAACTGGTCTGCCGAGATCTCTGGATTGGTCGTGTTGTGATCGGCCACCCCGTCCTGGAACTGGCCGTTCATGAAAATCAGCGCGGAAACGATGTGTCCGACCTGCAGATCGAGTTTGCACGCGCCCGAAAATCCAATGACGAACGGACTCAGCCCGAGGGCCTTCAATATCGAACCGTCCGCATCGAATATCACCGGATTCTGTGTGCCGTTCTTACAGACGCCCACGACCGCGTTGTAGTCCTGGATCGTCTTGACGTCGCCACCGGCGGAAAGCCCCGGCGCGGTAATGACGCCTGCGTACGAAAAGCTGATCGCTGCTGTCGGAACGGAGGACCAGCTCTGGAACATGCTGGCGACGCGCGAACGGCCCGTCGCGTTGTCGATGACCGTCTGCCCGCTGGGGTTCGCACTCAACGGGCCGCCATCGACGGTGTACTTGATCGCACTGGAGGTATCCCACACGAACGGCTGCCCGGGCGTGGTGGCCGCGGGGCCGGTGACGCGCAGAGGGCCGCCGGCGTTGACCGATCCAACGAACAACAGTAACGCCAGCATGAGTCCGCCCGCTCGACGCTTCATTTCTGTCCGCCTGCCAGCGTCTGGATGAGGTCTTCCAGAGCCGTGAGAGGAAGCGGGCCGCGAGGTTGCGTCAACAGCGCAGCAGCCTCCGGCGAGGGTGCCAGTCCTCGTGCGGCGATCGCGCTCGGGAGTTGATCGAAGAGGCCCAGATTGGCTCGGCCGTTGATCGCGGTGCGATTCCCCTTAGCGTCGCGCAGAATTCGAAAGCGCCCCTGTTCGAGGCCGACCGGACTCGTCAAGCCATACTCGGAAACGGGACCGAGAAACAGCAGCAATTCCTCGGACTTGCGATAGCCGGCGAGAGTCGGAACGTCGCGCGCATCCCATACGAACTGCCGGAATACGAGGGTCGTTCCGGCGCTGCCCTTGAGTGCGCGCTCGACCTTTATCGTCACCACGACAGTCTGCAAATTGGAAAATTGCGGGTGCGGCTCCATCACGGCGGAAACGACGTAGCCGTGTACAATCGTGTGCGCCTGCTGCACGAGCTGGTCTAGATTCGCCTGTGCCGTGGTCGCGCCGTGCTGCGCGGGGAGAGGCCCGGAGACCAGCATCAGAACGCCCAGAATCAGCCACAGACGAACGCGAATGGCTTCCGCAATTCGATGGCGACACTCAACCGCTGGAGCTGTCCGCACGTGCCGTGGCCCTTGGGTCATTTTCCGTGGTATATGGTCCGTGCCTGAAAAGTAGGCGGGGAGACGCTACTCTCAAATAACTAGCGTGTCAAGCACCTGCTGCGCGGTGAAATAGGCGTCGCGGACGGGTGAGGGTGTTGTTCGGTCGCGCGGAGCAGCCTCAGGTCTTCCCGACACACGGCGCCGGGAAGACTTGGGCTACATGAGGAACTCAGGACTTCGATTCGCCGAAGAGGGCGGAATAAACGAGGCCGCCGAGCGCACCTCCAATAATCGGCGCGACCCAGAACAGCCACAACTGATGCAGAGCCCAGCTCCGGCGCGGTCAGTGACGCAAGCCCTCCCATGAATTTCCCAATCGGCGTGCGCACCGCACTCAGTATGACGGCCTGCTCCATGATGATTTCTCCTTTGTATGAAAGACGCAGAAGCAGCAGTATAGGCCGCGCTCAAAGGAGGGTCAACGTAGCGGGGGGATAGCGGATAGGGACCGAAAAAAGGGACTACCCCCCTTTGCGCCGTGACACAATCTCGGTGCAAGGGGGATCGCGCCCGCTCGGTGCCGGGACCCACTTGTCCGGTTACCGCGTTTATCAGGACTTAGGCCGGTCTGTTACGGTAGCTGCGCCCTCTCACCGAACCCGGTTCAAAAGCAAGGCTCGGTCAAACATGCCTTCTGGGTGGCCTTGATTGCGTCACGGGCAGCTATCCGTAAGGATTGCCTATTTAGGAAAGGGCATCGCGTTCATTGCGCCCCATTGCAGGTAGACATTGTTTTTGGAACTGACAAGCGAAAAATCTTGTGCCAATGCTGCTGCGATCCCCCGTTCGTAGTCGTCCGTGCAGAGGGTGCGGGATCGTTCTTCAGCCTGGGCAGCTTCCTTCTTGGCCTCCGCCGTGTCACCACCGCCAGTTGATAGGATGTTTGCCAGCACCAGCCACGCTCGACTATGTTGGGGCATTAATTCCGTGGCTTTCCGCGCGCAGGGAAGCGCTTCTGCTGACCGCCCAAGCGCTGCGAGTGTGACAGCAAGATCCATGTTTAGAAGGTGGTCATAGGCTGGACCAACCCCAGACAATTCCAGCGCTTGACGATACTCCTTCTCAGCCGCCGCCGGTTGTCCAATGGACTGCCAGGCATATCCATAGACGTAATGAACGGCCGCCTCGTTGTCGGCGCTACGTACGTAAGGAGTCCCCGGGCCTTTTTTTGCCACGATTTGGAGATAGTCGGGAGGATAAGGAGCGCTATACAATGGTTTGCCAAGGAAATTCCACATTTTCCAAAAGTCATCGTAGCCTACTTCCCACGCTGGTCCGAAGGTAGGGTCGTGAAGAATCAGGACCCGGCGTGCATCATCATACCCAATGACAACACGGGAGGCGATCACCATCGATTCATTCACCACTTGCGCGCCCTGCTTGGCCAATTCCTGGTACTTCTCAAGTGGCAGCCAAACTCCGAAGGCTCCTGATGCTGGCCCCTCGGCCTCGAAGGCATACGTCGTGTGGACTAACAAATGTAGTTGATCGAAAGACATTTTATACTTCCCGTTTACAATCTTGACTCCTGCCTTCTTCATTGCCATCCATATCGCCAAGCTCAGGTCTTGTCTATGCGCATACGGCGTGAAGGCCGGCGAAACTAAGACAGGTATCTTGCGGTCGATCAGTTTCTTGATTTCTTCCAAGTTGCCCGGTCGTGATTCGCGCCCCTTCCAACCCTTCATTGGGTCTTGTTTGCCTTCCAATTCTTTGCGACTTCTTCCCCAGTATTCGAGGATCATGGCTGACGCTGCTGCATATGATGGATTCATTATGGACTTCTCTTGATAATTCAGTCGCGCTGCGTCACCCCACTGTATGAATGGCACCCCTCCGATCAGGTGAGGTGAAGTTTGGTTGCCCACGGAAGGAGGAACTGGATTGTTGGGCGGCGTGCCCGTCTGTTCTCGCGTGGCGATCCACAGTTGCGCGCCAGGGATTTGTCCTTGATTCCAAGTAGAAAAGCTTTCCTGCGCTGACAGGGCTTCTTGCTGCGCCCATGCAGGAGAAATCAAGCCCATGAGAAAGAGCAGTATGAAAATCTCTTTTCGCTTCATGACTCGCCCCTTTGGCTTCGGAATTGAAGCAGGCTGAGAAGGGACCTATAGCTCTATGCGATCATGCGCTTACCCCATTTGTACCTGACCAGGGGACGGCAGGATTCGCCCATGACCTCTGAAACTCACTTCGGCTTCGTCGCGCGACGTTCAATTTCGTCGCATATCGGCTTTACTTGCCCTTCATCATCAGGTGGGAGTTTTCTCGCCTCTGCGCATTCCTTGATGGCCTCTGTGAACTGATTCAGGCGAGCATAGGCCACGGCGAGCAGAGCGTGGGGAAGAGACCAATCCGGAACGTGCGCGATGAGTGGACGAAGTTCCTCAATGGCGCCATTCGCGTCACCCTTTCCCAATAGGGCGATAGCAATATATTGAGTCACACCTGGTATTGGTGGTTCGCCGAATTCCCGCCGCGCTTCGCGTAGTTCTACTAGCGCCTCGTCGTAGGTCTCATTCGCTACCAGTGCGATGCCCAGATTGTAGCGGTTCGTCCCGGGTTCAAGCTTATCTCCCAGTCTCACGGCCTCGCGAAAATGTGGAATGGCGGCGGCTGCATCCCCTTTGCCATCCAACAAAGCGTGCCCCAACACAAAATGGTAAGTAGAATCATTAGGATTCAGACGTATGGCCTCATTGCACTCCGCGATCACGCCATCCAGATTCCCGCTCCCGCGGTAAAGCTGGACCAAATCGAAATGATATGCAGCGTTAGTGGGCTCTTGTCGAATGTATTCCTTGACCAACGGTATCGATTCCGCCACTCCTTTATATTTCGTGAGGATTTGGAGAAGTTCGACATGTGCGCCTAAATCGTCGGGGCTTAGTCGGATACACTCACGGAACTCTGCGATCGCGCTGTCCACATCGTTGGCCATCCCGAGCGCTTCGCCAAGCAAGCTGTGAGCTTGGGAGAAATCTGGTTCAAGACGCACCGCTTCGCGCAGTTCTGGCACAGGGGCCGCAGACGACAAGCCCCTGACCCACACCCATTTAACCAACAATGCTCCGAGTGCGTAATGCGCGCTCGCGCTCCGCGGATCTTCTGCGATAGCTGCTCGCATTTCGCGCTCTGCCTCTTCGCATACTCCAGGATTCTTCTCAGAGCCCGACCTTTGTGAACAAAGAAATGCCTTTGCTGCTCCAATAGCGAGGTGGCGAAATACGAGTTGGTTCTCGGCGATTGCTGTGTCTGGTAGAGGCACGACCTTGGAATGCTGGAGTGCATTCAGAAGACGTTCCCCAGCGCCCGCGTCTCGAAATGCCTGGAGATCCTCAGCGCTCGGCGCAAACGTAATGCCTTGCAGCTCGATAAGGCTGCTTATTTCACCATTCGCGTCTCCTGTGCGAACTGTCAGTGCCATCACCCGCGAACGGTCCAGCGCCTTCGACTGTGGCAATGCAGACAGTGACTGAACCGCAAGCGTTACCAACAAAACGCCGCCCAGAACCGAGCCTACGAAGGTCCGGCGAGCCCTTTTCGAGCATGTGGGGCTGCCCTTCATAGCTGACTGAATACGACGGATCATTCTGGAATGCTGTGACTAGGATCACGCCTGTTTGTTTGGTTCATGCGGCGGGCTAAGTCCCGATAAGTCGGATAACCGGACATCTTCGTACTGGGACCCACTTTCCCGGTAACGGCGTTTGTCGGGAGTTGGGAAAGCCTCGTGAATCTGCCTGGCCAAGCGTGCTGATTGCTTTACATCCGGGGATTCACGGTTGCAGCCTGTCGCCGTTCAGAACTTCGTTGCTCGTGTTGCCCCGCGCACTTTCATAAGAGATGCAGAAATGCCCGCATTGACCGCTGGCTCAGAAGAGGGATCGCCCGTCCGGAAGGCCAAGAATGGAAATCCTGGCTAATAATGAGTCAGAGGCAGCGACCGGTAGTGAAGTGCTTCCGACAGTTGTTCGCCGGCGCGTCGAAATTCCTGGGCGCGTACACCCTTCCGCCTAGTCGCCGCCTCTTGCGAAGAACGGTTGCCGTTTCCTGGTCACTTCGGTTTGAAGCCAACCCTGGAGGACCTCTGTGCTACTTTGGACTGCGCTCATCCAAAATGTCTTGGAGGCTCCCCATCGCGGTTTCCATCCTCCGACGATCTCTTTTTACCCCAAGACAAAGAAAGAAAGCTGTGATGCAAGACACAGTTGGTGGTGATGAGCTTTAACACATGTTTTGACGTCACTTTGCGCACCCCACAGACTCCTACGCGCCTCCTATCTTGCAATGCGGGGATGCAATCATGCGGAGGGATAGCTTGGTGGCCTGATCGCGACGATCCATCACGGGCTAACTCTTAATTAGTCGGATTACCGGACATCTTCGTACGAGGACCCACTTGTACGGTAACCCCTCGGCGAGCCGCTGTGCGCAGCTGAAGTTCAGATCGGGGGACCTTTCCGGACACGGTCGAGGCATTTCTGAACCGTATCCGCGGCCATGTCTCCTTCAATCCACCATGTCGCGCCCGCATCCACATACGGCCGGACGATATCCGCAGAACGTTGGGTTTTCTTTCCGGCAGATGACCCGCCTGTGATGATGTCGAAAACACCTGGCCCAGTGCGATGCTCGGCAACATAGGCGCGAAGCTGCCGTATTTCATCCGGGGATAGGGGATCATAGCTGTTGTATTTCTGGGGAATGACACCGTCCCATGACAGCATCCGCCGCAAGGATTTCGGCTTCTGCCAAACGGCGACGACCCATATGGGAATTCTCGGCTTCTGTACCGGCGACGGAATCATCGTCATACCCTCGAGTCGAAAGTGCTTACCGGCAAACGTCTGTGCCGTTCCCTTCCATAGGCCGTCAATGATGGCGAGACCTTCGTCGAGCCGCTCGGCGCGTACTCTCAAATCCATCGCCTCACCAACTTTGTAGAATCCCGCGTCATCTGTCGCCGCACCTAAGCCCACCGAAAGGATTAGCCGGCCTTTCGACAGGTGATCTACCGTGACGCACTCGCGGGCGAGTTTCCACGGACGCCGGCGCGGGACGGGAGTGATCATAGTGCCGAGACGAATACGGGACGTACGCGCCGCAATCGCACCGAGAACAACCCATGGGTCAAAGAGCGGCAACGGGCCCAGGTTGGGAACGTCAATGGCGATTCCGTCCGGAACGAAGAACCCGTCCCATCCCGCTCGCTCTGCCTCACAGGCCAGATCGATGACTGCGTTGAAGTCGTCGGCTGCGTTGCTGCAGTAGGCGTAGCGCATAATAAAACGTCATGATGCCGCAATCGCAACACATATGAAATAGATTAGTTTTGTAATGCTCCCCTCTAATTTGGACAGTCAATAGTCGATAGCGCGGGGATGCACCGAATGCAGTTCTTAAACGCTCCGTCTCCTGTCCCCCAACATAGCCAGTCGCGCGGCGGTCGAGCACGGCGAAGGAGCGAAAGGCCCGCATACGCGTTCGGCTCCGGAAGCCACTTCACACGCACTCTTGGCCCCTTTCCTTCTTGCTCGCACACCAAGTGGCACGACAATTACGAAGGTTTTTGGGTCCACACGCGAATGGCTTTGGCCGGGGTGGTCGGGCACACGACTTCGCACGCTCCGCAGCCGTTGCACTTATTGGGGTCGATCACGGGGTAGGCAATATACTGTTCCTCGTCCCATGTGATTTTGATGGCCTGGTACGGACAGGAGCGTTTGCACGCGTCACATTCCTTCTTGCCGAGGGGAACCAGGCAGACATTGTTATCGACGAGCGCCTCTCCGAGGATGTACTTGTTCTTCTGCTGCAGATCCAGCGGCGCGAGCGCTCCGGTCGGGCAAACCTGGGTGCAGGCGTTGCACGTTTCCAGGCAATACTTGTAATCCCTGTCGTATCGAATGACGGGCGCCATGAAGCCTGCCAGACCCGCCTCATGGCCGGTGTCCGGGCGAATGATTTTCGACGGGCAGGCGTGCACGCAGTTGTCGCAACGGATGCATAGCCCGGTAAAACGATCCTCCGCCACGGCGCCGGGAGGACGCAGCAGCGTGTCACTGGCGCGGTATCGCGCCGCGCCGATTCGCCGCGCCCAAACGCCGAGCAATGCGCCGGCCGCACCGGCGATGAGCGCACGCCGGGCGACACGGAACTTCTGCGGGGATGCACTCGCAGTCCATCTGGTCCAGAGCGCCTTCCGGATGGAAAACAGCAGATCCTGCATTCCGCTGAGGGGGCAAATGCGGACGCACCACACCATGCCAAAAACCAAAGTGCCCGCCACCAAAACACCCAGGCCGAAGCAGATCAGAATGGCGGATAGCAGGTTCGTCGCCCTGTTCAAGGCCAAGGGGCTGCTGAAAATGCACAGAGGATCCATCCACAGCAGCACCGGATACCCTGCCACGGCACCCGCCACCGTCAGGATCGCGACATATTTCCCGACCGGCGGGCACTTGCTCCACCACCGTGTCTTGCGCAACCCCGCGCGGGAGGCATTTTCGAGCAGGAAACCGGTCGGGCAGATGTACAGGCAGAACCACCGCTTTCGCAGTGAACTCGCGACGGCTACGATGAGTGCAAGGACCGCTCCGACGCCGATGGAGCGCGTGGCGATACTCGATGAGAGAGCAACGAAGGGACTGGCTTGTGCGAACAGCCTTGGCGCAATCGCCCAGGGCAGCAACGGCCAAAGCAGCACGACGGCGCCGGCAAAGCAAACCAACTGAATCAGCCGGCGTGGCATGCGCCTGCCAGACGTCATCCTAAATACGCCCCTTGCTGCCGCAGCAGGTTTTGCAGCTTCGCTACACTTACGTTGCGAGGCTTGCATTTGTCTTGGATGCACAAGGCGGCGGCCAAGCCTGCGGCCTGTCCGGTCACCCAGCACACCGGAATGAGCCGCGTGATATCTCCCACTTCGAAATCGGTCGATATGCAGCGTCCGGCCGCCAGGACATTTTCGACCTTGGAGGGAACGAGGGAGCCGTAAGGAATCTGGAATTCGGGAGCATTCGCATACGCGCCGGAATAGCCGATCACATCCTTGAACTTGGCGCCGCTCCGGATTTCCGGGACGGTAAGTTTCTTGACGCCCTCCAGCAGCCGGCTGAGCCGCACACCGATCTGCGGGGCCGTTTCGGCCAAGTAGACCTGTTCGTTTCCCTTCTTTTGACGGAGCTTCTCGACATTGCTCCAGGTCGCGCGGCGATGCTTGAGTTCCAGCGCGGTCAGATCCGCGACGTCCAGGGCATCTCCCATCGGGCCTACCATGTTGAGCCAGTTCACGTGGAGCGCCGGCGTCGAATTCCCGGCGTGACCGTTGAGATCGCTCACCCGACCCCTCGAGGGCCGGCCCGACCCGGGCTTGCCGGTCAGAGGCTTATTGGCCGCATCCGGGTCTTCGGATCCTCGGCCCGCGGCCATATCGATCTCATCGATGTTCCCGATTCGGCTGATCAGACCGATGTTGCTTTTGACTTTTTCAAACGCCGCCCCGGCGGCCGCGTAAATGTCACCGTCTCCCGAAGCATCGATCACCACATCGGCGAGGATGGCCTGTCGCCCCGACTTGCTCTCGAACACGGCGCCCCGCACGGCTCCTTTGGCATCAACGATGGCATCGACACCCCAACAATCCAGGTAGGCCGTGATCCCCGAATCGAGCACCATATCTGCCAACACATATTTGAAGGCCTCCGCGTCGATGGTCGGGTAAATCGGCGCCTTGTTCCGGTCGATGATTCCGAACTTGAGCACGTCCAGTTTCTTCATCATCTCTTCGCCGATGCCGAAGATGACCTGCTTGTTATTCCGATCGTAAAGCGGAAAGATTCCCAGCACGAGGCCGCCGGTGGCGAGCCCTCCGAGATACCCGTACCTCTCCACCAGAGTTACGTCGACGCCCAGCCGCTTGGCCGACAAGGCGGCCGCCGTCCCCGCCGGACCTCCTCCCACAACCAGGACGCTGGTCTTGTGCAGAACCGGCAGTTCCCTGCGCGGTTGCACGACCTTGCCGTCCACGATGGTCGCGGGAATCCTGCCGGCTTGAGGAGTGGATTGTCCGGCCGCTGGATTGGCGAGCATCGACGAAACCGGCATCAGTGATCCGGCCGCATACAACCCGCCGGCGGCAATCGAACGACGCATCAATTCTCTTCGTGTCAGGTCCTTTGACATGTTTCGACTCTCCCGACAGTTAGCCGATCCGAACCCGATTTGCGGGCTCTCGATCTATTCGGCGCCCATACTATCCCAACGCGAACCAGCAGCCAACTCCTGGCAAGTCGGATCACCGGACATCTCGGTCCCGGGACCCACTTGTCTGGTAAATGCGTTACTCAGGCACAAGCCCGAAAGTTCGGCGAAGGGCTGCGTCACCCGACGGTTGAAAACTTTCGCATTCAGGGATAGCATCAGGCCGCACGATCATGGTTCTGCAAGGTGACGATGCCTTGCATTCGCGCGATCCGCACGAAGACGGACGTGCTGGGGAGGGACGCATGCCGGGAACGCCGTATCCGAAACAGCAGATGCACCGCATCGCGTACACGAAGATTTCGGAGCGACAGATTGCCGACAAGCTGAGCACGGTCGTGGCGAGCGGGCCGGCGAGCGTTTCGCCGCTGTCCGACGTGTTCGCCGGAAAATCGCTCCGCATCGTCACCGATAAAGGCCCGGCGCTGACCTATACGTTCGGCCGGAACAACCGCCTGAAGGTTGCCGAGAACGGTGGCGGCGCGGTGGAGGCGGGATACGGCGCGCTGACCCTGAGTAGCGTCGTCTTCTTCTCGCACCTGATTCCGGGCACGCAGCGCGGCTACGCCGTGGTCATCGACCAGGACACGAACCTGGCGACGGTATTCGAACTCTGGTTCAGCGGCTATCAAGACAATCGCGAAGTCCAGCGCGAGATCTATTACGGCTACGTCGAGCAGCCGGGCCAGCAAGCGCCGAAAACGCGCCATGCCCCGACCAACCGCGTCGAGGGCAAGGGCTTTTATTGGAAGCAGGACACGGGCGCCGAGACGCTGGAGTTCTTTCCCTCCGCGGCCTACTCCCACTTTGTCGAGCTGTCGCGCCTGGGCGGCGAACTCGGGTTCTGCGGACCGTCCGACTACATCAAGATCAATGACGACCTGTATATCTACACCCGCACCGAATGCGAGTTCTCCGGCACCTTCACGGTGTACGCAATGGACGTGAACCGCGTCGAACAAGTCGGCGTGCGGCTCGGCTTCGACGCCAACGACCAGCTGGAATATTACGTCTTCCGCGGCACGGGCGAGTGGCTGGGGCAGCTCGCCACGTTCGAAAAATTCGGCGACGAGAGCGGCGCGCCGGTTCCAGCGGCCGCCGCCGGCCAGACTCCGGCGAAGGGCGCGCGGCGTGTCTATAGGCCCTTGCTGACGATGCCGAAAATGTCGAAGGCCGAAGTCGACGCCGTCTGCGCCAAGAAGACGACGGCGTTTGCCCCCGCCAGCGGGCCCGGCGCAATGATGGGCGGCAATCGCGGACCGAGCACCGGCTGGCTGGCCGGCAAAACGCTGACGATTCGCTACGACAACGCGCCGGCGATGGAATACCGCTTCGACGACGCCGAAACGCTGCGCTGGCGCAAAGAAGGCGACACCAGTTGGACCAAGGCGCGCTACCAGGCCTGGGAATCAATGCCCGGAGTGATCTTGTTTGGCCACCTGCTGGAAGGCGCGCCGAACCATGACGGACACTCGATCGTGGCCGATTTCCACCACGGCCTAGTGACGTGTTTCAACGGCTATCTGAACGGGCCCTATTTCGCCAACGAGGCGTGCGTGAAGATCCTGTTCGGCGTGATCGAGATGGAAGGCCTGACGCCGCCCAAGTATCGCCGCCACCAGTTCACCGATGAGATGGTCGGGCGCGCGGTGAGCCAGAACTACGCACCGGGCCTGACGTCCATGCACCTGTATTCGACGCCGCATTCGCTCTCCTGGATCATCTTCACCGATTCCGGGGCCGGTGGGCTGCAGTGGAGCGGGCCGGCGGCCTACGTGAAGATTCGCGACGGCCTGTATTTCCTCTATTGGCTGGAGGAGGCCTGCAACGGCACGCTCGGCACCATCCTGCTCAACTTGCATACGATGCGCGACGTTGGGGTCGGCTATCACTGCGGCGAAGAGGGCCTGAGCATGAGTGCGGTCGGCGCACACGAGCGGCTCGCCGGGCGGTTCGACATCACGCGCTTCTATCAGGTGAAGGCATGAAGGAGGACGCCATGACCAGCCACACCACTTCTACTTCTACGCGCCGCTCGTTCCTGAAGCGCGGCGCAGTGCTGGCCGTGCCCCTGGCCGCCGTAGCGCCCGCCGCCGTCATGGCCGACGATCGCCTCACGGCGCGCCTGGCGAGGCTGGAGGATGAGGCCGCCATCCGCGAACTGCATCAGGCGTGGCTGCGGCGGATCAACATCGGAGCAGCCGACACCGCCACGCCGCGGTTCGCTGCTTCCGAAGGCGCCGCGTTCGACCAGTCCGTGCGCAGCATCGCGGCAGATCACGCCGCGCAACCGGACGCCATCGAGGTCGCCCCGGACGGCCAGAGCGCTGCGGGACGCTTCCCCTGCGCCGTGGAAATCGAAACCACCATCGCGCAGGACTGCACCCTGGCGCAGATGGCGCGCGCGCAAGGCGGCGGCGTCGTCCGCCGGACCGAGCGCCGCATGCTGCAAGTCAAATACGTGAAGTCCGGCGGCGCGTGGGCCATCGCCAAAGCCGAGATCGCGTCGGTCTAACTCTGTCGTCTCACGTCCCTCCCTAACCGAACCAGTGGCTTGGCAGCCCAGAAACCGCCCGTGAGGGATCACAAACGAGATCCCGGGCGGATGGTCGGCTACTCGGAACTTATCGTCGGACCACGCGGCTAAATCCTGGTAAGTCGGATAACCAGCCAAGTCCAGTACTGAACCTTTGGGGAACGCGTCTGGCATGCCACAGCCTCGCAGTCAGGGAACTTCCGGGCCTTGCCTAACGTACCTTTCTACACAAGGAGGATTTCCATGTCAGCACGGATACTTCGTATGAATGCAGGGCAGTTCGGCCTGCTGGTGGCGATTACGGTATGGGCGACATTTGGACTTGGGGTTCGATACGCGTCGGCACAGAACGACGATGGCGCTGGCATCGTAGTCAGCAAAAGGGCCAGCTCCGCCGACGTGGGGCTGCCGATTTATCCGGGCGCGAAGCCGCACAAGAATCCGGGCAGCGATTCGGACGCGGCACGGTTGGGTGTGTGGGGAGGCGCGTTCGGATTTAGGCTGGCGGTGATGCAGTTGGAATCGAGCGATGCTCCCACGAATATCGCGGAGTATTACAAGAAGGCGCTGGCGAAATATGGAACGGTGCTCGACTGTACCAACGGCGGCACGGTCCACGAGGGCTCGTCGAGTGCGCTAACGTGCGATGACAAACCCGGCAAGAACGGCGGGATGGTGTTCAAGGCCGGGACGAAAAAGAAGCAGCATATTGTCGAAGTCGATCCAAACGGTAGTGGATCAACGTTCGCACTGGTCTATTTGTGGACCAACGGAGACTGAGCCTTTTGTAGTGCTCCCCACTAGATGAGACGATTAGAGCCTCAGTTCCAGTGGGAGCTTTAGAAGCCATGAAGGTTCGCCGCCGCAGGCACGAAGTGGCCACGCAGCAGTTCGCCTTAGATTCGCCCGCGGAAAACTCTGCTAAGATGGGCGCTGCGCCTGTTGGTCGCAGGCGGCGCCCCCCTATGACACGCACCGCCGATTCGCAGGAAGCCACGGGACTGAACGCCGAGCAGCGCGCGGCGGTCGAGCACGGCGAAGGGCCGCTACTCGTCGTCGCGGGCGCGGGCACCGGCAAGACGCGCGTCATCACCGAGCGTATCCGCCGCCTGCTCGAAGCCGACTCCGAGCTGGCCGGCGAACACATCCTCGGCCTGACCTTCACCAACAAGGCCGCGGGGCAGATGAAGCATCGCGTGGTGAAGGCGGCCGGCGAGCGCGCCGAAGGCGTGTGGCTCAGCACCTTTCATTCGTTCTGCCTCGAGAAAATCCTGCGCGCGGCCAATCCCGATATCCAGCCGCTCGACGACATCGACCACCGCATTCTTCTGCGGCGAAACATCGCCGAACTCGATTTGGTGATTTTCCGGCGGCTGGCGGAGCCCGCGGAGTTCCTGAAGGATTTCGCCGCGTTCTTTTCGCGCTGCCAGGACGAGCTGGTCACTCCGGACGATTACCAGCGCTACGTCGACGGGCTGCGCCGCGCCCACGACGCGCGCAAGGCCGCGCTCGAACCCGACGCCCGCCACGCCGCCGAGGAGGAGATGGCCCGGCAGGAGGAGCTGGCGCGCGTCTATCGCGTGAGCGAGCGCCTGCTGCGCGAGCGCAATCTCTCGACCTTCGGCGCGCAATTGCTGCAGGCGGTCGAGCTGCTGCGCGGCGATGCCGCGCTGCTCGAGCGCATGCGCGAACAGTACCGCTACATTCTCGTCGACGAGTTTCAGGACACCAATATCGCGCAGCTCGAGCTGCTCTGGCTGCTGGCGGGCGACCGCCGCAACATCTTCGCCGTGGGCGACGACGACCAGGCCATCTACCGTTTCCGCGGAGCGTCGTTCGGCAGCTTCACCATCTTCCTGGAACGCTTCTGCGGGCCCGCCCATCCAAAAGGCAATCCGAAGGGCGATACCAAGAACCAAGCGAACGCTAAACCGTTCGTCTCGCTTTCGCAGAATTACCGCTCGACGCAGCGCATCCTGCGCGTGGCGGGCGAAATCATCGCGAACAACGAACGTTCGCCGTTCCTGCCGCCCAAAAAGCTGACTACGCCGAACCCCGAAGGCGACAAGATCCGCGTGGCCGAATTCGCCACGTTCGACGAAGAGGCCCACTGGGTCGCCTCGGAAATCGAGCGCCTGCACGACGCGGGCGTCGCGTGGCGCAGCTTCGCCGTCCTCTACCGCAAGCACGTGCACCGCACGCAGCTTCTCGACGCGCTGCGCCGCCGGCGCATTCCCTTCGTGATCCGGAAATTCTCGATTCTTTCGAGCACG
>JAIQGD010000141.1 GCA_020072765.1 Terriglobia bacterium
GAACGCTTTCGGTCGGCCAGCGGCAACTGGTGAGTTTCGCCCGCGCCCTGGCGCACAATCCGAAATTTCTGATTCTCGACGAAGCCACGTCCAGCGTGGATACCAAGACGGAGCTGCTAATCCGCGAGGCGCTCGACCGGCTCCTGCTGGGGCGCACCGCCGTCGTGATCGCGCACCGCTTGAGCACCATTCAGCACGCCCACCGCATTCTCGTCTTTCACAAGGGCCGCCTGCGCGAGCAGGGTTCGCACCAGGAATTGCTCGCCCTGCGCGGCATCTACTATCGCCTCTACCAGCTCCAGTACAAGGAACAGGAACTCACCCTTTCCCTGCCCGGCGCACCGGCCTCCGGATTGCCGCAGCCGCCGCAAGCCATGCCCGCCGATGACTGATTCGGTGCTGAGCACGCGCCCCTTCCAGCGGACGGCATGATGCCACTTCAAATCCTGATCTCCGCGGGCGAGGCCTCCAGCGACATGTACGCCGCGCGGCTGGCCCAGGCGCTCGCCCGGCGCACCGGCGCGCACTTCTTTGGAATGGGCGGGCCGCGCATGGCCGAGGCGGGCGTTGAACTGATCGCGCACTCCGAGGAAGTCGCGGTCGTGGGCATCACCGAGGCGCTGCACAAGATTCCCACGGTCATCGGCGTGCAGAGGCGGCTGGCGCGCGAAGCCGCCCGGCGCGGCGCCGCGCTGGCGATCCTGGTGGACTCTCCGGGGACGCATCTGGGAGTGGCGCGGCGGCTGAACAAGCACGGCATTCCGGTGGGGTATTTCATCGGGCCGCAGGTGTGGGCGTGGCGCGCGGGGCGGGTGCGCGCCATCAAACGCTTGGTGCGGCGCATGGTGGTGATCTTCCCGTTCGAAGAGAAAATCTATCGCGAGGCCGGCGTTCCGGTGGATTTCGTGGGACATCCGCTGGTGGATGTGGTGCGCCCCTCCATGAATCGCGCGGAATTTGCGGCGCGGCATGGCCTGGACGCCTCCCGGCCGATCGTGGCGCTTCTGCCCGGGAGCCGGCGCAGCGAAATCGAATGCCATTATGCGCGGGTGATCGAGGCGTGCAGCCTGGTAGCCCACCGAATGAAGCCGGCCGGCCCGGTTCAGTTTGTCCACGTCATCGCGCCGGGCCTGGGAACGGATCTGTGGCCTGGCGGCGGGGCCTCGCGGCCGGATCTCGCGCTGAAACGAATCGAGGGAGGCGCCTACGACGCGCTGGCGGCGGCCGACTGCGCCATCGTCGCCAGCGGCACGGCCACGGTCGAGGCGGCGCTGTTGGGCGCGCCGATGGTGGTGATCTACCGGGTGGCCCCGGCAACCGCCTTCCTGCTGCGCCGCATGGTGCGCACGCCCTTTATCGCCATGGTGAATCTCATCGCCGGGCGCCGTGTGGCGCCGGAATTGATTCAGGACGCATTCACGCCCGCGGCGGTCGCCGCCGAGGTGTGCCGGCTGCTGGAATCGCCGGCGGCGCGCGAGGAGATGAAGGCGGGGCTGGCCGAGGTGCGCGCCACACTCGGGCCCGGCGGTGCCATCGAGCGCGCCGCCGACGTCTTTGCCCGCATGCTCGAACCGGTCCAGACGGACGGGACCTCCTAGCCGCTTGGGGGAAACGCCGAAGCGGCTTTCCCGCACCTCCTGTTGGGGCGGCCTTCACCCGGCGAACTTGTGCCCCGGGCGGGGCAACTACAGACGGTTATCTGGTATCTTAGATACGCTGACACCAGTTGCGCGTTTCGCGAGAGGGATCTTTCTTGCTCACGATCAATCGATGGCCCGCTCTACTGGCGCTTCTGCTGGCGGCCGCAGGATCGGCGCCGGGCCAGGCTCCACGCGCTTTCCCGTTCCGCGCCACCCATTACGACGTCCAAGTGATGCTCCATCCGGACGAACAGACCATCTCGGCCCTGGCCAAAGTGGATTTCGTGGCCGATCAAGTAGCCAAAACGCTCCTGGTCGAACTCCATCCGGACCTGCGCGTGACTTCGGTGAAGACGAGCGAGGGCCAAACTCTCGCCTTCGAGCGCGATAACAACGAGCCGCTGCTGCTCAACGTGGCGCTGCCCGGCGCGGCCACCCCCGGAAAACAGATCACCCTCGCGTTTGAGTACAGCGGTCCGATTTCCAGCGAGGAAGACAGTCCCTCGAAGGGCGTGCGCCTGGCTTCCATCGACAAGACCTCCGCGTATCTCCTGCTGCCCGCGCGCTGGTTTCCGCTGACCAACTATCCGTCGAACCGCTACACCGCCACCTTCCGGGTGATCGTGCCGGAGACGTTCACCGTGGCGGGTACGGGCAAGGCCGACCCGCCGACGACGCTGCCGGGGATCGGCAAAGCGCCGGGCCAGGCTTCCTACGTGTTTCACTGCGACCGGCCCGCGCCGGTGGGATCGTTCGTGGCGGGGAACCTCAAGCTGTCCCCCGTCGCCGCCGAAGGCTATCAGTTTTCGGTCTATACGCCGCCCGCCCAAGCGCCCACGGCAGCCGCCTGGGGGAATTCGCTGGCTCGAATTCTGAGCTATTTCACCGACACATTCGGACCGCTGCCCGCGCAGCCCAATCTCACGGTCGCACAAGTGCCGGATCTGTCGCTGCCGGGTTTTTCGGCTCCCGGGCTGCTGCTGATCAACGGGCGGCAATGGAGCGCGAAGCCGAATGACCGTTTGCTGGCGCAGCTGGCCGCCGGGCAATGGTGGGGCGATCAGGTTCTGCCCAACACCGCGTCGGATGCATGGGTTACGGCCGGACTTTCGCGCTACGCCGAGGCGATGTACGCGGAACAGTCCGACGGCGTCGCGGGCCTGCATCGGGCGCTGGAGGACTTCGCGGTGGGAGCCCTGATGTACGAGGGCGCGACGCCCATCGCGCAGGCGGACCACCTCGCCCCCTATTCGGACCGCTATCGCTCCGTCGTCGCCGACAAGGGCGCCATGGTCTTTCACATGCTGCGCGCGCAGCTGGGCGACGACGCTTTCACATCCCTCCTGCGGGATTTCTTCAAGGAACACGCCGGGAAGACGGCGGCCATCGACGACTTCGAAAAGATGACCGCGGCGAAACTGCCCGCGCCCAAGCCGGGCGAGCCGCCCGTGGTGCAAGGTCGGGAGCTGAGGAACCGGCGCGGCAAGGAGGTCATTCTTGAACGAGGCGCGGCGCTGCGCACGGGCTTCCAGGTGCGGCCGGAGGCCTGCCTTCGTAGAGGCGAGCCAGGAACTGCGGGTTTTCCAGGAGATCTTGTCCCAGCAGCACCTTGATATCCGTACCTTTTTTGAGTTTGGCGCTGGGTGCCAGTTCGGCTCCCGGGAAAATCTTGCCGGCCACCGCCCGGGCGACGGTTTCCGCCTCGGGGCGATAATAAATCACGGTCTTGGTTGCGCCGAAATCCCAGTGATTGCCGATCTTGGCCACCGTGAACCAGAAAACGAATGGCGTCTTCACCAGTTCGATGACTCCAT
>JAIQGD010000150.1 GCA_020072765.1 Terriglobia bacterium
CACAGAAATTCTCGGTGCAACGTTTGCGGAGAGCCACCACCGCTTGCCCTAGAAAGATGACTAAGTACCTGTGAACAACCATTCTATTGCGCTCAGAACGGCTAGCGCTGAGTGGGTCGCAGCCATTTCTGGAAGTTTGGTTTCTCCCTCGTGAAGAAGCTTGTTTCTCATTCCTCCAAGCTTTTCCATTCGCTCTCGATAACTTTCGAGAGCGTCCCGCTCCAAGTCAATTGCCTTGTCAATCCAGTCGTAGAAGAGCGGGCCGCCTCTGGCTAGCTTGGCGAACTCGTAGAGCCTTGGAATACCTAAGCCCTTCGAGGCCAAATGGTACGCAGGGTCTCGTTTCAAGGCTACGGTAGCCAAGTAATAGCGCAGTGCCGTTTCCCAAGCGGCGCACGCCATGATGATTCCCCGCGGCGGGTCATGCTCGGCGAAGTAGATAGCGTCCAGTGCGAAGCGTGTGTAGACAGGGACAGGCTCTCCGCTGCCGAGCCGCTTGACAGCAGCGGCCCACCGATCTTCGGTGATTTCAATCGTAGGGATACCCCTGCCAATGCTTGACCGTTGGAGACATTTGCCCTCATAAATCCACTCTAATTCGCAGTCTCTCACCAATGGATTTAGCCGGATGTCTTCGGAGGGAACGACAGGGTACATGAATACTGTGTTGGGCAATGCGGCCTCTCGAATCGCTTCGAATAGTTGCCAGAATCCCTTTGCGGCATCTTGCTTGAGTCGCAACCGGCTGGAGTTGCTCTCCGAGATGTCTATCCCCTGTTCGTCTGTGCATTCTCGCTCAACATGCAGGGTCATATGCTCGAACCCTTCGACGGCAGGCTGGACTGGAGCCGGGCCGTGCTGTGGCGCTTCGAGACGGACTGTGTTTCCGGTGTCTGCGAAGTGGACAACGGCGGGGGGTTCGCCTGTGCCCATATGAAGCAGAAGAGGGTATGCAAGGCGAATTCTGAAAATGACTTCCAGTTTTCCCATATCAATCGGTATCCAATCTGAAGCGGTATTCTCCAGTGGTCAGCTTACCCTGAAGCCTGCACGTACTTCTCTGAGCACTCATCCTATCAAGAAACTGGCAAGCCACTGCTTCATTGGTTCACCATGAACTTGGGTGGACTCCCGATGACTCCTGAACACACATTTGAACTGCTCAAGACGATTGCCGCTGTTGTGCCAGCTACAGTCATTTCAGTCTGGGCATTGATAAGTCAAAGAAGGCAGGTAAAGCCGAGGCTCGAAGTTCTCCTCAGCCCAATCTTTTGGAAGACCATTGATGGCAAACCTGCTTTGGGTGACGACTGGCCGGGAATCGTGGTGCGGAATCAAAGCGCATTTCCGCTCCGAGTTTGCAACGTAGGTTTGAAGATTGACAAAAAGTACTATCAGTTCGGGAAGCCCCTGCTCAATAGAGATTCTCAACTCCAAGAAAGCGAGTGGCCCTATGAGGTCGCCCCCCGTGCAAGAGCCGCCTTCTACGTTAACTACGGCACAGACGATGGGCGCAGATTCACTAAAGACATTCCTTCCAAGGCGAAAGACAGGTTGACTTGGGAGGCGGCTCGGGGCTATGCGATAACGGAATGTGGCAGAGAGTTTGTATCCAAAAAGTTGTCTCGACAATCGTTGCAAATGCTTCATGCTCAAACCAGTCAGAAGCCTGAGAAAGTGGCTGGGCAGAAAGAATGATGCAGTCTGCAACAACCAATGAACAGAAGTATCTCAGCTAACCACAGCGTCAGAGGAGTGTCCATTGTCTTGCAAGCCCACCCAAGGTCGGCGAGAGCAACTCAAAAGTCTCGAAGAGGAATTCCGGGTTACTGGTCTCAAGCCCGAGGGCCGTCTCCAGTTCTTCTACCATTGCCCACAGTCCACGCTCCCCATCAGAGATGTGGTCGGCAAGCGGAAAAAGGAACCCCACATCGAGAAGAACGCGGAAAATTACTGCAAGAAGTGCTACCAGAACAACATCGTTGGTTTCCTCAAGAGCCGCGAGAAATACCTATTCCTCTTCACCAAATGCGCGAGCAGGGAGCCTGCCCTGCGTAGGTTTCGGGGAGACCGCTTTGTGGTTGGGTTCATCAGGAAAGAAAAGTGGCTGTGGCGCAGCGGACACTACGCCGTCCAAGGATTTACGAAAATCGTGCCTTTCGATGCTGCCTTTCCGCTTTCCGGATTTGGTGACCCCAGCGCGAGGTTCTGGCACGTGAAAAGACTCGACGAGCGTCAAACGGCCTTAATCTTAAAGCACTTGAGCGGTTCCAAGAATATTCGAAGCGAGTGTATCCAAGAAATTAAACGCCTCACTCCCGGATACTCCGCAAGAGGCCGGTCATGCAACTAGTTCTGCTTCGCGTCGGAATTGACTCTGGCCGAGCGGGTGGGATTCAGGGGCCTTTGTTCAAGGACAGGTCGTTCGAATTCATTCCGATAGACGACCGTCGCGGAGACAGCGAACGGACCTACGGCAACACAAGAGGCGTGCACGGTCGAATGCTCATCGAATATTTTCCTGAACGTCTGAGGGATAGGCTACGAGACCAGTCGATTCATTGCGACCCGGAGTTCGAAACTTTTACGTATGGTGACCCATCATCCCTAAAAAGGGGATTACTCAGGCTCAAGCCCGGCTCGTTGCTCGTGTTCTACGCAGGCTTGGAAATGTGGCCGGAGCGCACAGATGCCGGTCTCCACATCATCGGCTACTTTGAAGTCGCGAAGGCGGGGCTTGCCACCGGCTTCTCACAGGCAGAACTAGAAAGGGAATTCGGTCACAATTTCCACGTCCGCCACAAGGCTGTTTTCAAAAGGCAGAAGCAAACCCTCGTGCTAGTCAAGGGCGGCAAACGCAGTCGGCTTCTCAAGAAGGCCCGATTGATTAGCAGTATGGGCGAGGACAAGAGCGGGAGACCACTCAAAGTGCTGTCACCGGCGATGCGGAAGATTTTCAGCGATTTCGATGGGCATGTAAGCATCCAGCGTAGCCCGCCTCGGTGGGTGCCAACCGAGTTTGTTGAGAGGGCCGCGAAGTTCGTCAGATCACTGGAATAATCTGCTGTTCCCTTGGATAGCGATGAGTACGTGCGGTCATGCACCCAAGGTTCCCCCGCCCGCTCGCCGGATGGCGCGGCAGATTCGGCGATTTACCTCGAAAGGAACAGAACTCGCGCTAGGCCTTATTCAAACGCTCGACTGGCCCCCACGCATTGAGGTATTTGCTGAAATCCCGGTTCGGGTTGGAGAACTCATCGTCTGCAATCAGAAGCTTTTCGCTCTTACTCAAATCACGCGTTTCCCAGCATCGGTCTGTCTTGGTGACCCACAGGTAGACTTGCCAGATGTTTTGTCGCCCTCGATGAATACCGCGCAAACGGCGCAAGAGTTCTTGCGGCGGAATCACGACATAGTCCACGCTCGTGTTG
>JAIQGD010000060.1 GCA_020072765.1 Terriglobia bacterium
AGACCGAGCCATATACCGTTGCGCCAGAGGAAACCTGGGAACAGCTCGCGCCGCTGTTGGAGGATGCGATGGGTCAACTGGGCGACAAGGACCGCGCGGCGGTGGTGCTGCGGTTTTTTGGCGGCAAAAGTTTTGCCGAGGTGGCCACGGCCGCCGGCGTCAGCGAAAACGCGGCAAAGAAACGGGTCGGCCACGCGCTGGAAAAGCTGCACCGTTATTTTTCCCGGCGCGGCGTGAGTTCGACAACGGCCATCATCGCCGGGGCGATTTCCACGAATTCGGTACAAGCCGCCCCAGCGGTGCTGGCGAAGGCCGGCGCGGTGATGTTCTACGACGTCACCATCCACCCGTAAGCCGGACTCGGAAAGAGGTGTCCTCGTGGCCAGCGCGCACTCCACTCCCGCTCCCGACCGCATCCAGCGGGCCCTGGGCGAACTGAAAGCCCTGCTGGGTTCGCGCGCTACCGATGCGGAGGTCGTTCGCGAGCACCACAGCCATGGGGAGTCCTACCATCCGCCCGCCCTGCCCGACGTGGTTTGCTTTCCACACACCACCGAGGAAGTCAGCGCCATCCTGAAAATCAGCGCGCGCCATGACGTGCCCGTGATTCCCTTCGGCGCCGGCAGCTCTCTGGAAGCGCAGGTGAACGCGATTCACGGCGGCATCACCATCGACATGCACCAGATGAACAAAATCCTGCGCATCAGCCCCGAGGACCTCCAGGCCACCGTCGAAGCCGGCGTGACGCGGCTGCAATTGAACCGCGCGCTCGCCAACACGGGCCTGGCGTTTTTCGTCGATCCCGGCGCGGACGCCACCATCGGGGGCATGACCTCGACGCGCGCGTCGGGCACCACCACGGTGCGCTACGGCACCATGCGCGAGAATGTGATGGCTCTGACCGTGGTGCTGGCCGACGGGCGCGTCATCCGCACCGGCACGCGCGCGCGCAAGTCCGCGGCCGGCTACGACCTGACCCGGCTGTTCGTCGGCGCCGAAGGCACGCTGGGCCCCAGCCCGAAGCCATTTCCGCGGCCCGCTGCACTTTCCCCACCATCCGGGACGCCGTCGAAACCGCCATCGAGACCATCCAGCTCGGCGTGGCCGTGGCCCGCATCGAGCTGATGGACGAAGTTCAGATCGACGCGTGCAATCGCTACTCGAAAACCAACTTTGCCGTCGCGCCCGCGCTGCTGTTCGAATTCCATGGCGATACCGTGCGCGGCGTCACCGAGCAGGCGGAAACCGTGCGGCAGCTCGCCGAAGGGCACGGCGGCCACGGCTTCGAATGGTTCACGACTCCCGAGGAGCGCGAGGCGCTGTGGAAGATGCGGCACAACGCCTTGTTCGCCGCCCTGGCGATTCGCCCCGGCTCCAAGGCCCTGGCCACCGACATCTGCGTGCCCATTTCCCGCCTGGCGGAGTGCATCGTGGAATCGAAGAAGGATGCGGCCGGCGCGCCGTTCCCCTGCACCGTGGTGGGGCACGTGGGAGATGGCAATTTCCATATCACTTTTATCCTCGATCCCGCCAATCCCGCGGAGTTTGACGAGGCGCGGCGCATCGAGGATGGCGTCATCCAGCGCGCCCTGGCCCTGGGCGGCACCTGCTCGGGCGAGCACGGCGTCGGCACCGGACGCATGAAATACCTTCCCGACGAGCACGGCCCGGCGCTCGACGTCATGCGCGCGATCAAGCAGGCCCTCGACCCGGCCAACCGCATGAACCCCGGCAAAATGGTCGACCCGCACGCGCTCTACTCCGAAGCATAGGCGTTGCCGACCCGGCTATGCCGCGTCGGCAAAACCGCCGGCGCGCCGCTACAAAGGCATCCGTCCATCCTCCGCTTCCGCCCCAAGAATGGTTTTGTAGCGGCCGGTCCGGTTGTATCGGACCGGGCATGCTTTGCTTCTCTACGGGCGTTCTGGTGAGGAGGTCAGGCTAAGGCGGGCGATTCGCGCACTACCACGGGCACGTTTACACCTGCGGGCGCCGCGCCGTAAGCCGCGCGCGGCGCCCGCGGGTGCCGTCGTCTGCTAGCCCGCCGGCTTGACGCGGAATATTTTCTCCGCGTTTCCGTGGGCGATCTTCTCGACATCCGCTTCCGGCAACGGGGCGGCGTTCATGAAATTGGCCGCCTCCACCGATTCCTGGTACGGATAATCGATGGCGAACAGGATGTGGTCCGGGCCGAGCACGCCGTGGTTATACCGCAGCACCGCGTGGTCGTTCATTCCGCTGGTGGTGATGTAGAAGTTGTCCTTTACGTAGTCGCTGGGCTTCCGCTTCAGCTTGCGTCCGCTGACGCTCTTGTAGATTCCCGCGGCGGCGTTGGCATACATGTAATCCATGCGGTAGAGCCAGTAGGGAACCGCTTCGCCCGCATGACCCAGGACGATCTTCAGCTTCGGGAACTCGTCGAAGATCCCGCTGATGATCAGCCGCATGGCATGCAGCCCGGTCTCCTGCTGGTAGCCCCAGATCGCGGCCCACAGATTCACGTCGGCCTTCAGGTATTGCGCGGCCGGCGCGGGCGGATTGCGGGGATGAATGTAGATGGCCGCGTCCACGGCCGTGGCCGCTTCGAAGATCGGCCAGAATTTCCGGTCGTCCAGGTATTCGGCGTTGGTGTGCGAATTGACGATCAGCCCGTTCAGCTTGAGCTTGTTGATCGCCCGGTCGATTTCTTTCGCGGCGCGCGCGGGGTCCTGCGGAGCGAAGCTGGCGAGGCCGGCGTAGCGCGTCGGATGGCGCTGGATCATTTCCGCCAGGCGGTCGTTGGCAATCGTGGCCAGGGACGTCGCCGTATCGGCGTCCGGCAGCTGTACTCCGGGCGAGGTCAGCGACAGCACGTGCACATCGACGCCCGCCTTATCCATGATGCTCAGCCGTTCGTGGTCCACGTCGAGCAGCCGCCCCATCAACGCGGCCTGGCCCAGAAAGATCGCCCACTGTTCCACGTCGGGATCGTGCCACAACGTTTTCTTGCATTGTTGGAAGACTTCCACCTGCTCGGGAATGGAGAAGGCTTCTTCCGTGGCCACCAGCCGGTACTTGCGGCCGGGTGCTGGTGCGGCGTCGGCCCCCGGTGCGGCCGCCGCGCCCAGCGCCGCAGCCGAAAGCAGGGCCGAGGAACTTTCCAGGAACTTTCTGCGGTCCATGGTCATGTGATGTTTCCTCTCTGGGAAGCTTGAATTGTCGCGTGGGAGGCGTCGGTACAAGTTTTGGTGCCCGCCTCGATGTTAGTCCAGCTTGCTATCCACCCCGCACTCCCGCCGTGCCGGGCATATATAACACAGGTGAGGCGGTGCGGTGAGCGCAAACAACGCTACCTTACAGGCTGGGAGCACGAAGCGAATTCTAGTAGGCTGCTGAAAAATGATGCAAGACGGAAGGGCGGGGTTTTAACCCCGCCGCATGTCGTGTGCTGTCTTCAGGGGTTTCAACCCCTGAAGCCCTCCGCTGATCTGTCTCACCGTGTCAGGACGACTGGGAGGGCCAGCCCGCCGGAATATCCACATACGACCGGTTGAGTTCGCCAACCGACGAGCAGCCCAGCAGCGTGACGGCGCGCTCCAGATCCGCGCGCAAAATGGCCAGCACCCTCGCCACACCGGCTTCTCCCGCGGCTCCGAGCCCGTACATGTAGGCGCGGCCCGCCAGCACGGCCCGCGCTCCCAGGCAGAGCGCCTTGGCGATGTCGCCTCCGCGCTGGACGCCTCCGTCCATCAGCACCTCGGCCTTCCCGTTGACCGCCGCCACCACCTCCGGCAGCGCGCGCAGGGAAGCCGCGACGCCGTCGAGCTGCCGCCCGCCGTGATTCGAGACGATCACGCCCGCCGCTCCTTCATCGACCGCGCGCCGCGCATCGTCGCCGGTGAGGATGCCCTTGACGATCAGCGGCCCGGGCCACGCCTTCCGCAGCCAGCGCAGGTCCTCCCAGGTGACCACCGATCGCGTCAGCGCGCTGGGCGCCTCGGCCAGCGGCATCGGTCCCCGGCCCGGCACGATAACGTTCGGCAGCTCCAGCATGCCCCCGTCGCGCAGAAAGCCCGCCAGCCATCCGGGATGGGCCAGCAGTTGCGGCAAAAAGCGAATCTTGGCCGGCAGGTTGTTGCCCACCAGCACCGCGGCGCCATTGCGCACGTCCCGCTCCCGCATCCCGAATGTCGCGGTATCCACGGTGATGGCCAGCACGGTGAACCCCGCCCGCCACGCCCGCTCCAAAGCTGGTTCCGCCGCCGCGCGCCCGCCCACCAGATAGAGCTGATACCACCGCGGCCCCGACGATGCCGCCGCCACCTCCTCCAGCCGGTAG
The DNA here is from genome assembly GCA_020072765.1 of Terriglobia bacterium. Lineage (GTDB taxonomy): Bacteria > Acidobacteriota > Terriglobia > Acidiferrales > UBA7541 > Palsa-295. The sequence goes on from JAIQGD010000060.1 coordinate 4,319, forward strand.
GCGGAAATCGTCGAGAGCACAAACCCCACCCCCGCCTTGCCCGCCGCCCGCGCCGCGGCTATCTCGCCTTGGGGATGAATCAAGCGGCTGAATCCGCACGGTGCCAGCAGCAGGGGCATGGCCAGCTCGCTTCCCAGCACGGTGGTGCGCAATCCGCAGCCGTCCGGCGCCACGGCATTGCGCGGCCGGAAGGTCACTTCCTGGAAGGCGCGCGCGTTCGCCCGCATGGTGACCTCGCCGTCGGCTCCGCCGTCCACGTAATCGAATGCGACGGGCGGCAGCCGCCGTTGCGCCACGCGCCGCACATCGGCGATGTTCACGACCTGGGATGAAGAAACCCTGCGCTCGTCTCGCGTCATCGGTGGTCACTCGCATGCTCGGCGCGTTCGCCCAAGCATCTTCGGATTCTGTAGTACAGGCACTCCCGAAGATTCGGAATGCCTGCGCCGGCAAATCGAGGGAATTCGCATCCGCCCAGCAGGACTGGCTGTGCCACGGGATAGTGACCCACAACGCGGTTGTTCGCAAGCATTGCTACTCGGCGCCGGTTTTGGTATAGAGTTCACGCAGTTATATCAGTTGCGAGAGGAAACGACTATGCGCAGAGCGCTCTTCGGAATCGGAATCACCGCCGCCGTTGTGTGCGCGGTACTGCTCGTCCATTGCGCCCCGGTGGCGGCCGCACCCGCGCCTCCCAGCCCGGCGGCTGCCAACCAGTGCGACCGCGCCTGCCTCAATGGTTTTGTCGAACAATACATGGCCGCGGTGGCAGCGCACGATCCCTCGAAGCTGCCGCACGCCGCCAAGGCCCGGTACTCGGAAAACAACGTCGAAATGCCGCTGGGCGAAGGGTTGTGGCAGACCTCGGACGGCTGGGGCTCCTACAAGGTTTACACCGACGATCCGCAAACCGGACAGGTCGGATTTCTGGGCGTCGCCAACGAGGATACGCACCTGTCCGTCTTCGCCGCGCGCCTCAAGGTCGTCAACCGGGAAGTCACGGAAATCGAGGTCATCGTCGCGCGTCCCGATCGCCCGGGCCCAGCCTCCGGTTCTGGAAATTTGACCGGCGGCCCCGAGAACTTGAAGGACAAGCCTCTCTTCTCCGAGGACGAACCCGCCGAGCAGCGCGTTTCCCGCGATAAGCTGGTCGCTCTGGCCAATGGCTACTTTGACACGATTCAGCTGAACACGGGCAAGCTCTATACGACGTTCGATCCCGATTGCCAGCGCATGGAGAACGGTTCCATCACGGCGAACAATCCGAATCCGGGTGGCAACCCCGTCGCCAGGATGGGATGCCAGGCGCAGCTGGAGACCGGGATGCTCAAGATGGTCACCCGGTGTCGCGATCGCCGCTATCTCGTGGATGAGCAGCGCCAGATGGTTTTCGCGGCCACGTTTTTCGATCACAACGGCACGTTGCGCAAGAACACCTTGGTGGACGGCTCCGTACGCACCATCGGTCCCCCCTTCGATCGCCCCTTCACCTTCCTGATCTTCGAGCTCTTCAAAATCAAGAACGGCAAAATCCGGCAAATCGAGGCGGTCCTCACGACCGTTCCCTATTACATGCCGACACCCTGGAAATAGCCTCGCTCCAGCCGCCGCTAGCACCCTGCCGGGACGGAAGGGTGGGGTTTTAGAAGGCTGCTGAAAAAATCAGGGAGCTTGGTGGGTCGCGGCTTTACGGCTGGCGGAAAAACCCACCACCATGTCATTCCGAACCCCGGTCGCAGTTAGACCGGGGTGCGCGGTGTGTGCGTCCCGCGTGGTGCTGCGGGAAGGAATCTGCTTTTTTCTTGAGGTTGGTGCGAACAGCAGATCCCTCGCTCCGCTCGAGATGACACGCAAACGATTTCTTCCGCAAGCTGTTCCGTCGCAACATATGCGCTGCATAGCCCGCGGGGCTCCAGCTCCTGCAGTTCCCTGAATCGTCTTTTTCAGGGCCCCGCAAAATTGTTTACACCAACAACCAGTTGAAAATCCGCCTCCCTTTGTGCCAGTCTGAAAAATGGCAGTCGAGTTAGGAATGGGAAGGAGTGAGGCGCCGCGCCATGGCGAGGGATTCGCAACCTGCTGCATCGCTGACAACACCTGAGGATTGGCGTTGGCACGCGCATGCGAGTAGACGGTTTTCGAGCCTGCGCCGTGCGATTTCTAATCGCAACACACCCGGAAACAGAAATCGGTCTAACTTGTTGAAAACAAAGGAGGGCGGTCGTGTCTAATCGCAACACTTTGCGCGCTGCAAGGCCGGGATTACGAAACTGGCACAACATCTGCAAGCGAGCCAGGCGCATCCAAGCATTGTGTTAGCCTGTAATTCAGCGCCGCCCACATCACCAGCGGGCGGTCCGGAGTGACCTAACATGTGCGGAATAGTCGGTTATATCGGGCCCAAGCGCGTGGTGCCGTTGATCCTGGACGGACTGCGGCGCCTGGAATACCGGGGCTACGACTCGGCGGGGATCGCCGTCGTCGGTGAAAACGGAAAGATCGAGATTCGCCGCGCCCCCGGCAAGCTTCGCAACCTGGAAGAATCGATTCGCGCCACGCCGATGGACGGCCTGTACGGCATCGGGCACACGCGCTGGGCCACGCATGGCCGTCCCACGGAGGAAAATGCTCACCCGCACCGCGACTGCACCGGCCAGGTGGTCGTGGTCCACAACGGCATCATCGAAAATTACATCGAGCTGAAGCGCCAGCTCATCGCCGAGGGCCACAAGTTCGTCACCGAGACCGACACCGAAATCATCGCCCACCTGATCGAAAAATTCTCGAAGGACGCGCCGCTGGAAGAGGCGGTGCAAAAAGCTGTCAAAGTCATGACCGGCGCGTACGCCCTGGTGGCGCTGTCCGCGAAGGATCCTAACAAGATCGTGGCCGCGCGGCTGGGCCCGCCGATCGTGGTGGGACTCGGCGACAAGGAATTTTTCGTCGCCAGCGATATTCCCGCGATTCTGCAGCACACGCGCAGCGTCTTTTTCCTCGGCGACGGCGAAATGGCCATTCTCACGCCCCAGGGCGTGCGCCTGTGCGATTTCGAAAGCCATCCGATCAGCCGCCCGGCCCAGCACATCACCTGGGACCCCATCATGGCCGAGAAGGGCGGCTTCAAGCATTTCATGCAGAAGGAAATTTTCGAGCAGCCGCGCGCCGTGCGCGATACGCTGCTGGGCCGCATTTCGCAGCAGACCGGGAAAGTGTTCCTCGATCCCATGGACATCACTGAGGACGAGCTCCGCGCGATCCGTGACGTCAAGATCGTCGCCTGCGGCACCAGCTGGCACGCCGCCCTGGCCGGAAAATTCATGATCGAGCGGCTGGCGCAGATTCCCGTGGAAGTCGATTACGGCAGCGAGTTCCGCTATCGCGACCCCATCGTCAGCAAGCACAGCCTGATCATCGCCATCAGCCAGTCGGGCGAGACGGCCGATACGCTGGCGGCCGAGCGCGAAGCGCGCCAGAAGGGCGCCAAAGTGCTCGCCATCTGCAACGTGGTGGGCGCCATGCTGACGCGCGAAGCGCAGGGCACCATCTACACCCACGCCGGCCCGGAAATCGGCGTGGCTTCCACCAAGGCCTTCACCGGGCAGCTCACCGCGCTGCTGCTCACCGCGCTGTATCTGGCGCAAGTGCGCGGCAAGCTGGAAAATGCCGCCTCGCAGAACCTGATGCAGGAGCTGACTCGCATCCCCAACAAGATCGCGACGATCCTCGAACACGACGCGCAGATCGAGGATCTGGCGCGGCAATTTTTCCGCTACACCGATTTCCTCTATCTCGGCCGCGGGATTCACTACCCCATCGCGCTGGAAGGCGCGCTCAAGCTGAAGGAAATCTCCTACATTCACGCGGAAGGATATCCCGCCGGGGAGATGAAGCATGGCCCCAACGCCCTGATCGACGAAAATCTGCCCGTCGTGGTGATCGCCACGCGGGACGAGTCCGATCCCTCGTCCATGACGCGCTACGAAAAGACCATCTCGAACCTGCAGGAAGTGAAGGCGCGCGACGGCATCGTGATCGCCGTCGTCACCGAAGGCGACACCATGGCGCGCGAGACGGCCAACCATGTGCTCGAAGTTCCCGCCGCGCCCGACCTGCTTTCGCCGATTCTCGAGATCGTTCCCCTGCAGCTGCTGGCCTATCACATTGCCGTGCGGCGCGGCTGCGACGTCGACCAGCCCCGCAACCTGGCCAAATCCGTCACCGTCGAGTAGCCCGACCCATGCGCGCCGCCTCACCTTGCTCCCCGCGGATGGCCGGGATGTTTCGTCGCGCTTGCTCCCTGGCTCTATTGCTTGCCATTTTATTGCCAACACGCGCCGCACGAGCCGCGCCACAGGGCGGCAAGGATCATCTCGCGTCGGTTGTGGTGGTGGGGTCGTCGCGCTTTCGCTCCGAGGAGATTGCGGCCGGCACGGGCTTGCGCGTGGGAAGCGAGATCACGCGCGAGGATTTGCAGAACGGTGCCGACGCGCTGGCGAAATTGGGCTGGTTCACCGGCGTGCAGTATCGCTTTGCGAGCGGCGGCCAGGGCGTGCAGGCCGAATTCCGCGTAACCGATGCGCCGGCCGTGCGGGTCGCGTTCGACAACTTCCCGTGGTTCACCGATAGCGAACTCACCGCCGCCGTGAAAGGCTCCGTGGCGCTGTTTGACGGCACAGCGCCCGAGCACGGAACCATCCTCGACGCCATGGCCGATGCGATTGCCACGCTGCTGGCCAAGCGGGGCGTTTTGGCGAGCGTGTCTCATGAGCTGACGGCCGCGCCGGGCGGCGAGCCGGTGCAGGAGTTCCGCGCCGAAGGCGCCAACGCGAACATCGCGGGCGTGGAATTCACCGACGCCCTGGCGCAGACCGACCGCGCCATCCAGACGCAGCTCGCCGACTTAGTCGGCAAACCGTTTTCCCGGCGCGCCATCGAGCTGTTTGAATTCGAGCAGGTGCGCCCCATTTATCTCGAGCATGCGTTTCTGCGCGTGCGTTTCGGCCCGCCCGCCGCCAAAGTGGCGGGCGCTCCCGGTGGCACGCGCGTCACGGTCGTCGCGCCGGTTGAGCCGGGGCCCGCCTACCTGTGGAACGGCGCGACGTGGGGCGGAAATGTGGCCATTCCCCCGGCGGAACTCGCCGCGCTCGCTCCCCTGAAGCCGGGCGAGTTCGCCGACGGCATGAAGATCGAGCGCGCCTGGCAGAATGTGCGCGACGCCTACACCCGCCGCGGATACCTCGAAGCAGAGGTGAGCCCCGTGGCGCAGTTTGACGATGCCGCCAGGAGTGTGCGTTACGCCGTCTCCGTCACCGAAGGGCCGCAGTACCGCATGGGCAAACTGGTTCTTACCGGGCTTTCGGCCGAAGGCGAACGCCGCATCCGCGCCGCGTGGAAGATTCCTACGGGAGCGATCTTCGATAAAAGCGTCTTCGAGGAATTTCTCGACGCCGGAGTCAAACAGGCATTTGTTGGGTTGCCCTTCCACTACGAGCGCATCGGGCGGTTTCTCCAGCAGGACTCCAAAAGCGGCAGCGTGGACGTGATGCTGGATTTTCAATGAGGCAAGGCGCGGGCTATACTGTCCGGGCATACCGATGAGTTCTCCTCCCATGGCCGCGCAGCCGGATGCGGGCGAAGCCCTCGCCCTCGAGAAGCAGGGACATCTGCTCGACGCCTTGCGCAACGCCGGGCCGCTGCTCGTGGCGCTTTCCGGCGGCGCCGATTCGGCCTACCTGGCATGGGCGGCGCAGCAAGCGCTCGGCGAAAGTGCGCTCGCGGTGACCGCGCTCTCCCCCAGTTTCTCTCTCCACGACCGGGAGCAGGCGGAAGGATTTGTGCGCGCGACGCGCCTGCGCCACGAATTTATCCAGACGCGGGAATTCGCCAATCCTCTGTACGTGGCCAACAATGCCGACCGCTGCTACCACTGCAAGGACGAACTGTTCGATTGCCTGGACGCGCTGGCGCGCGACCGCGGCTTTCGCGCCGTCGCCTACGGCATCAATGCGGATGACACGAGCGACTTTCGCCCCGGGCATCGCGCCGCACAGGAGCACCGCGTGCTCGCGCCGCTGCTCGATGCGGCTCTGAGCAAGCAGGAAATCCGCCTGCTCTCGCGCCGCGCCGGCCTGCCCACGTGGGACCGCCCCGCTTCGGCCTGCCTGGCGTCGCGCGTCCCCTACGGGACGCCGGTGACGCCGGAGTTGCTGGGCAAGATTGACCGCGCCGAAGCTGTGCTGCGCTCTCTGGGATTTTTCCAATTCCGCGTCCGGGCGCACGGCGATCTGGCGCGCATCGAGCTGGCCACGGCGGAGCTGGCGCGGGGGCTCGATCCAGAGGTGGCGAAAGAACTCGCGGCGCGCTTGAAGCCGCTCGGCTTCGCGTTTGTCACGCTGGATCTGGAAGGCTACCGCCAGGGCTCGCTCAACGTGCTGTTGCCTGTGAAATGATGATCGCCCGCCTGATGGTTTGCGCCGGCCTGCTGCTCGCAGGCGGCTTCGTGCGCGCCGCGCAACAGTCCCCGTCCGCCGCTCCGCCGCCGAAGACATCGGCGGACGCGGCCGCCCGGAAAGACGCCGAGGCCGAGGCGGAGCTGGAAAAAACCGTGGCCAACGCGGGCAACGACAGCGCCGCGCTGGTCCGCAATCTGAAAAACTATCTCGGCCGGTTTCCCGACGCGCCGCGCAAAGCGGGCGTCTTCCGCGCGCTGGTGGAAGCGTGTCAACAGCTTCGCAACAACTCGTGTGCGCTAGAGTACGCGGAGCGGCTGATCGCCGTTCGTCCCGACGATTCCCAAATGATGCTGCTGGCGGTGCATCTGCTCGAGCAGCAGGGAGACGACGCCAGCCTGACGCACGCCGCCGGCTACGTCTCCCGCGTGCTGGACCGCGTGGAGAAAACATCTCCGGAGGAAAAGCCGGCCCGCGAGTCCCTGGAGGAATGGCAGAAGAGCCAGGGAGATCTGCGCTCCGCCCTGTACTACGTGCGCGGGCGGGTGGAGAAATCCCGGCGGCGTTTAGACGAGGCGGCGCGGGATTTACAGGCCAGCGATTCCGCGCGGCCCAACGCCCTGGCCGCCCAGATGCTCGGCGAAATCGCGGAGATGCGAAGCAATCCCGCCAAAGCCATCGAGGAGTACACGCGCGCCTTCGCGTTGCCGGAAGAGGGTCCCGCCGGGAAGGCCGACCGCCGGGAACTGCGGCGGAAGCTCGGCAACGTATGGCGGCAAGCACACGGAAGCGAGCAGGGCCTGGGGGAGGCCATTCTCGCGGCCTACGACCGGGTGTCCGCGCCGCCCGCCGATGCCCAGCAGCGTCCGGCGGCCCGCAACAAGGACGCCAAGGAGCCGTTTGCGTTTGTGGTGCGGCGCCCGGACGGAACGCCGCTGCCGCTGGCGCCGCTCAAGGGAAAAATTGTGGTGATAAGTTTCTGGGCCACGTGGTGCGGCCCGTGCCGCGAGCTGGAGCCGTTGTTCCAGCAGGTGGCGGCGGCCTACGCGGGGAGTGCCGACGTCGCGTTTTTGGCGGTCAACACCGACGACGATGAGTCGCGCGTCCCGCCGTTTATGGAGCACAAGAAGTGGAATTTCCCCGTGGTCTACGCCGATGGCCTGGACGGTTTGCTCGACGTGGACTCGCTGCCCACGGTGCTGGTTCTGGGGCGGGGCGGGGAAATCGTCTACCGCGCCACGGGCTTTGCGCCCGAGGGATTTGCGCAAGCGCTCACGGCGGCGATCCAGTCGGCGCGCGGTAGCGCGCGGTAACGCCTTTAGCCCACGGTCCGGCGTTGTCATGCACACGCAAGAGGAGTATAAGTTGCGGAAGGGATCCTAGGTCCACTTACTGGACGGAGGAGCGGGAGACATGAACTGGAACCATATGACCCTGAAGCGTTATTTTCTGACGATAGTAGTTTTCGTTATTGTCGCAGGATTCTTTGGTCTGTTCGCTTTGTGTATTGCCATTGGCACGCACGGTGGCTCAGACCGAGCGGCAGTCGCGATCTATACGGCGGTTTTTGCAGCGGTGTTCACATCTCTTTTTTCATCCTTGGTCGAGATCTTCGCACGCAAGTTTCCCCAGCCGCCTAATTACCCGCGCATCAAGCACCTTCGGATCGCTGGGAAGTACACGGCAACCGGCGCTGCGGCGGTCGGCGTGTCTCCCCTGCATATAGACAAATAACACCACAAGAAGCGCACGCGCTGCTCAGTGAGATTGTGGCTGCGACCGCGCCAACCACTGCTGCGCCGCATCGCGGGCCGCGAGAATCGTGTTGATGTGAATGGTGACGGTGTCGGCCACTTGCCGCGCGTAGCCTCCGGCCAGAGCAATCGCCACCGGAACGCCGTTGCGCCGCGCGTAGTCGAAAACCAGCGCATCGCGGCGAGCCAGGCCTTCGATCGTCAGCGCCAGGCCTCCCAACAAATCGTCGCGGTAGGGATCGGCGCCCGCCACATAAAACAGAAGTTGCGGGCTGAAATCGTGGAACGCCTGGTGCAACTGTTTCTCGAGAATGGCGAGATAGTTTTCATCGCCAATGCCGTTGGGCAAGTTGATATCCATCGTGGAAGGCGGTTTGGGGTACGGATAGTTGTTCTCCTGGTGGATCGAGAGAGTGAACACGGTGCCGTCGCCGCCGAAAATTTCCGCCGTGCCGTTTCCCTGATGCACGTCGGTATCGACCACCATGGCACGCTCGATCGCGCCGTCGAATTGCAGGCGACGGATGGCGATGGCCACGTCGTGGATGACGCAGAATCCTTCGCCGTGGTCCTGGCAGGCGTGATGAAAGCCTCCGCCGATGTTGGCCGCCCAGCCGTCGGCCAGCGCGCGGCGCGCCGCCAGAATCGAGCCGCCGGCGGCCAGCCAGCAGGCCGCGATCAGCTCCTGCGAATAGGGGACCTCCATGCGCAGGATCTCGGTGAGCGAGAGCGATCCGGTCTTGAGCTTGCGCACGTAGTCCTGCGAATGGACGAGCAGAACGTCTTCGTCCGAGGCGGGCTGGGGCGCGAGGAAATCCTCCGGCGCGGCGATCGCGTCCGCCAGAAGGCGGTCGTGAATCAGGCGGTACTTCTGCGACGGGAAGACGTGCGCGCCGAGGTGGAGGTCGTAGGCGTCGTGGTAGACCAGCTTGAACGGCAGCACGATGGCGCTAGCCTACCGCGAAGTTTTTCCGAACGCAAACGCGCGCAGGAGCTGGATGTGGCCGTGCTGGGGCTCAGTCACTCGGCCGCGGTGCTATGGCACTGGGGGATAATTTTGTGTTAGCGTGAATTTGATGCGCCGAGCCGAGGCCATTGTCGTGATCGTCGCGCTGCTGGCGGTTCCGCTGGCGCTGCTGGCTCGCGGCTTTTCGTGCGACCAGAAGCAGTGCATGTGCTGCGCGATGCACGGCGCGAAGACGCAGCACGGCAAGGGCATGTCGTGCAGCCACTGCGCCGGGCAGAAGTGCGCGATGGATTCGGCGCATTCCCGGATGGATTACGGTTTCATCGCGCCGATGGCTCCCACCGCGCCGGCCGCGCGCGTGGTCCTGGCGGCTCCTGAGATTACGCGGCAAGCCTTCGTGTTGTATGTCCCAGCGGTGCCCGCAGGATTTGTCGGTGTTCCATTCCAGCCTCCGCGCGGCTGAACCATTCCCCCTGTGTTCGGAAAGTGATTCTGGAATGGAGTGTTCCTGTGCGGAAGTGTTTCCTGTTTTTGTTGGCCGCGGGGCTGCTGGTGTCCGGGCAGCCCGCGCACGCGACGATCTTCGGCAGCCTGCGCGGAATCGTGCACGATCCGCAGCACCGCCCGATTCCCGGCGCGGGCGTGGAACTGAAAGCGGCTACGTCGTACTGGTCGCAGGCGGCGCAGACCAATCCAGACGGTGAATTTGCATTCACGAGCGTGCCGATCGGCGACTACATCGTCACCGTCGCCGTGCCCGGATTCGAGAAGTCGGCGCAGCGCGTCACGGTGGTTGCGGATTCCTCGCCGGTGCTGCACTTCATGCTGCGCCTCGCCACGGTGAGCCAGACGACCACCGTCTCGGCGCAAACCGAAGCCGCGAGCGCGAGTTCGGCCACGCCGGCGACGCTGATCAGCCGGGCGGACGTCGAACGGACGCCGGGCGCGGACCGCACCAACAGTCTTTCCATCATCACGGATTTCGTCCCCGGGGCGTATCTGACGCACGATCAATTGCACGTGCGCGGAGGACATCAGGTGAGCTGGCTGGTGGACGGCGTGCCGCTGCCGAACACGAACATCGCCAGCAACGTCGGCCCGCAATTCGATCCCAAGGACATCGACTACCTGGAAGTGGAGCGCGGCAGCTACGATGCCGAGTACGGCGACCGCACCTACGCGGTGTTCAATGTGGTCCCGCGGACGGGCTTTGAACGCAACAACGAAGCCGAAGTCGTCCTGAGCGCGGGAAACTTCTTTCAAACCAACGATGAGATCAATTTCGGAGGCCACACGACCCGCTTGGCGTACTACGCGAGCGCGAACGGCAACCGCAGCGACCTGGGCCTCGATACGCCGGTTGGAACAATTCTCCACGACGCCGAGAACGGCTTCGGAGGCTTCGGCTCGCTGATCTTCAACGCCGATCCGAAGGACCAGTTGCGCCTGGTGACCTCCGCGCGGCGGGATTTCTATCAGATTCCCAACACTCCCGAGCAGCAGGCGGCGTGCGCACCCGGGGCGTTGACGTGCGACGTCCGCGACACCGAGCGCGAGGCCGACGCGTCTGTGAATTTCTCCTGGGTGCGGACGATCAATCCCAACGCGGCGCTGACCGTCTCGCCCTTCTACCATTACAACAGCGCCAACTACGGCAGCTCTCCCATCGAGAAGCCGCTCAGCACGACCGACAACCGCGCCTCCCACTATGGAGGCGGCCAGGCGACGCTCGTCTTCCACCTGCCGAAAAACGACGGGCAGGCCGGGCTCTACGCCTTCGCGCAGCGCGACCGTCAATTCTTCGGCCTGATCTTCAACGACAGCAGCGGGAATCCGCCGGTGCAGCGGCTGGAGTATGCGTCCGGCTCGGAGGAAGCCATATTCTTGAGCGACAAATTCGCGCCCACGTCGTGGCTGACGTTGATCGGCGGATTTCGCCAGACGCACTTTTCGGGCGGGGTGGTGGAGAACGCGACCAGTCCCCGCGTGGGCGCGGCGCTGCGCCTTCCGCGCCTGCACTGGGTGTTCCGCGCATTTTACGGGCGCTACTTCCAACCGCCGCCGCTGGTGACGGCCTCCGGGCCGCTGCTGGAGTACGTCACCAGCCAGAATCTCGGATTCATTCCGCTGCACGGCGAGCGCGACGAGGAACACCAGTTCGGCGTCACGATTCCGCTGCGCGGGTGGTCTCTGGACGCCGATACGTTTCAGACGCGCGCCGAGAACTACTTCGATCACAACAACGTGGGCGAATCCAATATCTTCTTTCCCCTGACGATTGGAGGGGCTCTGATCCGCGGCTGGGAACTCACGCTGCGTTCGCCGCGCCTGTGGAAGAGCGCCCAGGTGCATCTGGCCTACTCGAACCAGGTGGCGCAGGGCCGGGGAGCGATCACCGGCGGGCTGACGGATTTTTCTCCGCCGCAAGGCTACTTTCCGCTCGATCACGATCAGAGGAACACGCTCGACGTGGGATTCGAGGCGGCGCTGCCCTGGCGGGCGTTTGCGGCGGCCAATGTGTATTACGGCTCGGGGTTTACGAATGGCAGTCCTCCTCCGCCGAATTATCTGCCGGGCCACACCACGGCCGACGTTTCGATCGGGAGGAAATTCGGGGAGAGGTTTACGGTGTCGCTGACCGCGTTGAATGTGGCCAACCGCCACTTGCTGACCGACAATTCCCTGACCTTCGGAGGCGTTCACTACAATAAGCCGCGCGAGATCTACGCCGAGCTCCGCTGGCGATTCCATTACTGATTCGGCGCGCCCTCGCGTACAATGCGGCGCGGGGAATTCTCAAGAAAGGCGGAATGACTGTGAAACACAGACAGAGCCGTACATGGCGGCGGGCGGTTGGCGTCTTCGCTCTGGTGGTGGCGGTGATGGCGCTGGGCGCCGCGGGCTGCAAGAAGCAGGAGCAGGAACAAGAGCAGGTCCGCCGCTATCACCTGAAGGGCAAGATTGTGTCGATTGACATGCAACAGGGTTTGGCCACCATCAACCACGAAAACATTCCCGGGTTCATGGATGCGATGACCATGCCGTACCCGGTGCGCGACGCGCATCTCCTGCAGGGCTTGGGTCCGGGCGACGAGATCACGGCGGACGTCGTTGTTTCGAGCGACGGCGCCTATATCGAGAACATCGTGGTGACGAAGAAAGGCAGCGGCGCTCCGGGCAAGCCCACCACGCAGTTCCACCAGCCGCAGCCCGGCGAGAAGGTGCCGGATTTCGCCCTGATCGATCAGGACGGCAAGCGCATTCATCTCGCATCGTATCGCGGCGACGCGCTGCTGGTGACGTTTATCTACACGCGCTGCCCGTTTCCCGATTTTTGCCCGCTGGTCTCCAAGAACTTCGCGAGCATCTACGCGGCCACGCGCGGCCACCGGCCGCCCGATTCGAAGATTCGCCTGCTGAGCGTCAGCTTCGACCCCGCGCACGATACGCCAGGCGTGCTGCGGCGCTATGCCGAGACGTTCCGGGAGGCCACCGGGGGGAATCCCTTCGACCGCTGGCAATTTGCCGTGGTGCCGGCGAAGGACCTGCCGAAGGTGGCGGAGTTTTTTGGACTGACCTACAGCGCGGCCGGCGATCAGATCGAGCACTCGCTGAGCACGACGGTGATCGCGCCGAACGGCACGGTCTACAAGTGGTATTACGGCAACGAATGGAAGCCCGCCGATTTGATCGAAGACGCCAAGCAGTCCCTCGCGCAGCCCACCGCGCAGAACACCGGGCCGCGCGCCGCCGCGCTCCTGGCCCACGCCTAATCGGGCGCGGAAACGAATTCGCCCGCAGCGATCTTCCTCAGTGAATTCTGTGCCTGCTCTGCGCGCTCTGTCGTAAGCCGGTGCATGCGGCGGCAACGGATTTAACACAGAGGTCGCAGAGGAAGGCGCAGAGAGCACGGAGACGCGCGATCATCCTTACGCCCCACCGCGTACAGACTGCGGATTAGTTATCGCGTTCGAGGATGAAATCGGGGACGCAGAGCAGGGCCCGGCGGTATTCGGTGTCGGGGAGTTCGTCGAGGGCGGCTTTGGCGCGGCTGGCATAATCGCGCGCGAGCGCGGTGGCTCGGTCGAGCGCGCCCGTTTCCCGCACGAGCTGGGTGATCTGCTCGGGACGCACGCTCAGGAAGCCGCGCTCCTCGAGGACCTTGGCGACCAGCCGGCGGCCTTCGGCGGAGCCGTTCTTGTTTTCGCCGTCCGCGCGGGGCAGGCCGTTTTGCAGCGCGAAAATCAGCGGCAGCGTGACTTTTCCTTCCTTCAGGTCGCTCAAGACGGGCTTGCCGAGCTGTTCATGCGAGGCCGTGAAATCGAGCAGGTCGTCCACGAGTTGAAAGGCGAGGCCGGCGTTGCGGCCGTATTCGGCCAGCGCTTCCTCGCCGCGCTGCGACTGGCGGGCAAGCACTGCGCCCAGGCGCGTGCATCCGCTGAACAGACAGGCTGTCTTGCGGTAAGCCAGCTCGGTCGCGTCGGATTCGGTGAGATCGATTTTGCCCATGTGCATGAGCTGCAGGAGTTCGCCTTCGACCATGTTTTGGGTGAGGCCGATGAGGATGTCGAGGATGGCGAAATTGCGCTCGCGCAGGGCCATTTCGAATGACTGCATGTAGAGCCAGTCGCCGGCCAGCACGCTCATGTGATTGCCCCAGCGCGCGTTGGTGCTGGGGCGGCCGCGGCGGGTTTCGGCGCCGTCGATGACGTCGTCGTGAACCAGCGTCGCGCTGTGGATCATCTCGACCACCGCGCCCAGACGGATGGCGCTGGGGCCGCGATAGCCCGCGGCGCCCGCGGCGAGCAGCAGCAGCGCCGGACGGAGCCGCTTGCCGCCGCCTTCGCGGAGATAGCCGGCGATCTGCGCGGCGGGCTCGATGGCCGAGCCGCTCTGGGCGGCCAACTCCTGCTCGACGAGCGACAGGTCGTCGCGAACCAGATCGAAGATGCCTTTGACGGTTTGGACAGCGAAAGCCATCCGATTTGTTTACCTGGGCTGCGCCGGAGTGTTCCGGGCGCCTAGCCGGAAAAAGTGCCGGAAGTTTGCGGCCGTAGCGGCCGCCACCTCATCGGGGACTAAGTTTCTCACATTCGCCAAGGCTTGCGCTACCTCAACCACAAAGGCGGGCTCGTTGCGCTTGCCCCGGCGGCCCTGGGGAGGCAGGAACGGAGAATCGGTCTCCGTGAGCAGGCGGTCGAGCGGAAGCTCGCGCGCCACGTCGCGCAGGTGTTGCATCTTCGGGTAGGTCACGTTGCCAGCGAACGACACCAGAAAGCCCATGTCCATCCCGCGGCGCGCCTCCTCCAGCGTTCCCGTGAAGCAGTGGAAAATGCCGCCCAGACCCGAGGCCCGCCACTCTTCGCCGAGGATGGCCAGGCAATCGTCCCACGCGTCGCGGCAATGAATGACCACCGGATGGCCGGTGGCGCGGGCCTGCCGGAGCTGCCGGCGGAAGACCTGCTGCTGCACGTCGCGGGGCGAATGGTCGTAGTGGTAGTCGAGGCCCATTTCGCCCCAGGCGAGCACGCGCGGGTGGCGCGCCAGCTCGTCGAGACGCGCGAAGTGGTCGTCGGTGGCGACCGCCGCATCGTGCGGATGGATGCCGATGGTCGCGTAGATCCAGTCGTGCTGCTCGGCGAAGGGGATGGCGGCATCGAGCCGCTCGGCCGGGCCGGTGCCGCTGCCGATGGCCAGCAGCGTCGCGACGCCGGCGGCGCGGGCGCGTTCGAGCATGGCCGCGCGGTCTTCGTCGAAATTACGAAATTCCAGGTGCGCGTGTGAGTCGATGATGTCCATGTCGCAACAACTTTCGGGTGGTGCCGTACTATGTAGCGGCCGCCTTTAGGCGGGCGCTTCTGCCGCGCACGTCAAAACCTTACCGCAGAGGCGCAGAGAGCAGTGAGGAATCTGCCTTTGGTCTTCGCCGCCAGCGCAGGGAACCAAGGCAACAGCAGATCCCTCGCCCCCATCCGCAAAACCCGCGGCTGGGCTCGGGATGACAACGTAGCGCTATCGCGTTCCACAGCGGAACGCAAACAGCGCGCTCCGCTCGGGATGACGCCGCCATGGCGGGGGCATCGGACTCTAGCCACTCGCCACTAGTCACTAGCCACTGGTCTCGCTCCGCTCGCGATAGCACCGGCGCGCAGACGAGCGAACAATGCCGCCGGCTACTTCACTTTGGCGCCGGCGGGAATGTCTTCGGCGAACGTGCACAGCACCGGCTTGCCGTCGGGGCCGGCCGAGGCCGCCAGCAGCATGCCGTTGGATTCCACCCCGCGCATCTTGCGCGGCGCGAGGTTGGTGACCACCACGACCTTGCGCCCCACCAATTGCTCGGGCGCATAGGCCAGCGCAATGCCCGCCAGCACTTGGCGGACCTCGCCGCCAATATCGACCATGAGCTTCAGCAGCTTGTCCGCCCCGGCCACTTTTTCGGCGGATTGCACGACGCCGACGCGCAGATCGACTTTGGCGAAATCCTCGATGCCGATTTTTTCGCCGCCAGCGGGTGCCGCGGCTGCCGCGGGCGCAACGGGTGCCGCTGGCGCGGCGCCCGCCGGTGTTGCTGCGGGTGCCGTCCTGCTGCAACGCCGTGGTCTGGCCGAGTTGCTTCCAAATCCTAAGCGTGGCATCCGGAATCACGGGATGAGCCAGAACCGTGACAAATCGCAAAGCTTCCGCCGCCGTGTAGAGCACACCATCCAAAGTCTCTCGCTTGGTGGGGTCCTCGCCCAGCGTCCATGGCTTCTCGGTTGTAATGAACCGATCCGTTTCCGCGACGATATTCCAGATCGATTCCACCGCCCGGGAGAACGAAAAGCTTTCAAACGCTTCGATCGCCGATTTCCGCTCCGATTGCGCCGTTGTGGAAACCGTCGCGTAGGCTCCGCCAAATCCAGCCTTGGGCGGCACAGGAATCACGCCGCCGCAGTACTTTTCAATCATGGTGAGAATGCGGCTGGCGAGGTTGCCGAGGCCATTGGCCAGGTCGGCGTTGTACCGCGTGAGCAGCGCCTCGCGGGAAAAATTGCCGTCCTGGCCGAAGACGGTTTCGCGGAGCAAGTAGTAGCGCAGCGCATCGTTGCCGACTTTCACGCCGGTCAGCTCGCTGAGCGCCATCACGATCGGCTCGGGATACGCGACGTTGCCCTTCGATTTGCTCATCTTCTCCTGTTCGAAGAGCAGCCAGCCGTGGGCGAAGATTTTTTCGGGCAGCGGCAGGCCGGCGGCCATCAGGAAGGCCGGCCAGTAGACGGCGTGGAAGCGGATGATTTCCTTGCCGATCATGTGCAGATTGGCGGGCCAGAATTTCTGGAATTCGGCGCTACCCTTTTCGCCTTCGCCGTATCCGATGCCGCTCATGTAACTGGTGAGCGCGTCGTACCAGACGTAGAAGACGTGCGCGGGATCGTCGGGCCAGGGGATGCCCCACTTGATCGACATGCGGCTGATGGAGACGTCCCGCAAGCCCGCTTCGACGAAGCTCTTCACTTCGTTCAGGCGGAAATCCGGCTCGACGAACTTTGGATTCTTCGCGTACAGGTCGAGCAACTGCTGCTGATAGGCCGAGAGGCGGAAGAAATAGTTCTCCTCGGAGATGAGTTCGGAGGGCCGGCCGCAGAGGGGGCAATCGGCGGGCTCGCGCGAATCGCTGACGTAGAGATTGTCGTGAATGCAGTAGCGGCCCTCGTACTTGGCCTTGTAGATGGCGTGGGGCGAATGGTGCCGGGTGCGGCGGACCAGCGTCTGCACGGCGCGCGCATGTTCGGTGGAGGTCGTGCGGATGAAATGCGTGTGCTGGATGCCGAGCAGTTTCCACAGGTCGCGGAAAATCTGCTGGTTGCGATCCACCAGCTCCGCGGGCGTGATCCCCTGTTTTTCGGCGGCGCGCTCGATATTGACGCCGTGCTCGTCGGTGCCGGTCAAGTAGGCCACCTCGTAGCCGCACATGCGCTTGTAGCGCGCGATGACGTCGCACACGATCGTGGTGTAGGCCGAGCCGACGTGCGGCCGCGAATTCGCGTAATAGATCGGCGTGGTGAGGTAGAACTTTTTCGGCTTATCCATTCGATTCCGCGCGGCTTTCGCCCCGGTAGGGAAACTGTTTTTCGAATTCAAACGACGCCGCGGCCATCACCTGCTTGAGCGGAACCCCGCGCGCCGCGGCGATGCGCTGGCAATCGTCGTACTCCGGCGCGGCGTTGAGCACCGAGCCGTTCATGCGCGAAATCTTCATGCGCACTTCGCCGAACGGCGTCGCCACGGGCACCCACTCGCGCGCGAGCGTTCTGCGGCGCACGTCGTGGGTGCGCACGCCGATGGTCGTGGTCTCGCGGAACAGCAGATCGATCAGCGGCGCGGCGTTCTGGGGCTCGCACAGCAGCGTCACGTGCAGGCCCGGGCGGTTCTTCTTCATCTGCACGGGCGCGGAAAAGATGTCGAGGGCCCCGGCGGCGAGCGCCTTCTCGGCCAGGTAGCCGTAGATTTGCGGGCTCATATCGTCGATGTTGGTCTCGATCACGGTGACGGGCGCTTCCGGCTGCTCTCCGGTGGTGCTCGCCGCGCCGCGCCGGTGGGCGTGACGAGTTCCCGCGCGATGCCGCTGGAATAGGTGGGCACGCCGCGCAGCAGTTCGAGCGTTGCCGGAGCGGGGACGGGAAGCAATCCGTGCGCCGTCTTCACCTGGCCCGCGCCGACGTCCATCGCCGAGCAGGCGAATTCGTCAATCCCCAGCAGCTCGAATCCAATCGCTGCGCCGACAATGTCCACGATCGAATCGACCGCGCCCACTTCGTGGAAGTGAACGCTTTCGACCGGCACCTGATGTACTTTCGCTTCCGCCTCGGCCAGGCGCGTGAAAATTGCGCGGGCGCGCTGGGCCGCGCGAGGCGCGAGATCCGCGTTGTCAATCCGCTTCAGGATGATCGAAAGGCCGCGATGATGATGGTCTTCCTTCGTTTCGACTTTGACGTGCGTGGCGAAAATCGCGCCGCGCTGGACCTTGGCGGCGGAAATCGTCCAGCCCTCGAGCTGGAGCTTGCGCAGCTCGCGTTCGATCGCGCCGAGATCGGCGCCGGCGTCCACCAGCGCTCCCAGCACCATGTCGCCGCTGATGCCGGAGAAGCAATCGAAATAGGCAATGGTCGTATTTTTCATGTGCGGTGCATCACTGCGCCGAAACTTCGCAGAAAACGATACTATTCTGGCCTCCGATGACTGTCAAATGCCCGGCGCGCCGGCCGGGCCGCTTTGACGGCATGGGAAGCATCTCCTATAATCGCCAGACTCATCGAGACAAGGGAGCCACGTGTATAAGACGGTCGAGAACCGCATTCGCAAGGCGCTGCGCCATCACATTCGCGAGCGCTACAAGACGGACGTGCCGGTGGTGACCGCGCGCCCGCCGAAGATTTCCATGGGCGAAGTGGCTTCGCCGGTCTGCTTTGAGCTGGCCAAGCAGCTCAAGAAGCCCCCGCGCGCGCTGGCGCAGGAGATTGCCAACGCGCTCAAGCCCATCGAAGGGGTGGCGCGCGTGGAAGTGGCGGGGGGCGGCTACCTGAACGCGTTTTTGGACCGCGCGGCGTTTTTCCGCGCGGCCTGCGAAGAAGCGGGGAGGGAAGCGGTGGCGCCCCCGGCGCCCGATGCGCCCAAGGTGGTGATCGAGCACACCAGCGTGAACCCGAACAAGGCCGCGCACATCGGCCACCTGCGCAACGCCGTGCTGGGCGACGCGTTTGTGCGCCTGCTGCGGCACACCGGCCGCCGCGTGGAAGTGCACAACTACATCGACAACACCGGCGTGCAGGTCGCCGACGTGATCGTCGGATTCCTGCACCTGGAAAAGAAATCGCTGGAGGAAGTCCGGGCGCTGGCCGCCGCGCCGAAGTTTGATTACGTCTGCTGGGACCTGTACACGCGCGTGACGCAATATCTGGCGGAGGACAAGGCGCGGCTGGAGTTGCGCGGGCAGATGTTGAAGGAGATCGAAGAGGGCCACGGCGCCTCCGCGGAAATGGCGGAGATCGTCGCGACGGCCATCGTGCGCTGCCATCTGCGCACGCTCGACCGGCTGGGCATCAACTACGATCTGCTCTCCCGCGAAAGCGAAATTCTGCACCTGAAATTCTGGGACGCGGCCTTCGAGATGCTGAAGCAGCGCGGCGTGATCCAGCTCGCGGCGTCGGGGAAAAACGCGGGATGCTGGGTGATGCAGCTTCCCTCCGATCGCGAAACGCCCGAAGGCGAAGAAGAGCCCACCGAGATGGCCGAAGCCAAAATCATCGTGCGCTCCAACGGCACGGTGACCTACGTGGGGAAGGACATCGCCTACCACCTGTGGAAGTTCGGCTTGCTGGGCCGCGATTTTTATTACCAGCGCTTCCACACCCATCCGGACGGCCACGAGGCCTGGACGACGGCGAGCGAGGCGGGTCAGGCCGGCGCGCCCGCGTTCGGCCACGCGCAGGAAGTGTTCAACGTGATCGATTCGCGGCAGGCCTACCCGCAGCAGGTGGTTGTGGCGGGGCTGCGGTCGCTCGGATACGCGCAGGAGGCGGACAGGCTGCAGCATTTTTCCTACAACGTCGTGGCGCTCACGCCGCGGTGCGCCCGCGAGATGGGCTACGAGATTCCCCCGGAGGACGCCAAGAAGCCCTACATCGAAGTGAGCGGGCGGAAAGGGCAGGGCGTGAAGGCCGACGACCTGATCGACCAGCTCGAAGCCGGCGCGAGAAAGGAAGTGGATGCGCGCCATGCCGCTGAGCCGGAATCCGAGCGCGCCGCCATGGCTCACGCCATCGCCATCGGGGCGCTGCGCTATTTTCTGCTGCGGATCACGCGCTCGACCGTGATCGCGTTTGACTTCGAGGACGCGCTGAGCTTCGAGGGCGAGACGGGACCTTACGTGCAATACGCCGTGGTGCGCGTCAACGGCATCCTGCGCAAGGGCGCCGAACAGCATCCCGAATTCGAACGCGTGGACGCCGCCAACCTGCTGCGCATCGGCAGCGGTGAAATCGACGTGGCCAAGTTTCTGGGGATGCCCGCCGGCGACGATCTATGGGAACTGGCCCTGCTGGCGGGTTCGCTCGATGCGCGGGTCGAGGCCGCCGTGGGCGCGCACGAGCCGGCCTTCGTGGCGCGGTATGCCTTCGATCTGGCGCAGGCCTTCAACGTTTTCTACCACAAGCACCACATCCTGTCGGAAGAGGACGCGGAGAAGCGCGCGTTTCTGCTGCGGCTGACGTCGCTGGTGCGCGAGCAGCTCGTGGCCGCCCTCGGCCTGCTCGGCATCACCGCGCCGGAAAAGATGTGAGAGCCCGCTGAGGGCGGGCGCTACATCTTCAGGGCGAAATCGATAATCGAGCGGATGGCGACGCCGGTGGGCCCTTTCGCCAGCCATGGGCGCCCGTCGTCCAGCCAGCACGTCGCGGCGATGTCGAGGTGGATCCACGGCGTATCTTCGGCGAATTCCTTCAGGAACCACGCGGCGGTGATGGCCCCGCCGCCTTTTGCGGTCGAGGTGTTGCGGATATCGGCGATGTTGCTCTTGATGAATTCCTGGTATTCCTCGTCGATGGGCATGGGCCACATTTTTTCGCCCGCGGCAGCGGCGCTTGCGAGGACTCATTGGAGATCTGCGGGCGCTACGACGGCGGCTACAGCAAGGGCGGCTCAAGGACCCGGAGTTGATCCAGCAGCAACTGGGTCGGCTTCGGCGGCGACTTTCACAATGTGATCATCGGCGCAACCGATGCCACGGCACTGACCGGCTTCGCCTGGGTGCCGTCTCTGGTACGCGAAACGCTGCTGCTCGTCGCGGCCGCGGGAGTGTTGCTCCTGCAGTATCGCCGCCGCAGCACCTCGGTTGCGCGCGTGCTCTCTGTTGCGGTGCTCTTCGCCGCACAATGTGCCCCGTTATTGCCGTGGCGTACCGCTTGGCGCCTGGAACAAATGCTGACGCCCGGTTCGCGGCCCAGCGTATCGACGACTGCCCGTGCCATCGCAGTGGCGTTCGCGCCCGGTGCGGGAAGATTTCAGCCGGCGCCTGGCCAGGCGATCGACGACGTGCTGGAGAAGCCTGGCTTTGGCCCAGTGGATGTCGCTGAAGAAAATCAGCGCCGGCGGGCCGAAGGCGCGCGCACGGTGTTTCTCCCCGTGCGTCTGTCCGGTCTCTTGCCGAACTCGCGGCTGCTGGCCGATCGCACGGAAATTAGACTGATCGGCCGTGACGGCCACACGGTGTATCAAGGCACCGGTAACGATCTCGAGCTTCGTCCGATGAGCACCGATACAACAGTCCATCAGGGAATTCGCGTCCCCAGCGCGGTGTTCAGCCGCCGCAAACGCGATCC